>JAFGJF010000519.1 GCA_016929205.1 Anaerolineae bacterium
AGCCCCAAATGCTCAATTTTGATTGTCATGTTTATCCTCCATTTGTAAGCCTCAAATGCGTGTTTTTTTTGAAACGTCGTCATGATTTTTTTGCTATCTCTTCAATCACCGGGCGCGGTTTCTAGTACATCAATGGTTTCCGGCCATCCGCTGGCCCCCCAAAGTCAGAGACCTCCAGCCAAGCGCCATCCTGCTGTAGCGAGTCCCAGGCGACGATACCGGGAGCGCTGTACGCGGCAGCAGCCCAGACGTGGTTATGAGGCTGCCATCCGGTGATCGCCGCACGCACGAATTCGTCTGCCAGAAAGCGGTGGCTGCCCTCGTGTCCCATACCCTGCCCCTTAAAAGCGGCGGGGAGTTTGGCGGCGAGCGTCGTTTGTGGGTGGTGAGCGGGATCTTGCCACAAGGCAGTCATGTCAATGTCCTGGGCCTCGTCGCCATAGAGGCCGTTCGTCCACACCGCCCGGTCCGAGTGCTGCCGGATTGAGCCGAGGGTGCCCAGGATGCTGCCCAGTTCGCCCTTACAGCCGACGTTGCGCATCTCGTTGATCCGGCAGATGCCACCCCCCGACATATGGTTTGCACAGCTTATACCTGCCTTTCGCACAGCAGGCGCGCGGGATTGCCGACCATCACACTGTGGGGTGGCACGTCGTGGATGACCACACTGCCCATCCCGATCAAGCTGCCTTTGCCGATGCGCAAATGCTGCTTGATCGTGCACGCCTGACCCAGGTAACACCCCGTCTCCACGTGCACGAAACCGGCGATGGTCACGCCGCTGCACACGGTGACGTCATCCTCAAGGCAAACATCGTGGTTGATGATGCTGCCACCGAGCACGAAACTCTGTTCGCCAAGCACGGCATTGTGCCCGATAAAACAATGGGGATAGATCACAGTGCCTTTGCCAATGCGGGCTGTACCGGCGACAAATGCCGCCGGGGCAAGCAGTGAAACCAGCCGCTCGCGCGGCGTATTCGGACAGGCGTTATTGACTTCAGGGACAAACCAGGCGTCAGGATACCGCGCCACATCCGCATAGGTTCCCAACACCGTATCGCCGCACGCCGATCGTTCTCCTGCCCGTTTGGCCTGCGTCTCCGGGACGAGAAATCCGAGCAGATCCCAGGTGGCGACAGTCCGGTTGACCTGCCGGACAATGTCGGCCATTTCATAGGCGTGCGGGCCGGCGCCCAGGATGATCAATGTGTCCATCGTTTCACCTCGGTCCTTGTCCTACTCGGCGATCGCCCAACTCTCCGGCATCAGGGAGTGAATACCTTCTATGACCACGTGGCCGATCCCCTCTGTTCCGCCGACCACATCGCGCGAAAAGTTGGCCACGACGCGCGTGCCGTCGGCAAACGCCGTCTCCTGGGTGGTGCCGTCCTCAGAGAGGATCTTGAAATGGACCATCTCTTTTTTGCCGATCCTGCGGTGCAGTTGCGCTACCGGCAACGCTTCACGCAATGCAAGCTGCACCTCCGGGTCATCAAACCGGTATTTGAACAAAAACGTCTCCTTGCCCCGGCCGCTCCAACCGTACTGCGCGCCAAAGGGAAAGACGTCGGGCGGGCAGCCCATCAACGCATCCAGCGCCGCCATCAGCCGGGGTCTTCCACCGCCATACTCAAACTGCCCGGGCATGCGGGTGCGTCCGAAATAGGGATTGTTATAGTTGTGCACCTCCCACCAGGAATGAATGATGCTGTCGTGATAAACCAGCATGGTCAGAGGGACGGGCCAAAAGGGCCACGGCCCGTATTGGGGCCACGCTTTTACCGATCCCAGGTCGCATTCCAGCGAGTAAGCGTCGTTAAAATTCTCCGAACTGACCGGCAGCCCTTTGGCCTGGTCGGCCAGACATGTTTTTCTGATCCAGTCCTTGTCTTCGGCGCGTGTCATGGGGCGTCCGGGGTGGGCGGGATGGTCCAGGGCATAACACTCCATCGCAGGCGCACAAGCCAGCACATCGAAATGATCCCAGGTCATATCTCGAAGGCCCTCACTCAAGGCGCGCTGTTGGTACGCTGGGAGAAACGAATAGCATACGTGATACCATTGCTGGGCATCAATGGCCCAGTGCGGCATCGTCTCCCCCTGGGTGTTCCGGCGAAACATCGTTTGTATCCGGGCCGTGCCGTCATCCAACGCTTCGTTCAACCAACTCCAGGGAGCAACGTCGTACCCGAGTGCCTTGATCGCGGCAACCGCCTGATGGCTCAGGTTGATCGGGGGCTGCCCACCCATCCGGATGTCCGGATCGTACACGTTGAACCGGACCGGATAGACCAGCGCCCGCTCAAAGCCATACGCCTTGAGCTTGCGGCACTCGGCCGCGTAATCCAGGTCGTCCTGGCAGTAGCCGATGAAACAGATCAAGGCTCCGAACAGGCGCTCCAGGCCGGGCCGCTGCTCGATTTTTTGATCCCAGGTGACAAAACGGCCGCTTTCTTGGACCCGCTGCCGGTACCGCTTGGCAATGGCAACGATGTCGGCGCCGGTGGGATAAATCCGCGCCACCCGCTCATAGCGCATCGAGCCGAGGGAGTCCATTTGCAGGTTCGATGCCCAGAATCGCCCGGTTTCATCCTTGCCAAACCACCACCGCTGGTCGTCACGCGTTTCCGAGATAACCAGCAGGCCGCCTTTCTCCCCCAGATAGCCCAGAAAAGACATCGAAAACCCGGTGTGCGATCCCTCGCCGCGGATCGCACTGAACTCGGGCCCCCGCCCATCCCACAGCATGCCCTGCATGATCGGCAGAAGCAGCTTGAGCGGTTCCCCGACGGGAATGAACGAACCGGGCATCGCGACAAAACGCACCTCATCCGAATCCGGCGCGCCAAGTCTCACCTCCACATCGTCCTCGTGCACAGTGTAGCGCATGGCCAGTGACGTGTGTCCGGCCCGGTAGGTGACGACGATCGTATCGTGATTTTCTTTGCGGGCAGCTATGGGCAGCAGCGGCTCGCGCCGGTCGAGGTCGGTGCTGCTGCCATAGACCAGCGTTTTCTCATCCAGTGCCCAGCGGGTGCCTCGCCTGCCGTCAACGATGGACAGCCCATGGCCGCTTTCATCGCAGATCACACCCAAATCATGATTTTCCACTCGGATCATGGCATTTGTGCTCCTGACAGTGCTTGAGAACGCGTCTCACCCGGTCTTTTTCAGGTACAGGACCGCATCGCCGGTATAGGGCGCTGTGGTGACGGCGTAATCGCCACCAGCCAGCGGGCGCGCGCCCGGCAAGGTGCGGTTGATTTGCGGCAGAAACCACTCGACGGCAAACTGCCCTCTGCACTCGCACAAATCCAAGGTCACAGTACCCCCTTCCGGCAGGTAAACCAGGTATTCCTCGCCGGGATGGGCCAGGCAGTAGTGTGTCGAAGCCAACTCGGAGCGCGGCGTCATTTGGACCAGGTTCATTTTCTTTGCATAGCGGTTTGTGTCGCCCATCGCCCGGCGCGTCGGCTCCCAGTCGGGATAGTCGCGCTGATCTTTGCTGATCCCACCGGTAAACGACCACGGCGCAATCTCTTCGGTCGCACCGAGATAAAGCCCCTGCCACGGATCCATAAAGATCGGATTGTGGCCCCGGGTAAAGCATTTCCACACCCACTTGGGATTGCCACCGTGTCCCCACAGGTGATCGGTGTCCGGCAGCATCACTTTGTGTCCATCGGCGATAGGCGGATCCTCTTTATAGTCTTCTACCAAGGGCGTGCCAGGGCGGCCCCACCAGTTCGGCTGTGAAACGGGCGAGAACCAATCGACCGTGCTGGCAGCCACCGGCGCGTTTCGTATCCAGGGCGTGCCCGAGGTGATGCCGACCGGATGTTGTTTGGGCCTGCCGCGTTCGTAGCTGTGGACAAAATCGACCATATGGTTTTGCCAGGCCAGCGATCCACCTTCGTTGATGATCTCGTACAGCACGTTGTCCAGATC
>JAFGJF010000520.1 GCA_016929205.1 Anaerolineae bacterium
CGCTGCCCGGCACGGATGCGGCTGTCCTGGAGGCCGATCTTGATGCCTTGAACGCACAGTATGGCGACAAGGCTTTTGTTAGCAGACCCGAGGACGAACTTGAGGCGATCACGGGCACCAGCGACCAGTTGATGATCTTGTTCAACGGCCTGGTGCTACTGGCGGTGGTTGCGGCGGCATTGGGCACGATCAATACAACACTGATGAGCGTGGCCGAGCGGCGGCAGGAGTTGGGTCTGCTGCGCGCGGTCGGTGCGACGCGACGCCAAATCACGGCCGTGGTGATGGGGGAAAGTGCCTTGACAGGGCTGCTGGGCACGGCGCTGGGAGCGACCGCTGGCGTGGGCCTGGGCAGCGTGTTTGCGCTGGCGTATGGCGGCGCTACGTTTGGCCTGATCGATCTGCCGTTGTGGCAGGCGGCCGGAGAGACGATGGTGCCATCGTTGCGCAGCGGTTGGGTGGGACTGATTCTCTCTCCGCTGCTTGCGGCGGCAGCGGCTTTGCCGGCAGTGCGCACCCTGCTACACGGCAGTACGATCGAAACGATGCACCCCGGGCGTGATCTGCCGGACGTGCGGCGTTCGATTGAACCAAGGTCGCCGTTTCGGCTAGGGCTTTTGCTTTCGCTGCGCAACTTGAGCCAGCACCAGACGCGAACGGCACTAACTGTACTGGCTGTCGCCCTGGGTGTCGCAACGATCGTTGCCACCGGCGTCACCAGTTCCGGCGTACGCAGTGCGGTCGAGGAATCGATCAGGGAACAAATCGCTTTTGTGACCGATATGATGGGCGTTGGTCTCAACGTGGCCGGAGCGATGATCTTGCTCGCCGCCGGGTTCCTGATTTATAATGCTTTTGGCATGGCCGTTACCCAGCGCCAAAGGCAGATCGGCGCGCTGCGCGCGCTGGGTATGACGCGCGGCTGTAAGTCTGATGGCGTTATGCGGCTGGTGTTGGTCGAGGCGATGGTGACGGGCGGGATGGGCACGTTGCTCGGCGTGGTTGCCGGACCGCTGCTGGGACAGGTGATCCTGATCGCGATGCGTGCTTCGGGATACGAGTTGGGCAAAGGCAGCACGTCCTGGTCCGATATCCTTTTGGCCGCGATGATTGAGCTGGCGATTACGCTGCTATCCGTGTGGCTGCCGGCGCGACGCGCGGCGCGGATCTCGCCGCTGGCAGCGCTGCGAGATCAGAACAGGATGTCAACACGGCAGCAAATTGGCCATACGACCTGGCGCGTCTATGTTGGCCTTTTGGTCATCGTGATTCTAGTGGTTTATCTCGTCGTCGCGCCGCCGGGCAAGTGGACACTGGATCCCTGGAATTATGCTATGCCGTTTTTGCTGCTCGTGCCCTGGCTGGGGGCGTTGTTGGCGATTGCGCCGGCGCTGATCGGTGCGGTGGGGCGGGGGCTGCGCGTGCCGTTAACGCGGCTGCTGCGCGTTGGTGGCAGCTTGATGGCCGACAATCTGCAGCGAGAACGGCGGCGGGTAACGCTGACGGCGTTGGCGTTTTCGGTGAGTGTGATGACTGTCGTGGGCGTGACCGGCGTATTCAACTTTTTTGGAAAAGAGCTGATCGCGTATGCGCAGGAAACGCGATTCAGTAACGGTTTGCTGCCCGGCTGGTCAATCTCGGCGGCCGATTTTACGCAAGGGGTGATGAACGCAGGGGGTATGATCGATGGGCTCAAGCCGGAGGTGATCGCTGAAGTAGGGCGTGTCGTCGAGGGGCGAGCTGATGTAGGCGTAGAGCGTCCGGTGGTCATTCCTGAGATCAGTGCCGTGCTGGCACCGGGTTATATGTCGAGTATGCTTGACTTGAATTTGCTGGCTGTACCGGGCAACGTTGCGTTTCTCGAGAGTGACCTGGAAACGGCTCTGCCGATTATGGAGGCCGGATGTGGGGTGCTGCTTTCACCCGGTGCGGCGGCGCGAAACGGCGTTCACGCGGGGGATGTGCTGGTGGTAGAAAGCAAACGCGGGACGTTGGATTGTACCGTGGGTGGTGTTGTCGCTGCGGGCATGATTCCGGTCTCGTTTATCAGTCCGGCGGTTATGGAGCAGTTTGAGGTAGGCGATCCGACGTCGATCATTGTTTTTCCTCACGTCGGCGTCGATCGGGACGTGCTGGAAGCGGATCTGCAGGCTATCGACGACAGGTATGGCGAGGATGCGTGGTTATTGCGTTGGGAGGAGAGCGTGGCTACGGTCAATGAGAGCACCGATCTCTTGTTATCGCTGATGAACAGCCTGCTGCTGCTGGCGGTCGTAGCGGCGGCATTGGGGACGATCAATACGATGGTGATGAGCGTGGCCGAACGGCGGCACGAGTTGGGCTTGATGCGGGCTGTCGGGGCGACGAGAAAGCAGGTGACGACAACTGTCTGTGGCGAGGCTGCTTTGATCGGCCTGATCGGCGCCGCGTTGGGGGTGGTTGCTGGAGCAGGGGTGAGCACGATCTTTTGCCTGGCCCATGGCGGCAATGCCTGGGGTTATCCGGATGTCGATCTGTGGGGTTCGGCGTGGCGTTCGCTGCAGCCGGCGTGGCGCAATGGCCTAGCTGGCATCATCGTCGCCCCGCTGCTCAGCGCGGCGGCGGCCTGGTTCCCGGTGCGCGCTGCCTTGCGGGGATCGGCACTGGAGACGATGGAGGCAGAACGGCAGCCCGTTTTGGCCCGCCGCACGACAACGGGATTGCTCAACCGAGGCAGCATTCGAGTGCGGTTTGTGATGGGGACGGCGGGACTGATGTCCGTCGTGCTGGCAGGGCTGATTGCGGTAGTGACGACGCACGCCCGGGTGCGGATCGAGGAGCAGGTGCACGATGCGTTGCGCACGATGGTGAGTTGGAATGCAGGTCTGATCGAGTTGGGCTTGCCCGACGGTACGCAAGCGCTTGATTTCGATGCTCTCCAGACAGGCCAGGCATTCGATTTCAACACGGATAACTTGCTGCGTTTCGAGCAGTTGATGGATGATATGACTGAGAACGGCCTGGTTGATTTTGTGATTGCAGATCGTGATGATGTCGTGCTGGTCAGCCTGGACATGCGCCAGATCGGCACCATTGCACCCGCGTTGAGGGTAAGAGATGAGCCTGATGTGTATTCGGAGCGCAATGCCCTCCGGCGGGGGGAAAAGTGGTTGGTTTATGCTACTGCCCCGGTTATGAATGACCAGGATCAGATGATTGGCTCGGTGCGACTGGTGGTCGACGCGCGCGAGCTCCAGGTGTTTTTGGCACGGCTGCGTAATGCGTTGGGCATGATCGGTACGCTCATCGTCCTCGTCGGTGTGCTGGTCAGCGAGTGGCTGGGTACTCCGCTTGTGCGCGCAACGCGCCAACTGGCCGCTCACGCCGCAGGCGTTGGGCGCGGCGAGTACGCGCTGTTGGATTATCCCCGATCATTTGGCAGGCGGATCTCGATCCGCACCCGCCTGACTATCGCGATGGTGGTCATCCTGGTGGTGATGGTTACCGCACTAGGTATAGTGGCGATCCCCATCGAACGACGCCACGTCGAGGATCAGCTCAAGGATAATCTGGTCGCCGGCCTGGAGTGGATCGGCCAGGCGGCTTCCAAAAGCCTGGACAGCGAGCTGTCCGATTTCTCGTCTGGTCAGGCGCCGTCTTTCGATCAGATCCTTGACATGACCAGCACATTTGACCTCGCCCGGCTGCAAGAGTTGAGCGACCAGATGCGCAGCGACGAGATGGCCTATGTCGCTCTCCTTGACGAGGATGGCACGATCGTGCTATCGGATCAGTTGGGGTTGATTGGCGAAAGGTCCGCTGCTGGCAAGGCTGCGACGGCTCGCACGCAAATCGAGGTATCGACCTGGCGTGATGAGGAGGTGTGGGTGGTCTCGACGCCGCTCAAGCGGCAGGATGAAGCGACCGGTGCACTGAGCATTGCTGTGCGTACCAATGCGGTTGACACGTTTCTCGACGAGAGTCGCAATCTGTTCCGTCTGACCGGGATTATTGCTGTGCTCGCGGGAGTGCTGCTGGCGCAGGTTATCGGCAAAGCGGTGACCGTGCCAGCGCGCCAATTGGCTGCCGGGGTGCGTCGTGTTGGACAGGGGGATCTGACTGTGCAGTTCGAGGTCGATGCCAAAGACGAGTTGTCAATCCTGGCCGATGCCTACAACCAGATGGTCACGGGTTTGCAGGAACGGGAATGGCTGCGCGATATGTTTGGACGATTTGTCAGCCGGGAAGTAGCAGAGGCGATCCGCGCCGGACAAGTCAAGCTGGAAGGTGAAAACCGTGTGGTCAGCGTGTTGTTCTGCGATATCCGCGACTTTACACTGCGTTCGGAGCAGCATACGCCGCAAGAGATCGTGTCGTTGCTGAACGAATACCTGCCGCTGGTGGTGGGTGCGGCACAGCGACACGCGGGTACGGTTAACAAGTTTGGCGGTGACAGCACGTTGATCATCTATGGCGCACCTCGCAAGTTACAAGAGAGCGCCTACCAGGCGGTGCTGACGGCACTCGAGATGCGTGATAGTCTGGCCATGTTGAACGAAAAGTTGTCGGAGCGCGGGGAAACGCCGATCCGGATTGGTGTGGGGATCAATACCGGGATGGCGTTGGCCGGAGCGGTGGGGCCGGAGGAACGCCAAGAATACACGGTGATCGGCGACATGGTGAACCTGGCGTCGCGCATCGAGGCGTTGAATAAACAATACCCTCAATACGACGTGTTGATCAGCGAAGACACCTACCAGGCATTAGGCACGCGTCGTGTCGAGTTTGAGTTGGTCGACCTGGGCGAGATACAGATTCGCGGCAAAGCGCGACCTGTGCGGGTGTGGGCGGTCGTAACAGTGTCCAGGTTGCCCGCTTGAGCGACCAACCTGGACACCTACTGATCCGGACAAGATTTCCTAAACTTTTGAATGCCTCTCATAGGGTGCGAAAAATCGTTTAGCTTTATACGTCGGGATCAGTAAATGATTCACCGGCCGCAAGTGTCCGAGATCGCGATCGTCTCGATCATATCGGCCAGCGTGTATGGGTTTTGTTGTGGATCCCGCGGCGTGATTTGTTCTACCGTCTCCATGCCCTCGATGACCTGTCCAAAGATCGAATAGCTGCCGTCCAGGTCGGAAACGGCCTGGTAGGTGATAAAGAACTGGCTGCCGTTGGTGTTGGCTCCAGCATTGGCCATAGAGACAACCCCAGGGCCATCGTGCTTGAGGTCGGGATTGATCTCGTCGTCAAAGCGGTAACCAGGCCCACCAAAGCCGCTGCCGGTGGGATCGCCGGTCTGGGCCATAAAGCCGGCGATGACACGATGGAACGGCGCTCCATCATAAAACCCTTGCTCGGCCAAAAAGACAAAGTTGTTAACTGTGTGAGGCGCTTGTTCTGCATAAAGTTCGATGCAAAACGTGCCCTTGTTGGTCTTGACCGTTGCAAAATAGGCCTCGGACGGGTCGATGGTCATGGGCGGCGACGCGGTGTATTGTGGCCCTTGATAGTTGTACAGTTTAATCAAACCACTCAAGACAAAGTCGCTGCGCGGACCGTCGTAATACTGCCCATTGAGGAACAACGTCGGCGTGCCGGGCAAGCCCAACTGGGCGGCTTCGTTGTATCCCTGCTCTGCTCGATCACGATAGGTGCCCTCGTTTAGAGCTTGAGCAAATTGATCGCCATCCAGCCCAATTTCATTCGCATAGTCAGTGAACTTTTCAATCGCCTTGGCCTGACCGAGCCCGGACCACTCACTCTGGCGTTCGTAGAGCAAGTCATGCATGTCCCAATACTTGCCCTGGGCGCCGGCTGCTTCGGCCGCCTCGGCGGACAACAGTGCCTTGTCATGGATGCTTTTCAATGGAAAATGACGGTATACGATTCGAACCTGTTCGGGGAAAGCGTCTACCAGACGCTTGATCAGGGC
>JAFGJF010000521.1 GCA_016929205.1 Anaerolineae bacterium
CATCTATTACAAGTACGAAGGCGTCAGCCCTCCGGGCAGCCACAAACCGAATACGGCCGTCGCGCAAGCGTTCTACAACAAAGAAGAGGGTGTCAAGCGTCTCTCGACCGAGACCGGCGCAGGCCAGTGGGGAAGTGCTCTGGCTTTTGCCAGCAACCTCTTTGGGCTGGAGTGCAAGGTCTATATGGTCAAGATCAGCTACCAACAGAAGCCCTATCGCCGTTCGATGATGCAGGTCTGGGGGGCCAGCGTGACGCCCAGCCCGAGCGACGAAACTGAAGCAGGACGTTCGATCCTGGCCCAAGATCCCGATTGCCTGGGCAGCCTGGGCATTGCGATCAGCGAAGCCGTCGAAGTCGCACTCCACAATGACGATACCAAGTACTCTCTGGGCAGCGTGCTCAACCACGTATTGACGCATCAGACGGTAATCGGCGAAGAAGCGCTGCTGCAGATGGAAATGGCAGATGAATATCCCGACGTCGTGATCGGCTGCGTGGGTGGTGGGAGCAACTATGCCGGCCTGGCATTCCCCTTTATCCGCGAACGGCTGGTCAACGGCAAAAAAACCCGATTCATCTCTGTCGAATCACAGGCTTGCCCCAGCATGACCAAGGGTGTGTATGCCTATGACTATGGCGATACCGCACACCTGGCCCCGATTGCCAAGATGGACACGGTTGGACATACCTTTATCCCGGCTGGCATCCACGCCGGTGGCTTGCGCTACCACGGTATGGCTCCGCAAGTTTCAGCGCTGCACCGCCATGGGATCATCGATCCGTCTGCGTACCCACAGTTGGAGACATTCAAAGCCGCCGTCATGTTTGCCCGCGCCGAAGGGATCATTGCTGCGCCGGAGACTTCGCACGCCATATGTGCGGCCATCACCGAGGCGCTGGACGCGAAAGAAAAGGGTGAGGAGCGGGTCATTCTCTTTAACTTTAGCGGTCACGGGCTAATCGATATGGCGGCCTATGACAGCTATTTCGCCGGCAGGCTGGAAAACTATGAACATCCGCAGTCGGCTATTGATGCGGCATTGGCGCACTTGCCGCAAGTATAACATCCCGGTGTGCAGGAGACGGCCACACAGCAAAAATTTACGCATTCTTTACGGCCATTTCAGGCAAACTGTGGTATACTAGAAATAGAAGTCACCACATCAAAAGGATCGGCCCAATACCGGGGCCCCAGCTTTTTGAAAGGAGGCATCTATCAATCAAACCTTTTATAAATCGAGCACCGCTAGCAGGTACATCATTGCCTGATCTCATCCAAGCCCTGAGCGCTAATGCGCTCCCTACAACACTCTAGGATGCTGTAGATGAGAAGAAAACAACACATCCACGTCTTGTATGGTGCTCTCATATCCGAAACAGCAAATCATCCACCCCGTCTGTGGGGTGGATGATTTGGGTTTTACGGCAACACTGTATCAGTGATCGTGGCTAACGGCCGGAATGGTAAACCAGAACGTACTTCCTCTTTCCAGTTCGCTGTCTACCCCAATTTTTCCGTCGTGTAATTCAACCAACATTTTTGTGATCGATAAACCAAGTCCCGTGCCTGGCTGTTTACGCACATGGGGATGATTGGCACGAAAGAATTTTGCAAACAGATTGCACTGATCTTGTTCCGAAATACCTATGCCCGAGTCTTTGACATCGCAGCGTACAAACTCTTTCATCTCAACCTGATCTTGTCGATTGTCCGCGCACAAACAGGCCGAGATCTCGACCGTTTTGCCTTGAGGGGTGTACTTGATCGCGTTACTGAGCAAGTTGGTGACGATCTGATCCAGGCGGTGTGGATCGGCATAAACGCGAGGCAAATCCGAGGAGACGTTCAAAGAAACTGCAATGCCGCGCTCACGAATCATGTGCCGAAAAGACGTGATTGCTTGGGCAAAGATCGTATGGATGTTGACAGGATAGCGGTCAAGACGGATGGTGCCGCTTTCCAAACGAGCCATCTGCAGCAATTCATCAATCAGGTATTTCATCCGTTCCGTGCTGCTGATGATCGTGTCAATCAATTTGCGCTGCTCTGCATCAATTTTGTCTTCCAACGTAATCCCAAGCAATTCGCTGTACCCCTTGATGACGGCCATAGGCGCTTTGAGCTCATGAGAGGCAATTGAGACGAACTCGCTTTTCGACTCGTTGGCAAGTTTGATCTTTTGGTAGAGATGGGCATTTTCGATCGCGATGGCAGCGTGATCGGCAAGACGCGTGACGAATGCCTCATCTTGCTCGTCAAACCTGCTCAACGTAGCTGATTCGAGGTTGATTACGCTGATAACCCGGCCTTCACGCATCACCGGCACGACTAGTTTTGAGCGAGTTGCCTCGTGTATGGGAACATAGTCATCGCACAAGGCGACGTCACTGCTATTGATGGATTGGGCCTTGGCAACAGCTTGGCCGAGAATTCCTTCTCCAACCGGCCAGATGCTCTGCTCCAATTGTCCGGGCGGAAATGGATAACCTTGCTTGGCGGTGATCGATATGCCATCGCACTCGTTTTGCTCTACAATCAAGCCGATGAACCCCATATCAGCCTGCGTGACACGCATTGCCCACTCCAAGGTCAGACTCATAACGTGTTCAAAATCAAGGGTGGCATTGAGGAGCCGGTCGATCTCTTGCATCATTGCCAATTCTTGCAGGCGTTCGGCAAGCGCCTGGTCGGTGGAGGCATAAAGCCGGGCATTTTCAATCGCCATAGAAGCTTGCCCGGATAGTAAGGTTAACGTATTCAGATCCCAAGCTGTAAACGGTTTGTGGTCGCAGCGGTTGACAATCTGGATTACGCCTGTGACTGAATCGCGGTGCAAAATGGGAACACAGACCAATTGTTCCGTCGTAAAATGAGTGAGCTGATCGATGACCGGATACCAGCGTGGATCAGACTGAGCATCGTTCAACAATATCGGTTTGCCAGTATCGGCAACCAGAGCGGCAATACTTCGGCTGTTGAGTGGGACAGGTACCCCCGGCAAGATGTCATCTCCCGACCCACAAGCAGATCGAAAAACCAGATTTTCCCGCACATGATCGACCAACAGAACGGACGCTGTTTCGACAGAAAAAGTTTCGACGAGGTGGGACAAAAAATGTCGCAACAGGTCATCCAGATTGAGGGTGGAAGTCAGTATCTTGTCGACCTCGTACAAGATAGTGAGTTGGCGTGTCTGATCCTGGGATTCCTGATACAGCAATGCGTTTTGAATAGCTACTGCAGCTTGATCGGTCAAAGTCGAGAGAAAACGTCTCTCATCCAGCGAGTACAGCCTCCCTTTTTGACCGGCACCCAGTCCTACCCAGCCAAGCAGTCGATTGTGAGAGCGCAGAGGAAGGCACAGAATCAGCGATTCTCGCTGCATGAACTGCTCAATGTCAGAAACTGTACGAGGTGTTGGCGACGATTCATTGATGTCCGGCATACACAAGACTTCTTGTCCCGTCTTGAGCGCCTCAACTAGAAGATGGCCCGTGGAGATGGGGTCGGCTTGCTGGATCGCCCCCAGAGCGTCGGCGCAGTAATAGTGATCATCTTGCGTCCGGTACAAAAAGATCTGAGCGCATTCGCACTGCGTCACCCGGTGCAGGTAATCGAGAACAAGGTTCAGTGACTGGTCCAGATCGATAGAAGAGACAATTTCACGGCTCATGTCTTGTAGTACCTGGCGATAGTTAGGACGGCGCCAGTACATAACTCGGTCAACCATCTTTTGCACAAGTTGGCGAAATGGTTCGAGTGCAATGCCCAGAACAACGACCAGGATTGTGATCATGATCGGATTGCTGTATTCGATATGGATGTTTAGTGTGGGCAACGTCTGGATGAATATCAAGTAGACAATCGTAGCAACCACAGCCAAAATAATGAACACAACGCTACGATTGATGACCGTATCAATATCAAACAACCGGTACCGGATGAGGGAAAAGGCAAAAGAAAGCGGTACAATGAGCGTGATCCAGTTAACAATGTTGATATCCAACAAGCCACGCAGAGGCCAGATGGTTTCCACCAACTTGAATGCAACGTTGGCCAGAACAGCAACAGCCAATCCCCAGATAATCCATTTGATTTGCTGGCGGATGCGTGCTTGTTTGCAGGTAAAAGCCGTATAGATCAAAATACTCAGGCCAAATCCAGCGCCGGCCATCTGATAGGACTCGATAAAGGAGCGCGTGTCAAATAGATCGATGCGAAAAACGCCCAACGTCATGGAAAAAGAGAGTAGCAGCAACACAAATCCTGGAAGGTATAAAAGAGCCAGCGCCCAAGGCCTAGACGCGCACCTGTGCCGAACAGGGAAGACGAGGAAAAAGTGAACGACAAAAGACGCTGCCAAGAACCCGGCATTTTCCAGCAATGACAGAACAGGGGTGCGTGCGTATGCAACGCCATAACTGAAAGCAAAAGCTGTGCTGGTCAGAAAAAAGATCAGTGAGGCCTCGTCGTTAAATTGGAACAAGTAAACGATGCTACCAATAGAGAGAAACGCCACCCCGATCAGAGGCAAAATCAACATGGTGAGCAGATTATCTTCAGGCTTACCTGTGATTTTGTGCTGACTCGAGGTGCCGTCGGGATGTTGGACCGTAAGTTCGTACGCTTGGCCTGCTTTGAAGCGGCGCTTCACAAACATAAAATGATTTCGCGTGTGAACCAGAGTGTCCTCTACCGCGATAATCCTGTCACCGATCTCAAGCCCCGCTGCTTTGGCCGCGCCACTGGCAGCCAGGTTTGTGACAACCAACCCTTTGCCCAGTGGCGCACCTGTCCAATGAAAATCAACCGACTCGGAGGCGGCACGCACAACAGCAAAAAAAGCAACAACTATCGAGATCCATATCAACGAGGTGTAATTTCCACGCTTTGGTTGAGCTTGGACAAATTGTGCCATCGTATTTCTCTTTGTCAGATTTTGCAATGAGACAGGTTTAGTCTTGATCCGCACGAGCGTGTTAATTATGTTTGGACAATTGGCCTAAAGTAATTCATTCGGCATTGGCCAAAACGATCGCTTCGGCGACCTCTTTCATTGGCTTGCGTGTATTCATACTCATTTTCTGGATCTTGCGGAAGGCATCCTGCTCACTCATCTTGTGCTTTTCCATCAAAATACCTTTGGCCTTTTCCACCTTTTTGCGCGTTTCCAAGGCTTCGTTCAGATTTTCCACTTCCTTTTCCAGGGTACGGAACTCTTCAAACCGCGCCAAGGCCAGTTCAATGGCCGGTGAGAGATCTGCCTCCCGGAAAGGTTTGACCAAATACCCGACGACGCCGGCATCCTTGGCACGTTCAATCAAGTCTTTTTGACTGTATGCAGTAAGCAACACAACAGGCGCAATCCGTTCTTCAGTCAATATTTTTGCCGCCTCGATGCCATCTACGCCAGGCATCTTGATATCCATTATGACAACATCGGGTTCCAGTTCCCGGGCCATATTGATCGCACTTTGGCCATCTCCTACCTGTCCTATAACCAGGTAACCAAGTTCAGTAAGCGTTTCTTGCAGATCCATGCGAAGTAATGACTCATCATCAGCGATAATTACCCTTGTTCGTTCCAATTTTCTTCTCCTTCCAGAACTTTTTTAGAGAATCGAACCGTGGCCTGAACGCCACCACTATTTTTTATCTCAATCACGCCCCCCAGGTCCTCTTGAACCAGGGTTTGCACGATTTTCAATCCCATACTGTCTGTGTGCCCAAGATCGAAATCAGAAGGCAAACCTTCCCCATCGTCATTGATGGCAATGCACACGTACTCACCTTCGTCTAGCAAACTAATCGATATTGTTCCTACATTGCGTTCTTCGTAGCCGTGCTCGACCGAATTTTGAACCAGCTCGTTTATGATCAATGCGCAAGCCGTTGCCTGGCGAGCTGGCAAGTACAAGTTGTTTCCCTCTTCAAGATTGATTTTGATTTGCTTTTCAGGTGTAAGCACACCTTCCTTGGTCTGCTGGATGATGCGCCGCGCAACCTCGCGAATATTGATCGCGTGTCCTTCTTCTCGAGAAAGGTATTCGTGGACCGCAGCCATACTCATAATACGACCGACACTGTCGCCCAGTATTTGTTTGACTTGTACATTGTGGGAACGGCGACTTTGCATTCGTAGAATAGCGGCGACTGTCTGCAAATTGTTTTTCACCCGGTGATGAATCTCACGAATCATCGCCGATTTAATCTCAAGTTCTCGTGCTTTTTGCTTTTCTTCGGTCGCGTCGTGTATGGCAAACAGAATGCCAACCGGTCTTTTCTGAAACCATTTCCAGGGTTGGTACCACGAGCCTTGCCAATGACGAGCGATCAACGGAACAGCTTTGCGAACCAGGCTTCTTTGATGCTCGTCGAATTCATTTTCACACCCTTGCAGATTCTGGAGCACCCGGGCACACATTTCTTCATCTCCAGTGTCAAGGGAAGACAAACTGCGTCCCACAAGGTTATCCAGATACCCCAACTTGCGGTATTGCTCAGTCGCTATGCCGCTGGCATAACGGATGATATGCTGGTTGTCCGCAACCAAAAGCCCATCGCTCGCAGTAAAAGGAGACAAGCTATCGACGTTTTCAAGTAAACCCGCCAGCAACATCACCTGCAAAATGCGTACGGCTCTTTGAAACACTTTGCTGCGCGTTTTGTGACGCACATACGCAATGAGGCTGGCTTCAACAGTAAGCGCACCGATGATTTCAGAGTTATCGCCACGAACAGGCCAAACTTCTTGAATCACTGGAGCCCCACCATCGATCACACGGCGATTACCTTTTGCGCGAACCCTGAAGCGCAAGGCGCGAAATAAGACTGGCTCATCTGCGTGAGTTACTCGCCGGCCAGACATCCTGTGCGCGTGAATAGGAACTGTAGAATGCGGACTCGCTTGTGCAACCAGTACCATTTCTTGCTCAGTACGACGAGCATACAGCAGGATGTCGGATCGACTGACATCAGCCACAAATGGCATATCTTGGGCTATTTTGGTCAGCATTTTCCTGGCGGCTATGGAAAGAGTCGGACAAGCCTTCAGTTCTTGGTAGATCGTTCTCCTCACCTTTTTCTAAACAGTCCAGGTATGCCAAAACAAGCACGTGCCAAAACCATCGCCAATAACTGCTGGCGACTCTAATTTGGCATTATACCACGCATTTGCCCCTTGACGCAACTATGAATTGTAACAACTCGGTTTTTCCAGATCAAAAAACGTGCTATAATGGGGTTTTACTCAACCCGATTATCGCAGGAGAAGACAATGAATCCCTATCCCAATAGCATGCGCACGGATCGCGTGGATGTGCTGCATGGCGTCTCCGTACCTGACCCCTATCGTTGGTTGGAAGACATCAGTGCAGAGGAAACGAGGGCCTGGATCGAAGCCCAGAACGAACTGACACGTTCGTATCTAGAGCGGATCCCTGAACGAGACGTTATTCGGCAGCGAATTACCGAGCTGTGGAATTACGAAAAGTATGGTGTGCCATTCAAACGGGGAGGACGATATTTTTATACTCATAACGATGGGCTACAGGATCAGAATGTGCTTTACTGGATGGCATCACTTGATGCCAATCCGATCGAGCTGCTCGATCCTAACACGCTTTCACAAGATGGTACAGTGGCCCTCACTGGACTTGCCGTCAGTGAGGATGGCAAGCAGCTGGCTTATTCGCTATCGTCGTCTGGCTCGGATTGGCAAGAGTGGCATGTGCGAGATGTCGACACAGGCAGCGACCTTGAGGATGTGATCGGATGGTCCAAGTTTTCCGGTGCAGCGTGGACGCTCGATGGAAAAGGGTTCTTTTACAGCCGCTATAACGAGCCTCGGGAGGGTGAGACATTCAAAGGTGCGAACTATTATCACAAGCTTTACTTTCACCGTATGGGAACACCGCAGAACGACGACGTACTAATCTATGAACGACTCGATCAAAGAGAATGGGGCTTTGGAGGAGAGGTCACCCACGATGGCCATTATCTGATTATCAGAGTGTCTCTAGGTACAAACCGTGAGAACGGCATCTTTTATCTAGATTTACAGAGTAATGGCAACCAGGTGGTCGATCTGCTGAATAAATTTGATGCTGAGTACGATTTTATCGGCAACGATGGCCCATTGTTCTATTTTAGAACTGACCTTGATGCACCGTTGGGGTGCGTAATCGCTATTGATGTCACACACCCGGGCAGGGAGAATTGGCGCAAGGTTATTGCCGAGGCCGATGATACGCTGCGGCATATCAGCTTGGTACAGGACCAGTTTATAGCAACGTTTCTCCACGATGCGTACAGCCGTGTATTGGTTTACAACAAGACCGGAGATATCGCACATGAGATCGCATTGCCGGGCATAGGCAGCGTCGTTTACGCGTTTGACGGCCAACAAGATGACAAAGAGATTTTTTTCCAGTACACGGATTTTACAACACCAGGTACAATCTATCGATACGATGTTGCATTAGGCGCAAGCACGCTTTTTCGCAAGCCGGCAGTTGGCTTTAGCTCTGACGATTATATAACGGAGCAAATTTTTTACGACAGCAAGGACGGCACGGCGATACCGATGTTTATCACGCGTCGCAAAGACGTGCAACCGTGCATCACTACACCGACCTTTCTTTATGGGTACGGTGGGTTCGACATACCATTGGTGCCCGGCTTTTCTGTGGCTCACCTGGTATGGATGGAAATGGGTGGTATCTATGCCCAGGCCAATCTGCGCGGCGGCGGCGAATACGGCAAAGTATGGCACGACGGCGGGAGGCTGTTGAACAAGCAAAACGCGTTTGACGATTTTGTTGCTGCGGCAGAATGGCTCATTGAGAACGGTTATACCAGCACGCCCAAGCTGGCGATTGGCGGCCGCAGCAACGGTGGGCTGCTCGTCGGCGCTTGCCTGACTCAGCGTCCAGAGCTCTTTGGTGCGTGCCTGCCGGCAGTGGGCGTGCTCGACATGCTGCGGTTTCACAAATTTACCATTGGCTGGGCATGGACGTCAGATTACGGCTCACCTGATAACAAACCCGAGTTCGAAGCGCTCTTGGCTTATTCACCCTATCATAACATCAAGCCCGGCACACATTACCCACCGACTTTGGTGACGACGGCCGATCATGATGATCGTGTGTTTCCTGCGCACAGCTTTAAATTTGCCGCAGCGTTACAATACGCTCAGGCAAATCATGCACCGGTATTGATCCGGATTGAGACTAAGGCTGGACATGGTGCAGGTCAACCCACGTCAAAACTCATCCTAGATGCGACAGATCGATGGGCGTTCCTGGTCAAAAACCTGAGTCTTGAGGTGCACGTTTAATGAAACGATCTTTAAAGCTAACGATGGTGCTGTATATTGTCGCTGTGGCGCTATATTGGGGCGCGTTGTATCTTTATGTACCCACGCTGCCAACATATGCCAAGAGCAAGACGGACGATTTCGATGTGGTCGGTCTGGTATTGTCGATGTACGGTTTGTGGCAAGCAGTTGTACGTTTGCCGCTGGGCATTGTTGCGGATTGGCTGGGCCGGCGCAAGGTATTTATCATTGCCGGGTTTGCCCTCACCGCGCTGGGAGCCTGGGTGATGGGCACAGCAAACGGTATTGTGGGTATCGGTGTGGGGCGAGCAATCACTGGATGGGCAGCTGCGACCTGGGTGCCATTGATAGCACTCTATAGCACCCTGTTTCCACCAGAAGAAGCCGTACGTGCCAGCACGACCCTGACCCTGGTGAGCTCAGTTTCACGCGTGCTGGCGACGAGTGTCACCGGCTTGTTGAACGGGTGGGGAGGCTATTCGCTGGCTTTCTTTTTGGCTGCCGGCGCGGCGGCGTTGGCAATTTTGGTTGTTTTACCCATTCACGAACAGGTGCGCGAGCCCAATCGGCCTTCCCTCAAGCGCGTTGGGGTCTTGATCACCCGTCAAGATGTATTGCTGCCGGCCGTGCTCAGCGCGATAAACCAGTACGCCCATTGGGGCACGACATTTTCGTTTATTCCGTTGTTGGCCGATCAGTTGGGTGCGAGCGATGTTTTCAAAAGTATGATGACGAGTGTGAACCTGCTGGTGTTTACCTTGGGCAACTTGTTGGCACGCATGATTGTCGAGCACATCGGTGCACGGAGAATGGTACAGATCGAGTTTGTGCTGCTTTTTGCCGGCATTATTGGAGCGGCACTGACCCCAAATCTGTCGCTGCTTTTTGCGGCTCAGTTGCTGATTGGCCTATCGCAGGGCATCGGCTACCCAATATTGTTAGGGATGAGCATTCGCTATGTTGAGGATGCTCAGCGTACCACAGCAATGGGGCTGCACCAGTCGGTTTATGCTATTGGCATGTTTGCTGGACCATGGGCGTGTGGTAAATTGGCCGATCTGGTGGGTATCCGACCGACATTTGGTATCACAGCCGGTGCAGTACTGGTTGTGGGGTTGATAATCAGCCGTTTTCTGGCACATAACGATACAATACCATAACTCGAACGCCGTAAATATACGTCATGAGGTGTACAATGTCCATTCGAACAGCAATTGTCCTGGCAGCAGGGGAGGGCACAAAGATCTGGCCCTACAACGTAGTGCGGCAAAAGGCGACATTTCCCATCGCCAACGTACCCGCCATACGCCGCACGATCGATGCACTGGCAGCGTTGGACGTGACGCGTTTCATTGTTGTTATTGGATATGGTGAGGCCAGCGTGCGTGCAGCCTTGCGCGGCGTCGATGCTGGTGTTGTCTATGTGAGGCAATCCCAGCTTGATGGTACAGCTTTGGCCACGTGTCTGGCAGCACAGGGATTAGAAGAAGATTTTTTGGTCGTGTATGGTGATCTTGTTACACACAGACAGAATCTGTCCAGCTTGATGGATCACTTTACTCAGGAACGGCCGATGGCCACAGCGTTGATTCAGCCGCTAGACCTGGAGCGACCGCAAGATTGGTTGGTTGCATTTGCAGAAGAAGGGCATTTGCGTGGGATAGAAGGCCACAGCCGCGACGGTCGCTATCGCCTTTGTGGCATCTATGCCTTTCAACCTCAAGCACTTGGCTACTTGAACGACAACCCTGGCCTGGTCACCCAGGTGCCGGTAGGGGGGATGCCGCCCCTGGAGGCCGAGATTGCCCAATCACTGCAAATGATGATCGATGAGGGCGAAACGGTGACTGTCGTTGAAACGTCGGGTTATTTCGTCGATCTGGACAAGCCGTGGCACATTCTTGAGGCCAACCACTATGTCATTGACGGGCTGTCAATGGAGCTGGAACAAAGTGTTATTTCGCCATCGGCTCATATTCACGATGGTGCAGAAATACAGGGGCGGGTCGTGTTGGGCGAGAACGCCGTAATCGGCAACCGGGTCGTCGTTAAAGGCGATCTGTGGTTGGGTGACGGCGCGAGCGTCACCAATGGTGCCATTCTCGATGGAGCAACGGTGATCGGCGCGGACACCAAGGTGCGTGATTATGCCTACATTGGCGGGCACAGCAGCCTGGGAGCTCGGGGTGTGTACGGTCATGGGGCCGAGTTTGGTGGCGTGGCTTTGGACACAGTATATTGTTATCACTATTGTGAGATCTGGGGAGTTGTCGGGCAGGCAGTTGATTTTGGAGCGGCGACAGTGTGTGGCAATCTGCGGTTCGACGATGGCGAGACCGTATGGAAAATCAAGGGACGGCCCCAAGTGCCCACTCACGCCTCAAACGCAGCATATTTTGGCGATTTCTGTCGCACCGGTGTCAACGCAATCCTGATGCCCGGCCGGCGTATTGGCGTGTACGCCTGTGTGGGGGCGGGAGTCGTCGTTTACGATGATGTACCCGATCGCCAGATGGTTCTACTGAACCAAAATACTGTGACGCATCCATGGGGTCCCGAGCGGTATGGGTGGTGAATGAGAGCAAGTGGGACCCTCCTCCAAATCGTCAGTCCCGCAACGTCGGGACCAGCATTTCCGGTAACATTGCCAGGTCATCCAATATCACTCCAAGTGGATGCTTGGCCACAACGCGTAAACACCAGTCAGGTGTATACGACGTTCGAATCAGCACAAACGGTATGCCCATCGTGAGTGGCAGCGCTCCTGGCAGCGACAACGTATCGGCAACCACGACGACTTGAGAATCGGTCGTTTGAGCCTGTCTCAATGCGTTGTAATATGCAGGCCGGCGCAGGTCAATTTTCCGTTTCTTTGACAGCGGCCAAATCTGAATGCTGCCCCATTTGGGATGTGTGAAATAATGATCCCAGTCCGGGTCCATCGCGTATTGGCGGGTGTCACCCAAAATGTCAATCTCACCATCAAGCGATAGCGCGCCAAGCTGACGCTGAACTTTGTCGCCCAACGAGTTGGTGAGAATCACTGGCCTACATGTTGGATGGGCCAAGAGCGCATTCAACACGTCGGCAGCAGCAGGACGAAAAGCAGGCGGCATCTCGGCTGTGTGGCGGTGAAAGAGGGTGTTGATGCAATCCATCACTGGATCGTATTCGGCATTTGGAAACGCTTCGTTCACAGCCTGGGTATAGGCTGGATTGAGGTGGAGCATCGTCTGTAATGTCGTCGTATTGAGAATAAAAGCGCCCTCATCACAATAGGACGCAACCAGTCCGTTCACTTCCCACCAGTGCTGCCAGGGTTTCTGCAAGAGTTCCCTTCGCATAGCAGTATAATCAAGCGCCAACTGCTCGCCAGATACGCCAACGATCTCGTTGGCCAACGTTTGAAGCGATTTTTCCTTTAGTGTTTCGGCCTGTGTTTCTTCGGCAGTGAGAGTGCCGTCAAAATCGATGATGACTTGCACGCATTCCTCTTTTTCTCAGACCAGTTTTTCCCGTGCCTTGGCGCTTGCATAATCCATGCCCCACACCATAGCCACAATCGCCCAGGTTGCCATACCCGCTGCCGAGTATTGATTCAAGCCAACCCACAACCTGAACTGCTGTCCGATGCCACCACCGCCAACGAAACCAATGACCGTCGACATCCGAATGTTGATATCCCATTGGTAGAGGATAAAGGCCAGAAATTTGGGTACCAGTTGAGGGACGATGCCATAAACCAACGTCTGTATGCCGGTGGCGCCCGTAGCGCGGATTGCCTCCACCGGCCCTGTATCGATTTCTTCTATTGTGTCGGAAAACAGCTTGGCAAGGTTTGGGATGTTGTTGATCGCCAGGGCCAATACACCGGCAAAAGGACCAATACCAACCCAGGCTGAACAAATCAAAGCCAGGATCATCGGCTCGATCGATCGCCACAAGTTAAAAGTTGTGCGGAACACATAATATACAGTGCGGCCAATCACGTTCTTGCCTACAATATTCCGTGCAGCCAAAAAACTCAGAGGAATGGCGAAAACCGACCCCAACGAAGTGGCCATTAGTGCCATCAACAGGGTCACGACAGAAAGATTGAGAACCGTCTTGAACGCCTCGCTGATCTGTGGTCCGCCAATGACTCTTTTCCAGGTGACCACGACTTGCCCCGGCTCCGGATAACCCTGATCGGGATCGACTTGCATCAAAGGGTGGATTTTGGTGTCCCACTGTAGTTGCCCGCTGCTGTCGGTCGTACAGCAGTCCTTGTGCACGCGTAGGAATGCACCATCGGACAGCGACCAGCGCACTGAAACCTTTGTATCAGGCGGTAACTCGTATGCGCGAATAACCAGAGGATCACCTACATCACCACAAGGAACAGATAGATTCACACGTGGTCCGCTCACGGCGGATTGCTCTGCATCGCCAGAATTGCATGGCACAGGCAGAACGGCACCGACAGCGCGTTCTTCGGTTGGCATAGTAAACATTTCAGGAACTAGAAATGACTTGGCCAGGCGCAGACCGTCGGGAATGCCCTCGAAAAAGGTGACAAAATTTATCTCTGAAACGCGCCACGACCAGATGAATATGACGAACAAGCCGAGTATCACCAAGCTTCGACCAAGCATCCGAAATGTGGGATTGACTCTCTTGCCGATTGGTATACCCTCGATGACCCGTTTGCGCAACCAGGCTGAAACATAATCCAGGACAGCAACGACGAGGACAATTGCAATGATGGCAGTAGCCATTGCGCTAAACCGGTTGAGGCGAATCCACTGGATAACCAGAAAACCCAACCCCGCATCGCTAACCAAGCCGATGACCGTAGACATACGCACGTTGATGTCCCAACGAAACAGGGTAAAAGAAAGAAATGTGGGCAAAATCTGAGGCAAGACCGCATAAACGACGATCTGGAATCCGGTTGCACCGGTAGCTCGCAAAGCTTCAATCGGACCGGGATCGATGCTCTCAATGGCTTCGGAATAGAGTTTGCCCAAAGCAGCAATGGTATGCAGCATCAAGGCCAACATACCATTGAACGGCCCCAATCCAACCCATACTGCAAAAACAATGGCCCACATCAGGGTTTCGATCGAGCGGACAACGTTGAGTGTCGTTCGTACAACGTGATAGATCGCCAGTGTAAACGGGTTACCTCCCATCAGGTTACGCGCGGCCAAAAAGCTGACCGGCATGGCAAAAATGAGCCCCAAGATTGTTGCCATAAAAGCCAGGGCCACCGTTTCACCGATTTTGTCCAGCACCAGACTCAACGTCTCGGTCGGCTGAAGGGATCCGTAGGGACGATGCTGCTCGGCACGAATGACGTGAGTTTGTGTCTCACCTGGGACAGGCAAGCTGGTTTTGGGCACAGCAAGGGGCACTTTGAGTTGGGTGGTGAACTTGCCTTCAGCGTCGGCCACAAAACTGACCGGTTGATCTCCCAGAAAAGCTCGCTGTATGTCGCCGATTGGACTCACCCACCAGATCTCGCCCTCAAAGGTGGGGAAAAATCCTTCACCTGTGATCTCGATCACCTCATCGATGTCAGCACAAGCAACAGAGGCCATTACACGTGGGTCTTCTGAGGCTGATCTTTCAGGCTCTGGCAATGGATCGATACAGGGCACCTGAATGGGCACGTATCCACGTATGTCTTCTGTGGGGTATTCAAGGAACTCAGGCTGGGTTAGTGCTCTCAAATAAGGCAGCATTGAGGGCCAGCCGGATAACAATCTTGCAGGGCGGATCTCGGTAGCAGAGCTTCCCAGGGCATACACGACAAAAATCCCAAGCAAAGCCGGCAGCGTGATGGCGCTTTTTCGCCCGCCCGCAAGCCGATATGCGTCCCAAACATTCCACAGCCAAATTGCGGCCAACGGTGCGAATAAGGTGGCTACCCCACGCCACAAAATTAATCCCACCAGGATAACGATCGAAATGAGCAATCCACCGCCGCGTTTCTTTTCACCAGTCAAGAATTGGCCGCTACCGGGTAGAAGCAGCGAGAACAATGCAGATTGCCAGGGAGAGACAATAACAGCGCCTATGCGTTTGGCCATCTTGTTCCTACCCGTCGCTTTCCGGTACACTGCCCTCGATCGCCGGATCCATTCCGCCCACAGTGACCATTTCGGCTTCTTCGCCGTATACTTGCTTGAACCGTTTTCGCGTCAGCTCGGCAGGCAAGCCATCGAAAACAAGTTCGCCATCTTTGAGACCAATCACACGCGTGGCATAGCGATGTACCAGATCCAAAAAGTGCAAGCTGCACAAAACGGTAATCTTGTCCTGACGATTGAGCAGCTCGAGATACTGGAGAATAGAGTGGGATAGTACGGGGTCGAGACTGGCGACAGGCTCATCGGCCAGCATCAGCTTGGGCTCCTGCATCAAGGCGCGTGCAATACCTACACGCTGCTGCTGCCCGCCAGAAAGTTGATCGGCGCGGTTATCGGCTTTTTCAGCAATGCCCACACGTTCCAGTGCAGCTACCGCTCGCGCTCGATCTTGGGCAGGAAATTGACCCAGCAGGCTCCAGAACGGATGGGCGTAGCCCAATCGACCAGAGAGGACGTTGGCCATCACACTGCTGCGCTTGACCAGGTTGAACTGTTGAAAAACCATACCAATCTGACGGCGGATTTGGCGCAATTCTTTGCCTTGCGCAGCGGTGACGTTCACACCATCCCAGATCACGCGCCCCTCGGTAGGATCAATTAGGCGGTTAATACAACGCAATAAAGTCGATTTTCCAGAACCAGATAGGCCAATAACAGCCAAAAACTCGCCATCTTGAACCTCAAAACTGACATTCTTGACGGCAACCGTTCCATCGGCAAAGATCTTGGTGAGGTTTTCAACTTGCAGCAAAGAACGCCTCCCTCGGGGATTGTACAGACAGATGATGTGACCTAGGGGTACAGTTTTGTACCCCTAGGTTGTTTGGAATCACGATTTTGTTATTGGGCTAGTTCTTCGATGTTCATCCCGGCTTTGCTCAAGTCGGCACGGAAACCATCATAGAACGAATCATCTGCCTTCTGTAACCCGGCGATCGAATAGAGGCTCTCTAGTGCAGCCTTGCCCTCGTCCGTCCCGGCAATCTCGAGCAGGGCATTGATGATTTGGTCGCGTAGATCGGCAGGAAGATCTTTGGCGAACGACACGCTGTCGTTGGGAATCTCGGTGGTTGTGGCCAGAATAAGAACTTTTTCCTTGACATCAGGATAGTCTTCTTCAATCGAGCTGCGCGCGTCAGCAAAAGAAGCCCCGGCGTCGCACTCGCCGTTGTAGACCTGGGTAATGACATTGTTGTGCGAGCCGGCCTCAACAGTTTTGCTAAAATCTTTGTCGGGGTCGATGCCGTTCGCCTTGAGCATAATCCGGGGAATGATATAGCCCGAAGTTGAGTTTGGATCTACCCAGCACATCACCTTGCCCTTTAGATCGGCAAGTGACTCAATACCGCTATTGACATTTACGTTGAGTTGGCCGACATATGTCGTAGCCCCATAGCGCTCGGTGACCAAACCCACTTCAACGCCGTACTTTTCATTGGCCAGTACATAGTTGAACGTGTTGAGCCAGCCAATTTGTGCCTTGCCTGCGCCCATTGCCTCACGCACGGCGGCAAAGTCGGTTCCAACGTTGGCCTCGATAACCAGCCCCGTCTTTTCGTTGATCATCTTGGCAAGCTGGTCGCCGCTGGCCATAATCTCCTGTGTGTCACCAGATGGGACAAAAGACATCACGATGGGATTCTTTTCGGTGCCCAGCTTGGAGCCGCCGCAGCCGGCCAGGGACAAGACTACAATGCTGATCAGTGCAAGTGTAATTGTGATACGTTTTTTCATTTTTCCTTTCTCCTGAGGCAATAAAAATTGAGAATTTGCTGATTGGGACTTTGGACTCTGTTCTTGATTCCGATTCTTCTCCTTTCTCAAGTAGGCTTGGTCAGAGGGTTGTTAACAACATATTCACAAAATCTCTCGTATTGTAGCCCTTTCTCCAAAATTCGTCAAAGTTCGATCTTGAAAAAAATCGGTATTCTGGATTCACAAGCGGCGATGTCTTATACCAATTTATCGCAAAAACGCACCTTGCTCCATCGCTCCGGAATATGCATATTGATATACCCATGTCGGTTCCACGACCAATCCTCCCAGATATTATTACCTTGTGCATCGTGAAAGTGCTGGCAACGTGAAGTTCCAATGCGCCACAGATCGCCATCTTGAGGCGGCACAGGCTTGCCCAACGCGGCCAGGCCTTGCCAGGGTAACGCAAATTCAACTGTCCAGCCGTTATCGCGGACTGCAGGGCAATTCAGGCTGCCATCAACACGCACTGCGTGCTTGAGGCCGGGCAGCTCCCAGTCCATTTCGCCAAAGCGCCCGAGCTTGTCATTCAGGCGTGGCTCAAAATACAAAAAGTTTTCGGTCTTGAAAAACTTGTCCAGTGCGATGGCATCCTGCCGCTTGACAACTGGTTCCAGCCACGTCCAAAATACTTCATAAATGGTATTGATTGGGTTGACACCTAGTTCGTAATAGACGCCATCTCCTTGTACAAAAATCTCGGCATCGCTGTCATAATTGTAAACGTGATCGTGATGCTCGACGTGTGTTCCCCAGATTTCGTGGTCCTCGAATTTGTACGCAGCATAGAGAAACGTGTCATCCCACAACAGTGCAACGCGAGAATCCAGCTGGACTTGTGCACCAGTATCCATTTTAACAAAGGGCGTCGACCACTCGACGCGCTGCCACGCTTCTTCGTTCAATGCTCCATCGATGACAATCGGCGTGTCGGTGCGCAAGCAATTATACTCGCGCACGGGCGGCATATTCAGTTTGTCCAGCGCACCTTGTGGTAAATTGATACTTCTTGGCATCTTGAACATTGTTTTTTCCTTTCACTCATCGGCAAATGATTATAGCAATAATCCATCTCGCAGCTCATAGACGCAGTCCGCTGCTTCTTCGACCTTGGGATCGTGACTGGCAACAATAACAGTAATGTCCGTTTGGTGAGCAATTTCGCGCAATAATGAGACAATATTCGATCCAGTAATCGTGTCCAACTGTCCAGTCGGTTCATCGGCCAAAATGAGCAAAGGCTGACCAACCAGCGCACGAGCCAACGCCACACTTTGAGCATGCCTTACAATCCTAACCGAATCAATGTCTCCGGTAAGGGATGGCCTGACTTGAGATCCCAGCCGTATTCTGCATATGCCCCCGTAAGCATCTCATCCAGGTTGGGAACATTCTGCTCAGTGCCATTCTGTAGCGGCCTGGTCAGAAGCTTGGGCAAGCATTCGTCAACACGATCGAGTCCACGGCGCAAGTTGAGTAGCCTTTTTAGGGTTATGATACGCATACCAAGAGTTATCAAGTCATCCTGCTCCAGGTGCCAGCCGGTCACAGAATTTAGCGCGCGCAAGATCTTTTCGACACCAGGGTTTTGAAACTGGCACAATGTCATTGCATTATAAAGACCGCGCCAGAGTTGTTGCCGGGCGGCAACGCGCCCTTTTGCTTGCGAATCATCAAAGCGATCGCCGGGAAGAATACCCAACTCGTAGGCCGGACCTTTGGCCATCATCTCGATCAATGTGTGTACGGTTTTTGCATCGCCATAGCGAATCTCCATACCCCCCGTATCCTGGAGGGAGTTGAAA
>JAFGJF010000008.1 GCA_016929205.1 Anaerolineae bacterium
GAGCGAAAACTGGTAGACCAACTGCGCTTCATCCGTCCCGCCGCCGGGCAGCGCTTGGCCGAAATAGCTCACGTTCTCCTCGTGCGGTACGTTGGTTTCAGTAATCATCATCACGCCGGGCGCGGCAGCATCGAGCACGGCACGCAAGAGCTTGACGACCTCGTGCGTCTGCGGCAAATGAATGCAAGTCGTGCCGATTTCTTTCCACAGATAAGCGATGGCGTCAAGGCGGATCAATTCTGCGCCTTGGTCGACGTAAAACAAGAACAGGTCGATGATATCCAGCATCAGATCGGGACTGTGGTAATCGAGGTCAATCTGATCGGCACTGAACGTGGTCCAGACCCATTTCTCGCCCTCAACGGTTTGCACGGCAGTCAACAGGGGTAGCGCACGCGGGCGAACAACCGTCGACAGATCGATGTCCGGCTCGACAGCAATGAAATAGTCTGTATACGGCGCTTCGCCGCACTTGTAGGCATGAAACCATGCGCTGTGCTGCGAGATATGATTGATCACGCCGTCAAACATCAAGCGAAAACGGGTGCCGAGCCGCGATACATCATTCCACCCTCCCCACTCGGGATTAACCTGTCGATAATCGATCACCGAAAAGCCGTCGTCTGACGAATAAGGATAAAAAGGCAGGATGTGGATGGCGCTGACCACACCATCGAGTGTCTGCTCTGCAAATTCGGCCAGCGACCGGAATGGCGCTTTACCCGCTTCCCTTACCTGGTCGCCATAAGTAATGAGAATCGCATCGCGTTGGCTCAACCGCTCCGAAAGCGGACGACGATCTGCTGACAACCCGGGATGAGTTTGGCAAAATCCGTGCAGCCGTTTTTCTAGTTTCGGCCACATCGTGACTGCAATCTGCTCGCCGTAAAGAAAAGTCAGGTGCTTGCGAATACGCTCTCGAGGGGTCATCGCGGTCTCTCCTTAATTCGCACGGATTTCGACAAAGGGCATATCATATTTCCGCCGCCCGATCGTGCCCACGACCGGCCATTGGCCAGTGATAGTGTGAGCGATCCGTGAGACGTGATGGTGGCAATTCTCGATAAACAGATTATAGCGCACCTGGTTGCCCGAAGCTGCTGTGCCAGCCACGTACAAGCCAGGGATGTCGGTCTCCATCGTTTCAGAGTCAAAAACCGGGACGCGTTCCTGACCCTGCAGCGTCACCCCAACAGACTCGAGCAGCGTCAGATCAGCCTCAAAACCGGTGCACAACAGAACAAAATCAGCCGGATGTGTGATCGCTTTGCCTTCGTTCACGTCTTCAAGAATCACGTGCGACGGTGTGATCTCGATCGGCACCGTTTCTGGATAGAACTGGATGGCGCCAACGCGGATTTGGGTCTTGAGATCGGGCAAAACAGTCGCTTTGACGAGTTTTTCATCGAATTGGACGCGGCGATAACAGATCGCTACCTCTGCTCCACAGCGCCAGCAACGCAGCGCGGCCTCAACCGCCGAGTTTCTCCCCCCCACTACCAGCAATCGTTTGCGAAAATAGTCATGCGGATCGCGAAAATAGTGGCTGACGTGCGGCAGCGCCTCGCCGGGAATATCCAGACAGTGTGGTTTGGTCATGTCGCCTGTGGCCAATACAACGCGCTTGGCCCAAAAAATGCGCTGGCCCAGATCTGCTCCCTCACCCGACAGTGGCCTGGTTTGCAACTCAAATCCATCCTCCACCCGTCTGAGATCAAGCACTGGCTCATACGTGTTGATCGACAAATCAAACTGCTCGACCACAGCGCGCAGGTAGGCCAAATAGTCTTCCCCTGTGATCCGTTGCTGGTGATTATTTTGCATCGGCACACCGGCAATCGCCAGCCGCTCAGACGTGCTGAAAAAATACGTGTTACGCGGCCACCAGGCAAACGTATGTCCGATCTGGTGCGCGTCCAGGTGCGCATAGTCCACTCCAGCTTGCTTGAACGCCACAGCCAGTTCCAGGCCAATCGGCCCCGCGCCGACGATGGCCACATCAGTACGTACGGCGTAGTGCATATCCTGGTTCATATGATACATCCTTATCTTGTCAATCCGGTACGGTTTTGGCATTAACCTAGGTCAGCCAGGCCATGTTGAACCGGTAATGCAATGCACTCGAGATCAAGTGGATCACGCCATCCGGCGTCTGCGTGGCCGCCATATAGCCGCGTGGCTCAGCATGTATTGCATCAAGCACAAAGCGGCTCGTCCACGCGCCCCCGTCAAGCTCATGGTCCTCGTGACCGGGTGTGATGAGCCTTCTGACTGGCCAACTCGCTCCCTCATCAAACGACAGTGCCGCAAAGAGGCCATAGCCACGATACGTTTTCCCCTCAGCACCCGTGAACACCATCCCCTCGACCCACGGCCAATCCGGGTGATCACGCCTGGCCGACGAGTCGGTGAACGAAACGAACAACAGCGGCCCTTCGCGCAGCCGCATCAACACCAACCGCTGCCCACCATCGATCGGCGGAAAGGGACTGGCTGCATAGGTCCACGTCTCGCCCATATCGCTCGACCGGCTCATCGGCATCCGTTCACCAATGTTGTCCCCACGACCAAAGGCCAACAAGCTGCCATCCTTTAGCTGCACAACACCGGCGTGGATCCCGGCGATCGTGCCGCCAGATGGGTCATATTGAAAATCAGGCTGGAGCGTGCCCGCACCAGGATCGACCCAGGTCAAGCCGTCATCGCGACTAACGTGGATTGCGGTACCGCCATGACCACCATACACTGCATCACACGGCTGGATCAGATACCCCTCTTGCGTCATGCTCGTCCCGCTAATCACCTGGTTGCGCGGCTGGTGCTGCGAATTGATCAGCCTTGGCTTGGACCAGGTCACGCCATTGTCAGTACTGGTACGCATAACTAAAGCCAAGTTGGCCCACATTCCAGCCGCTTCCAGCCCGTTAAAATGGTACAATGTTCCTTTGCCGTCGTTAAACAACGCCGAACCGGTCATGTTACGGTCTGGGGCGTTGAAAAACTCGGACGGCAAATCCCATTGCGCACACTTGCCTCGCAAGCGACTTCCCAGAATCGTCATCTCGCGCCCTCGTTCCCGCACACAAGAAAACCACACAGCTAACAAATCGCCGTTGTCGCACCAGGTGAGGCTGGGACAGTGGTTGTGTAAATACATCGGCACGGCATCGGGGTCCTCTGGCCAACGAACAAAGGGAACTGGACCGGCAAAATAAGGCTGGTTTGGATCGCACTCTCGCCAATCGACAGCAGTCTGCGGCACACCGGTGGCCCACAGTTTAGGTTTTGGTGAAGGTTTTGGTTTGGTAGTAGATAGTGCCGACTTGACTATGCGAAATCCAATCAGCCAGTGCTTATCCTCGGGCAGCGTGCCCAGGCGGTTGGCTGAACGCAAAAAAGGCAGCTCGACATTGTGGCTTCCACCCCGCGTGACCTTGAACAGCCCTGGTGCACAGCCAACCGGATCGATCTGATCCTCCGGCCTGTACGGGCCATACCAATCGTAACACCATTCTTCGACGATACCGTGCATGTCGTGCAACCCCCAGGCATTTGCTGGAGTGCGCCCCACGTGCAGCGGCACTGGCGTCGGATGCCAACCTTCATGCTGATGGCGATGATACTGTTCAGGCAACGCATCGCCGGTATAAAAAGCCGTATCCGTCCCCGCGCGGCAAGCATACTCCCACTCGGTTTCAGTCGGCAGCCGATATAGCCCGCCTTTTTTGTGTGATGTACTTTCTCTTTCCGACAACCAGTCGCAAAAAGCAGCCGCATCGTGCCAACTGACAAAAAGCACAGGTTCGTCATCGTCATTCGACAAACCGCGCAAACCACGATAGGCACAATGGGCTGGATCAAACTGCTCATATTGCGCGTTCGTCACCGGCGTCGTCGCCATCCAGAATGGAGAAGCGATCTGTGCTCTGTGTACGGGCCGCTCATCATAGTCGCCATCCGCCTGCCCCATCAGAAAACTGCCCGGCTCAATGCGCACAAGCGTCATACCAATCGAGTTGACCACCGTATCGGACATGTCGAATCCTTTCGTAGAGACAGCCAGCACAGATATTACCCGACTATAGATGCGACTAGCATTCACTCACGAGCGAATTTTGCGCGCCAGTAATGATTCAATACGTCCCAACAACTCTTTCACACGAAACGGTTTGACAATGTAATCGTCGGCGCCACGCTCCACGCCGGCCATCATATCCTGCTCGGTACCCCTGGCTGTCAATATAATCACCGGGACGTCAGAAAATTCGCGCAGCCGCTCGCACACCGTCCAACCATCCATTTTGGGCATCATGACGTCCAGGATAACGAGCATCGGATCGCACTCGCGCGCCAGCCGCAGGCCCTCCGACCCGGAATTGGCCACGCGGACATCGTAGCCGTTTTTGCACATAAAAACCTCAAACAGGTTCGTCAATTTTTTGTCGTCATCGACTATTAAAATACACTGTTTTTCTTTATTCATCCTCTGCTCCGCGCACCAGGCACCGGCATAGTTGACAGCTACCCGCGCCTGTGCTAAGATCCATTTACACCATCCAACCGACAAACTTGCTGCGAGGCCAAGGCTTGCGCTTCATCCAGGATGTATCGGGTTCGGGCAGTTTGAATGAGTCGCGAACGGTGAGCAGATTGCCCGAGGCTTTGGACATACGGCCGTAGCTGGTGCGCCATTGAATGCCTTGGTTATTGAGCGCGGCCGTGTACACTGCCTCGGTCGCGCGTACGTCTTGAGCAACGTATTGCAGGACCAGATCGTATTGGCCTTCCATCCATAGGCGAGGCGCATCAGCACCGCTGATCCCGGTGGTTTTGCTACTGCCGACAGCCTCTGCCGCTTTGGCAAGCTGAATTGAAAACCCTTTCAGGCAGTGAAACCAAAACATCATATCCGTGTGCCGCCAGGCCAGATCGATGCATTCCGCTTTCAACCCGGAAGCGTTTGCCAGAACGCGAAAATCAAAGCCTGCACCGTTCCAGGTCACAATGGTATAGCCAGACTGGTTCATGTCGGCCAAATATTGAACGAGCGATTGTGCAGTCTGCTCCGTCAAGGATGCGCCACTAACCTGACTGTCGCCATCTCGCTCGCACCAAAGCTGCAAATCATCATCGCTGGTTAGCGTTGCGGCAACCGTGATCTGCGGCACATAGCTGTCCAAATTCAGAGAGCCCTGGATGTATTCAGTTTCCATATCAAACAACAGATAGCGTTCTGACATCATTTACATCCTTTCCATGAACACACAAATTGTATTCGAAAAAAGGTGGCCATTTGCCTAGTTCTCAAACACCCCACATCGGCACCATGCGCGAGAAATCACTCCATGCCGCGATAAAGACATGGTATGCCCAACCGGGCGATGCAGTCGAAATCTCCATAGACGGGTTTGTGATTGACATCGTTCGCGGCAAGCAGTTGATCGAGATCCAAACCGGCAACTTTGGCGGGATGAAACAAAAACTGTTGACCCTGATCGAGCACCATCCGGTAAGGTTGGTCTACCCTATCGCGCAAGAGAAATGGATCGTCCGCGTTGAAGCCGATGGCCACACCCGGATTGGCCGGCGCAAGTCGCCCAAGCGAGGACGGTTGGAGCACCTTTTTGATCAATTGGTCAGCTTTCCCGAGTTCATTGCCCATCCCAATTTTGAGATCGAGGTGTTGTTCGTCCAGGCAGAGCAGATCCTGTGCAATGACGGACAAGGAAGCTGGCGGCGCAAGCGTTGGAGCGTCCACGATCACCGCTTGCTTGATGTCATGGGTAAGGTGAAACTGGGTTCACCCGCAGATTTTTCGTTGTTGCTTGTCGATGCACTGCCTCGTCCCTTTACGAACCGCGAACTGGCTGACACACTCAAACTGCCTCGCCGACTGGCACAAAAAATGACATACTGCCTGCGCAAAATGGGCGTCATTTCTGTCGTTGGGAAAAAAAGCCATGCGTTCCTGTACGAATGAAAAAAGCGGGCAACTGCCCGCCAAACGCCCCCAGCGCGACTCGAACACGCAACCTACTGCTTAGAAGGCAGTTGCTCTATCCATTGAGCTATAGGGGCAATACACTCAACAGACCCAATTTTACCATACCACGCCCAAATGGGCAAACTCGTTCCGACCATCAGAGCCCCTCAAACTCAGCTTGACATTACGATACCACCCATTTTATAATAGAGGCAGCAGCAAAGTGGTATAATGACTCGGTTCAAGGGAGCAATTGGCCTGATTGCAGAAAACAGCGATGAGTCAAACGTATTCACGCATCTCCTTTTCGACTATCTTGCCGGCGTTGATCTTGATCGGCGGGCTGGACAGTCTATACCTGGTGGGTAACTGGTGGCTGCGTGCATTTATCGAGGTTAACGCCTTTTTGTGGGCGATCTTGATGGTGTTTTTTCCACTGTTGGCTCTTCTGCAAAGACATATCAGCCTCGGCGAATTGGGATTTCGCAACGATTTGCAGGGTGCCTGGCAGTTTCCGGGCCTGCTATACTTGAGCGGAGCCATAGCCGGCATCGGCTGGCGACTGTGCGACCTGCTGATCACGGCTCAATTTCCCCAAACTGGCACAAATTGGAACAAGCAGACCACGCTCATCGCCTTCTTGAACGGGCTGATCGTGATCCCGTTAGTCGAAGAGGTTTTTTTCAGGGGATTCCTGCAAACCGGCCTTCAAGAGAGAATTGGACATCGCTGGGCGATCGTCGTGCAAGCATTGTTATTTGCCCTGCACCCGGTCCACCTTGCACAGGATGGCTTTCAGTCTGCCCTCTTTGTGCTCTTTGGGTTGGTGGCCGGCTTGATCTACGACAAGACAAAATCGATTTATCCGCTGCTGGCCGCGCACGGCGTGGCCAATGTGTTGCCCGATCTGCTCCACCTGTTGAGTGAATGGTGGTGGGCGACAGACTGGGTCCTTGGAGTACGATAAATATGATCTTTGGGAAAAAAACGCGGCTGCGCCGCATCGAACGTGAGGATATCCCCACCTTTGTACGTTGGTTTGGCGATCCGGACGTACGCGACTTTTTGCTCATCAACCGCCCCATTTCCAGAGCCGAAGAAGAACAGTGGTTCGAGAACCAGCTCAAGAACGAAAGCACTGAACTCTTTGCCATCGAAACCACCGATGGTCAGGAAAACGTGCACATTGGCAACATTGGCCTGCACGACATCAACTGGCTCCACCGCCACGCCGAGCTGGGCGTCGTCATTGGTGAAAAAGAACACTGGAGCAAAGGCTATGGCAGCGATGCCATTCGCACACTGCTGCGTTTCGCCTTTCACGAAATGAACCTGCACCGCGTCTATTTACGTGTGTTCCAGGACAACGCGCGGGGCATCAGGGCTTATGAAAAATGCGGGTTCAAACACGAAGGGCGTATGCGCGAGGCGGTGTTTCGCAAAGGACGCTATTATGACGAATTGAGAATGAGCATCCTGGCGCACGAGTTTGAGATCTGATCGAAAATCGGGTTGTTATGCCAAAACCACTCCCTACGCTTGACTTTGAACAAGGACTTTTGTTAGCAGGCCATACCCACATCGCCGGGTTGGATGAAGCAGGCCGTGGTGCCTGGGCCGGGCCGGTTGCCGCTGGCGCGGTCATCTTGCCACTGGCCGATCCATCCCTTCTCAAAGCACTGGAGGGCGTATGCGACTCCAAACTGTGCACGCCGCGCCAGCGCGACATCTTGTACGACATTATCCGCGAGACAGCGGTGTCCTGGGCCGTCTCACTCATATCGGCCCCTCGCATCGACGAAATCGGCATTGCCCCCGCCACGCGTCAGGCGATGCAAGAAGCAATTGCCCAACTCGATCCCGCCCCTGATGCCCTGCTGATCGACTATATCAAGCTTCCTGCCGTGCAACTCGAACAGCGATCGATCAAAAAAGGTGATCAAAAGAGCCTGACCATCGCCGCAGCCTCGATCCTGGCCAAGGTTGCTCGGGATCGCCATATGATCACCCTGAACAAGACTCATATTGGCTATGGGTTTGCACGGCACAAAGGGTATGGCACCAGGCAACATCAAAACGCACTGCAGGAATTAGGACCAACCGAGATTCACCGTCGCTCATTTGCCCCTATTGCAGCCTTAATGCGCGCGGGCGACATCGACGAGATAGAATAAGGAGCGTAAACAATGGAGTTTGAACGTTATCCGGGCAACCCCATCCTGATTCCCAATCCGCAACACGAGTGGGAAGCGCTGAATGTGTTCAACTGTGCCGTCATTCAGCACAACGATCTGTTCCATATGTTCTATCGCGCCCAGGGCGTCCAATTGAAATCGTCGATCGGCTATGCGGTCAGCGTCAACGGCTTTGATTGGTCACGTCTCGACAAACCGGTCCTGACCTATGGAGGCCCATTTGAAACGCGTGGCGTCGAGGATCCCCGTGTCACCGAAATCGACGGCGTCTTTTATATGACCTACACCGGTTATTCGATCCAGGGCACACGCGCCTCGATTGCCAAAAGCACCAATCTGATCCATTGGACCCGTCACTGCATCGCCTTGCCCGACGAAGATAACAAGGATCATACCCTGTTTCCGGAAAAAATCAACGGCCGCTACTGCATGTTCCATCGCCGCGAGCCCGACATCTGGCTGTGCTACTCGGAAGATATGATCCACTGGACCGATCACCAACGTGTATTAGGCCCCCGCCCCGGTTGGGAAGAGTGGAAAGTCGGGATCAGCGGCCCGCCGCTCAGAACTGAGTCAGGATGGTTGCTGGTCTACCACGGCGTCGATCAAGCCCGTGTCTATCGCCAGGGCGTCGCACTGCTCGCACTAGACGATCCAACCCGGGTGCTATCGCGCCCGGCCCCCTTTGTGATGGAACCCCGCGAGCCTTGGGAATACGTTGGCGATGTACCCAATGTGGTCTTTAGCTGTGCCACATTGCAGGTCGGGAGCGAATTGTGGATCTATTATGGTGGCGCCGACCGCGTCATCGGGCAGGCCAGTTGCCCGATGGAGCAGGTTATGATCTTTCTAAAGGAGGGATAGATGATGGACGGTCGAGAACGAGTTATTCGTACCTTACGTTTTGAGTGCCCCGACCGCGCACCACGCGATTTGTGGACACTACCTGGCATCGAGATGACGCGCAAAAACGAACTGGACGCCTTGTTGGCGCGTTTTCCATCCGATTTGGCCCGCCCGCGAGCGCAATATGGTCGAGGGAAAAGAGAAAAGGGAACCCGTCACGTTGTTGGTTCATACATAGACGAATGGGGGTGCGAATGGCACGTTGCCGAGTTGGGCGTCGTCGGCGAGGTGAAAGGCCCGCCACTCGGCGATTGGGCTGCACTACAGAGCTATCATGCACCTTACGAAATCCTCGACCAGGCCGATTTTAGCCAGGTCAACCAAAGCTGTGCAGAGACAGCCAAGTTTGTCCTGGCGAGTACCACCATCCGTCCCTTCGAACGGATGCAGTTCGTTCGCGGCAGCGAAGCCCTATATATGGATCTGGCCTATGAACCAGCCGAGCTATATAGACTGCGTGATCTCGTACATGCGTTCTTTATGCGTGAACTGGAGCTGTGGATCCAGACCGATGTAGACGGTATCTCGTTCATGGATGACTGGGGCACCCAGCAGAGCCTGCTCATCTCGCCCAAACAGTGGCGGTCATTTTTTAAGCCACTGTACAAAGATTACTGTGACCTGATCCACAGCGCGGGCAAATCGGTCTTTTTCCACTCCGATGGACATATCATCGACATTTACCCCGACCTGATCGAGATCGGCGTCGATGCGGTTAACTCTCAGCTGTTTTGTATGGATATCGAAAAGATAGGACGGCAATTCAAATCCCAGATCACCTTCTGGGGTGAGATCGACCGCCAAAGCATCTTGCCGTTCGGCACAGTTGAGGATGTACGTGCTGCCGTACGTCGCGTCCGCTATGCACTCGACGACGGCAGCGGGGGCGTGTTTGCTCAATGCGAATGGGGCAACGACGTTGACACGCGAAATATCGCCACCGTCTTTGAAACCTGGTTGGAAGAGATTGTCAAAACGCCGCCTCTGTGATAGAATGTAATCCAGCAGAGTTGCACACGGAGTAGAACTCCGGCAACTCTGCTTCAATTTTATACAGAGGAGAACGAACAAAATGCAAATCGGTATTGTTGGATTGCCCAATAGCACGAAAACAACGATCTTTAACGCGCTGACCGCCAGCCAGGTCGAGACAACTGCGTACAGCACTGGTCAGGTCGAGACGAATACAGCCATAGTCGATGTGCCCGATCCGCGCATTGACCGCCTCAGTGAGATGTTTTCCCCACTCAAAACCACTTACGCCCGCATCGAGTATAACGACATTGCCGGGCTCAAAGCCGGCATCAGCAAAGAAGGTGGCATCAGCGGACTGCTTCTCAACACCATCGCCCAAAACGATGCCCTACTGCACGTCGTGCGTGCTTTTGAGGATGAAAGCATCGCACATCCCGAAGGATCGATAGATCCGGCACGCGACCTGGCAATGTTGGATTTTGAATTCCTTTTTTCCGATCTGACCATCGTCGAACGGCGTATGGAACGCCTGGCGCACGATCTGAACAAAAAAGGCGAGTATGCCAACCGCCAGACCGATCGGCAAGAATTCGATATGCTGATGCGAATCAAAGAAAACCTAGAACAAGAGATTCCCATCCGCGACCTGGACCTGACGCCTCAAGAGCAAAAACAATTGCGAGGATATCAACCGCTCACAGCCAAGCCGGTACTGGTGGTGCTGAACGTCGGCGATGAAGGAAACGACGATCCTGCAGCCTACGTGACCTATCCTCACCGCCATACCGATGTCATTTGCCTCCGTGGCGGACTGGAAATGGAGATTGCGCAACTGGAGGCCCAAGAAGCACACGCGTTTTTGGCTGAATACGGCATTGAGGAACCCGGACTAAGCAGGATGATCCGTCTAAGCTATCAACTGCTCGGTCTGCACTCATTTTTCACCGTTGGCGAAGACGAGGTGCGAGCTTGGACAATCCCCCAGAACACACTCGCCGTGAACGCTGCAGGCGTCATTCACTCAGACCTTGCGCGAGGATTCATTCGCGCCGAAGTCATCAGCTATGATGACTTGAATGCTGCAGGCTCATTGGCTACAGCACGCAAGCAAGGCAAGCTCCAGCTCGAAGGACGCGACTATGTGGTTCAGGATGGTGACATTCTAAATATTCGCTTTAACGTATAGGCCCATCCCGTCACACTCGGTCAAAAAACAGCGAATGCGCCTCGGGGAGTGCCTTGTGGACAGCTTGGATCAGTTCACCGTTGGCAATCAACTGGCGTATTGTCTCGATGTGAGGATACATCACCGCATCGTTCTCTAAAAACGGCACATGCTGGCGAATCAAAGCCCAGGCTGGCGCTGTGCCTTCACCCAATTTAGCGTCCGGGCCCAACACGATACGACGAAAGTCAATGCCCTGCGCAGCAGCAAACAATTCGATTGCCAAAATGCGCTCCACATTGTCCACGATCTGGTGCGCTTGTCGCGCCGCCACCGCGCCCATGCTGACGTGATCCTCGGTGTTCGCCGACGTAGGAATGGTATCCACACTGGCAGGGTGAGCCAACACTTTGTTTTCCGAAGCCAGCGCTGCTGCCGTGTATTGGGTAAGCATAAACCCGGAATTGAGCCCACCATGCTTGATCAGAAATGCAGGCAGCGTCTCCTGGTTGCTCGCCTCATCGGTGAGCCGGGTCAGCCGGCGTTCGGACATATTGCCCAACTCGGCCAGAGCCAGGGCAAGGTAGTCCATCGCGATGGCCAGCGGCTCGCCGTGGAAATTACCGCCAGACAGCACCACCGCAGCACCATCGGCATCGAAAAAGATCAGCGGATTGTCAGTGGCGGCATTCAGTTCGATTTCCAACACGCCACGTGCGTACCATATCGCCTCGTGCACTGCGCCATGTACTTGGGGGATACAGCGTAGCGTATATGCATCCTGGACGTCAAGTGGGTCGTTTTCTCGGACAAAGTCGCTGCCTCGCACCAGTTGGCGGATAAACGTCGCGCACTCAATTTGCCTTGGGTGGGGTCGCACAGCATGAATGCGCTCATCAAAAGCAGCCGGTGTGCCGTGCAGAGCTTCCAGGCTCAATGCGCCGGCGACGTCGGCCACACACGCCAGGTTCTCAGCCTGCAACGAGGTTAACACGCCTACTGCTGCCATAAATGCCGTGCCATTGGTCAAGGCCAGACCTTCCTTGGCTTCCAAAACGATGGGTGAAAGACCGGCCCGGTCCATTGCTTCAGCCCCTGGCAGAACCCGCCCCTGATAGTGCACCTCCCCCAACCCGATCAGTGGCAATGACATATGCGCTAGTGGAGCCAAATCACCGCTCGCGCCCAGCGACCCCTGGCAAGGCACTACGGGATGAATACCCTGATTCAGCATATCCAGCAAAAGCCGCAGCGTCTCTTCACGAATCCCCGAATATCCTTTGGCCAGGGTGTTGGCCCGAATCAACATCATAGCTCGCGTCGTCATTTCATCCAGCGGTGGCCCCACACCCACAGCGTGGCTCATCAAGATGTTGCGCTGAAGTTGACGTACCTGGTCAGGAGGAATGATGCGATCCTTGAACGCGCCAAAACCGGTGGTCACGCCATAGACAATCTCCCCTCGTCGGACAAATCCGGCCACAGCCTTCTCTGCCCGTTGCACATTTTCCACCGCTTGAGCCGATAGAACGACCTCAACTGTCTCGCCTTTTGCGGGCGCACCAGCAACACGAATGACGTCTTCCATTGTTAAATGCTCGCCGTCGAGTACGACCTTGACCGTCATCGGATAGTCCTTATCTTTCCCTTTTTAATCACACTCTCGATCAGATTGCCGCCAAATTGATAGGCCAAATGACGATAATCCGGCACATCGAGAACGAGCAGATCCGCCCACTTGCCCACCTCGATAGATCCAACGTGCTTTTCCAATCCCACGGCATAGGCTGCATTGATCGTGCTGGCGTTCAATGCCTCTGCTGGAAGCAAATGCCCGTACCGGCACGCTATTGCCATCACCAATGGCATAGATGGACAGGGAGCAGAACCTGGATTGAGATCAGTCGCCAGGGCAACGGCCGCACCGGCATCAACTATCGCACGCGCATTAGCAAAATGTGCGCTGCCCAGGTTAAAGTTGACAGCAGGCATAATGACGCCTACCGTATCGGAAGCCGCTAGTGTTAAGATATCGCCCACAGGTGTGACATCCAGGTGATCGACTGAAACAGCATCCAGCTCGACAGCCATCGAAACACCACCCAATGATTCGAACTCGTCAGCATGCAGCTTGGGCCGCATCCCCAGCGTTTTGCCTGCTCGAAGAACTTGTCGCGCCTGTTCCCGATCAAAGACACCCTTTTCACAGAACACATCGCAAAAAAAGGGTATGCCGTTGGCAAAAAACGTGGACTGGCGATACCACGCAGCAGCCTGGGGAAGCATTGTGCCAATAACCACATCAACGTAATCATCGACATGTCCATCATACTCAGGCGGAACAGCGTGCGCACCCATAAAAGTCGGCACCAGATCCACAGGATGCTGTGAGTCCAGAGCAGCAATTGTCTTCAACATCTTGATCTCACTGGCAACATCCAACCCGTAGCCGGTCTTGACCTCAACTGTCGTCGTACCCAAATCCAGCATCGCATCGAGTCTGGAACAAGACTCGGAGACCAGTTGCTCGACCGTTGCTGCCCGCGTGGCTCGCATCGTGCCAGCGATACCCCCGCCGGACTGCATAATCTCCATATATGTCGCGCCAAGGAGCCGCATCTCAAACTCGGCAGCACGATCCCCAGCATAAACAACGTGTGTGTGTGGATCGACAAATCCAGGGCAAACGATCTTGCCTTTAGCTGATATCTGTTCGCGAGCATCGTACCGGTTCCCAAGCGCGTTTGTGTGACCCACATCCACGATGCGACCATCCAAAATGGCCACAGCACCATCTGGAATCACCCCGACATCGGCCATTGCAGCACCGCGTTTGGAACCGGTAGGACTAGCGCAAGTTACAAGCTGCAAAGCATTGTAAAGCACGAGATCGACTTGGTGCTTTTCGCAACCATCCATTTTTGGGATCATCCACATTTCACACTACTGTTGTCCGGGGCAATCCGCTTACTCTAGCAGTGCTATCTCGACAATTTGATCTGTCTGGAAATCGTGCGTCTGAAGATAATACTTGAGCGCCTGCTCAAGCACGCCTAACGGCACAGCACCGACCAACTCGGTGCAGATGACGTTGACACCGTACCGTGCAGCCTCAGCCCGGATCGTCTCCAATACACGAGGCAAAGGCGTCTCGGCATAGTTTACCATATTCATCGACACCTGCACAATGCCTTGCTCTTTCAACCTGACACCCATCGCACGCACAAAACGATACCCGCCGCTGCTGTGCCGAACCGCCCGAGCAATCTGTTTGGCCAATCCTATATCAGCTGTACCCAGATTGACGTTAAAGGCAACAAGAGGGTAACGCGCACCTGTAACTAACCCACCCGACTTGGGGTTGAAAACGGCTGGACCTTCGTCGGGCCGCCAGCGTGCATCCTCAAGTTTTGCCGCCAGCCCCTCATATTCCCCGCGCCGGATATCGGGCAACGCCACGCGTTCGGGGCAGGTAGCGGCTTCTTCGTAATAATACACCGGAATGCCCATATCGCCGGCAAACCTGCCAAACTGCCGGGCAATGTCAACCGCTTCGACCATCTTGAGGCCACGCACCGGAACAAACGGCACCACGTCGACGGCACCCAGTCGGGGATGCGATCCCTTGTGCCGAGTCATGTCAATCAACTCAAATGCCTTGAGGGCCATCGCTTTGGTCGCAGCAAGCACGTCCTCCGGCTCGCCGAGATACGAAAGCACAGTGCGATTGTGATCGGCGTTTGAAGACACATTGAGGATCTTGGCCCTACGTATCTCGGCCACAATTTGATCGACCGTATCGTGATCGATTCCCTCGCTGATATTGGGAATGCACATCAACACGCGTGCGCTCACAAACGCTCCTCCTGCGCGCAAGACTGAGGTTTGACGGCTTTTGCGTAACACTCAAAAGGATAATCAACCCGTTCCAACATGACCTGCACTCGTCGGAAGTTGGCATCAATCAGATCCAGATAAGGATTCAAGAATATTCGGGCAATGGCCATCCGTACGGCTCGCAGCCAACGCCGAAAGAGCGTATCTTTCCACAGTGGCAAGCTGCCCGCCCGAACCGATTGTCTCCAATCCACGCCAAACAAAGGTGATTTTATCTGAACCTGAGACGTATTATTGCCAAACTCGGGACGATCTAAACCTGCATATTCGAGAAAAAAGCACAACAAGCGTGGATGGTAAAAGGTCACATGCCCAAAATGTAGATAAAACATATCCAGGTGGGCATACAAGGAACGTGGATCGGGCGTAGCAAGGACGATCACACCGCCAGGTTTTAGCACCCGGTAAGCAGACCGAATGAGCTCGAGCACTTGTTCAAAAGCAAGATGCTCGACCAAATGAGCAGCAAATACGCCATCAACACTCTCAGCGGGCAGCCCACTCAAGTACTCAAAAACATCTTGATTCACCACTACAAGATCGCGTGCTTGTGCAGCTTGACAGGCAACGCTATCGGCATCTACGCCTATTGCGCCGATCCCCTGTTCGACCAACAACTCGACAAAATCGCCATATCCACATCCCAGATCCACAACCCGCTGACAATCTGCAAAGAACGGGACATAAAAACGTTGGTGCACCTTTTGCAGTTCGGTGTCATAACCGATATACTGCAAAAAAGCGGCGTCCAACCCACGATGTTGCGCGCTCACTGTGTGTGCTCCCAATGACATGGCATATAGACCATGCCCAACGTCTCTCCGATCTCTGAACTTGGTCTTATTTGGATGACGAACGCTTTGTCCAAGTGATCATATGCATGAGGCACATCGCCGTTGAAATCGTACGCCGTAGCTGAAAACAAATAGCTGCCTTCCAATAAAGGCAACTGATCTTGGCAATACGAGATCGATCCCTTTCCCTCGACCCAACCAATTTCATACTTGGAGGTACTGGTATTCGAACCGTTGATCCATGTCCCATCACTTGAGTAAAAACCCATGCCAAACACAGGAGATTTGATCCGTTTGTGAGCCACATAGTTTATCGCCACCCGAAACGGTTCGCCAGTCACGAAACAGCTTTTCTCATTGCCGTTTCCATCCAGAAACCGCACACTCGTTATCTCGACCTCTCCTGTTCCCCATCGTTGGCCACGTGCGATCCCGCTTTGCTTCCCGAGCGCGCCCAGATCCACATCGGCGAATCCGCGTAGATACTGCTCTACAACGTGTTCAGGATCGCCTTCAGCCTGAATGCCGCCGCCATCCAACCAGATCACACGATCGCACAGATCCTTGATCGCCTCCATATCGTGTGACACAAACAGCGTAGTCATGCCTTGCTTTTTCAGCTCTTCAATTCGGTGCAGACACCGCAGTTGAAATGCATAGTCACCGACAGCCAGCACCTCATCTACCAGCAATATCTCTGGGTTAGCATGAGTGGCTACTGAGAACCCCAGACGCATATACATACCAGAAGAATAAAAACGCACAGGGATATCAATGGACGACTCTAGATCGGCGAACCGGACAATATCGTCAAGCTTTTGTCTGATTTCCTTGCGGCTCAAACCCAAAATCGAACCGTTCAGATAGACGTTTTCACGGCCCGTCAAATCAGGATGGAATCCCGCTCCCAACTCGAGCAAAGCAGAGATGCGTCCATCAACCACAACACGCCCTGTCGTCGGTTCAATGATCCGCGAAAGCAGCTTCAAAACCGTGCTTTTGCCGGAGCCATTTACACCGATAAGGCCCAACATCTCGCCCGGCTCAATGCCAAAGTTGATGTTCCTCAACACCCAATACGTTTGTTTGGGTTTGCGTAACCGAAGTTTGACCACATCCAAAAATATCGATTGGAATGAAAGTGGTCCCTCATGCCGAACCCGAAAGCACTTTGATACATCATCAAACTGAACCACGTACTTCAATTTTCTTCCTCACAAGTCTCTTTGACGCGAACGTGACGGGCAAAACAAATGGGATCGGTCGCCACCCCAACCTCTAGATCCTGGTTGTCGCAACTGCTACGGCTCGGCCGGCTCCAGGTTAAAGACAATACCCGTAATTTTCCACGTTCCCTTGTGACGCCTGAACGTCCAGCGTTCACCTTCAGACGAGCGTTCATTGCCAATGCGAGTTGTGCCTGTCACGATAGCCGTATCACTCTGCACCTCCATAACCAGATCAACTGGACCGGGTGCCTCCAACGTCAGGTAAAAGATAACTGTCTCATAGCGCAATAAAATGGCGTCCCACCCTTCCCAGACCAGATCATCAGACAAATCATCCGGGGTGTGGTTAGCATCGCGAACAACCGCATCATCAGCCCAAACCGATTCCAAAAGGGCAACATCACGCGCTTTAGCCCCCCTACCCTCGGTGGCAATCAGTTCCTGAATTGCCGCTTGATCTTGCTTCAAAGATGAGGCTGGGACACAAGCAAACAAACTTGAGGACACACACAAACACATAAACGACACAACAAACCGCAAGCTGATCTCCTTTTGCTTTCACTTGTATCCTCTGCACTTGACAGACCAGAAAACGCGGACGATATTATATCATACAAGTTTATGTGAGGAAAATCAAATACCATCCAGAACGCAGCACCCATTCAACA
>JAFGJF010000522.1 GCA_016929205.1 Anaerolineae bacterium
GCGGATCGACCGCACCCGTCCCCAATCCGAGATGGCGATCGTGATGAGCTAAGAATCGCGTTGGGCGCTTGAGGCCGGGCTGGGCGTCCCGGAGTGGGACCCGGCCCAGGATGTGATTGCCGTCCATAATACGCTGCGAGATCAGAACGTACCCACCGATGCACTGGACCCGCGCGAGGATCTGTCCTCCTATCGGCTGGTTTTTGCCCCACGCCTGTTCTGCATCGATCAGCAAATCGCACAAAACCTGCTCGCCTTTGTCGAGAATGGCGGCACGCTCTGTTTGACCGCGCCCAGCGGCGTGGTAGACGAGTACAACGTGAGCTTTGATACGCCTCGTCCCGGGCCGCTGGCCGACGCGGCCGGCATCCGCGTGAGTGACCTCGCGCCTCTTCACGAGCCGGTGCGGTTGCACGCTACGGTGCACCAGCACAGCGCCGCCATTCCTGGCCCGGAAGGGACCGAAGCCTCTGTCCTGTCCGACGAGATGCACCCGCTCACGGCAGAGGTGCTGGCGACCTATGCCGGCGGCTGGCGCGAGGGCCGCCCCGCGATCACGTCGCACCGTTTTAGCAAGGGCCGGGTCATCTATGTCGGGGCCTCGCTGCGAGGAGCGAGCATGTCGGCATTGGCCACCTACCTGTGTGCCGAGACCGGGGTCTCTGGCCTGTGCGAAACGCCCGACGGGCTACACGTCTACCAGCGCATCGGGCCAGACGAGCGCTTGTGGTTCGCGCTCAACAATACCGAGAAAACGCTATCCTTTACACCTCCCGGCATATGGTTGGATGTCTTGAGCGGAGAAACGTGCGCAGGTGAGATCCGGGTTGCACCAATAGATGTGCGGATTCTGGGCCGTCAAATTCGACCAGTGCGCCAGGGTCATGGTGCCCAATATGTGGCAGCTCCTGAGCAATACCGAGGTCAGCTTTGCCTATCACAACTTTTTGGTCGCCGCCGGGCGATCCGAGGGACGCCACCGTGGGCCAAAATGGAACGATTTATCTCTACCATTACTATGAGACGGCGACCACGGACCTCGCCCGCAGCGCCATCTGTCCTTCCCATTATATGGGCGTGGTTGAGATGTACCGGACGACGGGCGATGAGCGCACTCTCGAACTGGCCAAGAACCTGATCGAAATCCGCGACCTTTTTCAGGAAGGCGGAGACGACAACAGGGATATGTGAGGATCGCCATCCGCGCCCCCGAGGCGCCCAAGTTCGCGCTGATGCTCCGGATTCCCGGGTGGGCGAATCGCGCTGCGGTGACGGTCAATGGCGAGACGGCTGGCGTCGAGGCGAAACCGGGTGAATACTGCAAGATAAGCCGGGCATGGTCGGCCGGCGACACTGTCGAGCTCGCGATCCCGATGGCGCCGCGACTCCTGGAAGCAAATCCTTTTGTCGAGGAGACACTGAACCAGGTCGCGATTCAGCGAGGGCCGGTGGTCTACTGCCTTGAATCGGCAGATCTGCCCGAGGGGGTTCGGGTTCTGGACATTCGCATCCCGGCCGACATTGAGCTGCGCCCTCGGATCGATTCACAACTTTTCGGGGAGCGCGTCGCAGTCCTAGAGGGCCAGGCAGAACGGATTCCGCAAGGCGAATGGTCGCGCCAGCTCTATCGCGATCTCCAGGATCTCCAACCGAAAAAGATCGACATCCGCCTGGTACCCTACTCCCAATTTGGTCGTCAAATAAAAAAGCCGGGGTCTTGGCGGAAAATACCGGCCTAAACCCCGGCTTTGTTCTTTCTCCGTCTCAGGGACGACCTCACCCTAAATGATTGAGATGGTACCTTACATAGCTCCTGTTGTGTTTCCAAGAAACCTGACCAAACACCTGCTCATTGGTTCTGCAAACCCAGCATAAACTGAAAGATCCGGTCAGAGCTGCCGGGCAGTCCCTCGTGGCCAAAGTCGGGATAGATATCCATCCGCTTGGTCGCCGCGATCTTGTTATAGGCGGCGAACTGGGAGGATGGAGGACAGATCGTGTCCATCAGCCCAGCAGACCACAGTACATCTGCCTGGATGCGTGGGGCGAGGTGCTGGATGTCTACATAACCCAGCGTCTCAAAGATCGCATCCTCGCGTTCGTGCCGTGGGTCAAAGCGCCGAAAGTAATCGCGTAGCTCGGCATACGCATCCTTTGCCTGGTCCATTTCCCAAACACGCTTGTAGTCGCTGAGGAATGGAAAGACGGGTGCGGCCTGGCGGATACTTGGTTCGAGCGCAGCACAGGCCACGGTCAGCGCCCCGCCCTGGCTGCCCCCGGTCGCGCCGACGCGGTTGCGGTCCACGTCGGGCATATCCATCACGATCCGGGCCAATTGAGCTGTGTCGAGAAAGATCTGGCAAAAGAGCAGCTTTTCCGGTGCGCCGTCCAACGCGTCATCGAGGCCGCGAATGATGTGCCCGCGGTGGGTATTGCCCGTGACCCCGCCGATGTCCTCCGAGCGTCCACCCTGTCCCCGGCAATCGAGGGCGGCGACGGTGTACCCATTGGCGACGTAGCCCAGCTTGTCCGCCCAGTCGCCGGAATCGCCGGTGTAGCCATGAAACAGGACCATGGCGGGGTGTGGGGATGGGGCATCCTTGGGGCGCAGCAGTTTGGCATACACACGTGCCCCGCCGACGCCGGTAAAGCGCATATCAAAGCATTCGGCAAAGGAGGTCCGGAATTCGGCCGGTGTCAGCGAAACCTGCGGATCGATGGCATGCATCTCGGCAAGGCGCTTGTCCCAAAAGGCGTCAAAATCGGCCGGGCGTGGGTTGATGCCCTGGTAAGTCTTGAGTCGTTCCAGTGGAAAATCAAAGGTCAGTGGCATAGAGGTTCCTCCAGTCTAATTGATGGTTTGATGTATGACATATTTTCTAGTTCAAATCTGTATAATGGGGCGCACGACTTGCCGGACCGGTTGCTTGAATGATCCCTTGAGATGATTATACACACTGCCGCCTCCAACGACAAATCTCCACACGCTACCGCGCGTCGAAACCGGGTCACTCTCCCCAAACTGAAGAAACTCTGGTGTCCTTGACAAGAAAACGGGAATCCGCTACACTAGGCAGAATCGCTTTTGCTCCCGTCTGCTGATGATAAAGTGACTCTTGATGTCAAAGCATACGAGATCGTTACCGTTGTGTTCCCTTTCCAGAGTCGGTACCCTGTCGAAATTGATTGGCGGCTCGGCTCACAGACCCTATTGAAAGGAGTCTATCATGCTTCCTTCTTTTGCACCCATCACCGAGGAATTGCAGCCCGAATTCCATAACCCCGAATGGCTGGAAAAGGCCATCATCTACGAAATCTATCCCCAATCGTTCTACGACACGAACGGGGATGGGATCGGCGACCTGCCGGGTGTGATCGCCAAGCTGGATTACGTCCAGTCGCTGGGAGCCAATGCCCTCTGGCTCAACCCGTGCTTTGAATCACCTTTTGGCGACGCCGGGTACGACGTTGCCGACTTTTACAAAGTTGCACCGCGTTACGGCACCAACGAAGACCTGCGCCGCCTGTTCGAGGAGGCGAAAAAGCACGGCATTCGGGTGGTGCTGGACCTGGTTGCCGGGCACACCTCAGTGGAGTGTGAATGGTTCAAACAGTCGGCAAAGCACAAACGCAACGAGTACTCTGACTGGTATATCTGGAACACCAGCCTGTTCAAC
>JAFGJF010000523.1 GCA_016929205.1 Anaerolineae bacterium
CGGTCGCTTGAAGCGCATAGAGCCCGCCGCCAGCGTCAAAGCGGCCAATGCCGCCTTGCCCTGCCGCGTTGCCACCCATGATTTGGAAACCCTGGATGGTGACCGTCACGTTACCAATAATCGCAATGCCCCTACCCTCGCCTTGAGCATCGAGAACAGTGGGATGGTCAAAGTCAGGTGTGGTCCAGTCGCCGGGTGCATAGCCTCCCAGTAAAACCAGCGTTTTGCTAATATAGAGCACTTGAGAGAGAATACCTGTGCTGCCATAGCAGGATGGCCGAGTCCGGGTGACCAGGCCGCCGTAGGTATCTGCAGAGATCTTGATCGTGTCACCGTCCTGGGCTGCGTCCACGGCATCTTGGATCGTCGCATAGTCGCACGTTGACGAACTGGCAGGGCAAACGGTCAGCACGCCAGCAGCATAGGTGGGGATGGGCGATCGGTCAAACAACCATAGCAGGATCAGGGCCGCGCCCAGTCCCAGGATGATCGTAAGCGTGAGGGTGCGTTTCGTCATGTTTCCTCCTTGCCAGACGTTTTCATCTCTATGGCGGGATCATCGGCAAATGTCATATCGGACTTGCTGATCGAGGGTCTTCGGTCCTCGACGAGTGCCGAGCGAAAACCGGCTCTTTTTCAAACTGGCTGCACGGATTCTCGGGGCGAAAGGCCATTGGGATCGTTGACCTTGGCTCCCGGAGGTGCGGGTACCGGCCCATTAAGGAGCGGATCGTTTGTTTCTTTCATCCATCGTTCTAACCGGTTGCGCATATCGCGCAGCACGTTTGCTGTTTCTGGATCCTGGGTGGTGTCGCGGATCAGGTTGTTTGTCTCGTTGGGATCAAAAATCAGGTCAAACAGGACCTCTTGCGGCTGCGGGCGCTCGCGCCAGCCGTGTGCGAGCCACACATCTTTGCTCAAACTGTCGTCGCAGTTGGGCATCACGGCCGTCTCCCGGCCGTCAAAGCGGCGGATGTATTTGTAACGCTGGGTGCGTACGCAGCGCTGCGGTTCGTATGCGGCGTGGTAGGTCACTTCGGAAAAAACCTCGTCACGGATTTGTTCTGCCTCGCCTCGGATAAAGGGCATCATTGATATACCTTGCAGCCAATCGGGCGGATCGACCCCGATCAGATCACAAATTGTAGGAAAAATGTCCACGTGTGAGACCAAAGCGTCCACGACCTTGCCCCCTCGGAACCCCCCGGGGCCGCGCACGATGAGCAGCACGCCAATGCCGTGATCGACGAGGTTGCATTTCATATATGGAAAGGCGATGCCGTGATCGGTCGTACAGATGACCAACGTGTTTTCGGCCAGACCGGCGCCGTCGAGCGCCTGCAGCACCTGACCGTAACAATCATCGAGCACGCGGGCGGCGGCTTTGAACTCGGCCATATCGCGGCGCGTTTCCGGCGTGTCAGGTAGGGGGGCAGGTGGGCGGCAGTAGCGCTCGTCTTCGGCATAACCGCCGATCTCGGGTTCGGCCTCACGAAATGTGCGGTGCGTTTCGCCATAGCCGACGGAGATGAAAAAGGGTTGCTGCGGGGTGTTGCTCAAGAAATTGACGGCGGCCTGGGTGTGCTCTTGTGCACTGCCGCCGGGCAAGGTCTGGTCATAGCCGATTTGATCGATCCTGTCATGTTGGGCGACGTGCTGGACACCAAACAGGGCCGAATAATAACCGGCTCGGCGTAGAGTATGGACGATGTGCTGGCTGTAGTCGTTCAACGACCAGCCGCGATGAGCCAGGCCGGTCATGCCGTTGCAGTGCGCATACATGCCGGTGAGCAGGACGGCACGGCTCGGCGAACATGTCGGGCCACCGCAAAAGTTCTGCCGGAACAGAATGCCCTGCTCGGCCAGGCGCTGCATATTGGGCGTCGGCACGGCGTAACCGTAGGGTTGGATATAACGGCCGGTATCGTGAGAATGCAGGTATAGGATGTTGGGTCGATTTGTCACTGGTTTCCCCTCTTGATAATAGAAACGCCTAGTTTGAATCTGCTGGTTTGGATGCGGGCACGTTGGTAGTCAGTTTGCCATTTTGGAGTTGTTGCTCGATTTCTTGTAGACGGGTTGTAACCTGGTCAGGTACTGTGTCTTCCAAGTTATGGTAGGGGGCCAAGCCAACTTGCCCTATATGGTTGCCCCCGCCTGTAAACCGTCCCTCATAGGCCATCTGGATCAATTCAAAGGTGTTTGGACCGAGCTGCTTGATTGCGCTGCTCAACAAGACCGCTTGTGCATCGGGCACGGTATAGTATTGATCGGTATCCACGCCGATGGCAAGCACGCCTTTGTCGGTGCAAGCGTTTAATGCGCCGATCCCTGTCTGGCCAGCGGCACCAAAGATAATATCGGCGCCGTGTTCGATTATCTCGATGGCCGCAGCGTATCCCCAATCCGGATCGATAAAGGCGGTGCCAATGTCACCGACATAATACACTGTCACGACCTCGATTTCAGGATCGATGTAGTGAGCGCCCTGGTAGAACCCCTGGCCGTACCGCCATACCGGGGGCACGGTGTCCGGTCCCAGCACGGCACCGATGACGCGGCTTTTGCTCATCATCGCCGCCAGCGCGCCGGCCAGAAACCCGGCTTGATCTTCGGGAAAAACCAGGCCAACCACATTGGTCAGGCCACCGGGCGTCTGTACTTGATCGACGGCGATAAAGGCAATGTTTGCGCCATAATCGGCGGCGACGGCTTGTGTGGCATCAAACTGTGTAAACCCGACAGTCACGATCACATCGTACCCGAGCTCGGCGAATTGGGTGATGTGGTTGGCAAACTCGGTCTCACTATCGGGCTCCGAGTAGTTGATGACCGTCCCCAGTTCGGCTTCGGTTTGCAGAACGCCCTGCCAGGTGTAATAGTTGAATCCATAGTCGTCAAGACCGCTGGTGCTCGCAACCATCCCCACGCAAAACACGTCTTGGCGGGTGCAATCGGAGGTGTCCGGTTCCGGCGACTGGCCTTGCTGCATCTCTTTAAGCATTTTCTCGATCTCGTCGCGCAACTCCTGCCTGTTGGCGTATTCCCACGCCTGTTGCATATCTTGCAGCGCTTTCACCGGCTGCCCTATCGCTCTGTAGGTTAGTCCGCGGTGGTAATAGGCGAGGGCCCAGCTATCATCTTGCTCGATCAGCGCGTTCAGGTCGGCCAGCGATTCCTCAAGCTGATCGTTGGCGCGGTAGGCAATAGCTCGATCCAGGAGCAGGTGGGTATTTTCAAAGAAAGGCCAGCGATAGCTCTCGAAATCGTACCCGGCAGCCTGGTTGTAGGCGGCAATGGCTTTTTCATAGTCTCCGAGCTTAAAAAAGGTCCAGCCTTTGCCGTGATATGCCGCGCCTTCTTGATCCCAACCCAGCATCAACACTTTGTCAAAGTCTTGCAAGGCGGCGTCGTACTGCTCGTCGTCATAACGTGCCATGCCACGGTAAAAATAAGTCTCGGCAGTGGGCTCGAGTTCCAGCGCCTGATCAAGATCGGCCAACGCGCGATCCAAATCGCCCAATCTCCAGTATGCTAACGCGCGACTGGTGTACAGCGATGCCGGTTCTGGTTCACGTTCAATGGCCATGGTATAGTCGGCGGCGGCCTTGTCGTACTCGTGCAGCACATCCAGGTAGACGTAGCCTCGTTCGCTGTACCCACGCGAATCATCCGGCTCTAGTTCGATCAACTTGTCAAAGTCGGCCAGCGCAGCAGCGGGATCCTCTTTGTACCAAGTATAGAGCTGTCCGCGACGCAGGTAGGCCGGTGCAAAAGTGGGGTCGAGTTCGATGACTTTGTTCATGTCCTGAAATGAACGTTCATACTCTTCCAAAGGCCATTCGTAGGCCTGCCCGCGCACAAAATAAGCTTCTGTATAACCAGGATCCAGATCAATGGCTCTATTCAGGTCGGCGACAGCTTGCTCGCCATCCTCTTGTTCATACCATAGCCTGCCGCGCCAATAGTACACTAGGGCCGAGTTGGGAGCCAGCTCGGCTGCTTTGTCCAGGTCTTGAAAGGCCGTTTTGTTATCGCCGTTGCAAGCTTGGCAAAGAGCACGCCCAACGTATGCTGCGGCAGCGTTCTCGTCTTGCTCGATGGCTTGTTCAAAGAGTGACCGAGCGGTTTCGACGTCGCCTCCGCAGTCCTGGCCCAGCGTTTTCATCCCTTCCCGGATCAGATCCTGGACCGGGGAACTGTCGCCGCCAACCGGAGCGGTAGCGGCGGTTTGGCGTCTGTCGTCCAGGGGCGATGGTGTCTGATTCGCTGCGCGCCGCTCTTGGATAGTGTTGAGAACACGTAGCCCAACTGCAAAACAGCAAAACAAGAGTAAAAGTGCCACGATGCTGCCCAATGCCCATACCCACCATTTACGCGCCGGTTTTTGGGGTTGCGTTTCTGCAGCGTCGGGTGAGATTGGTTCGATGGAGGGGGTTGTTACGGTCATCGGCGACTGCTCCGCGCCCGGCAGCTTTGTCTCTGCAATAGAAGTCATATCCCAGGTGGGGATATCTTGCTCCTGGATAGCTTCTTCCAGCGCCTGGGCGAGCTCTCCGGCGGTTTGGTAGCGATCGTCGGGATCTTTGGCCAGTGCCTTGAGGATGATCCGTTCGATCTCAAAGGGAACGTCGGGATTCAGCGAGCGCGGCATCGGCAGCGGCTCGTTGACGTGCTTGAGCACGACGGCAAAAGGTGTGTCGGCGTCAAAGGGAATCCGCCCGGTGACCATTTCATAGAGCACTACCCCCAGCGAATAAACGTCGCTGCGGGCATCGCCGGGATAGCCTTTGCCCTGCTCGGGAGACATGTAGGCCGGCGTGCCGACCATAGCCCCGGTTGCGGTAAAGCGCGCTCCGCCGACGATGCTGGCGATGCCAAAGTCGGTGAGCACGGGACGGTCGTTTTCGGCAAACATGATGTTGTCGGGCTTGATGTCGCGGTGGACGCGTCCTCGTTGGTGGGCATAGTCTACTGCACGGCAGATCGCGGCCAAAATGCGCACCGTCTCTTGGACGGAAAACGATGTGTTTGCTTGATTGGCTTGCTGCAGCCTTGCTTTGAGCGTGCCGCCCTCGACATATTCCTGTACCATGTAATACACATCGCCCTCGATGTCAAAATCGTGGACCTGGACGATGTGAGGGTGGTGCAGCGCGGCAATGGCTTTGGCTTCGCGTTGGAAACGGCCCACAAAGTCTTCGTCTTCGGCCAGGTAACCGTGCATCAGCTTGATGGCAACGTAACGATCCAATCCTGGTTGGTAGGCCTTGTAGACCTCAGCCATACCCCCTCGGCCCAAGCGTTCCATCAGGCGATATTTGCCCAGTGTTTTTCCGGTCAGATCAGCCATTTCAGCCTCCGTGCCCCCAATAACCTACAATTCCCGACTCGATAGATCCAGATCTGCTCGGCCTGGATCGCTGCAATCCGCTGGAGCGAGTTTGGATCTACCAAGGTGGTGCAGTTTCTGCGTTGGTTGCTCAGGCTTCCCCCTCATTTTGTGGTTCGTCCTGATATCCGACAAAAAGTGCAGTATCGTGCATATTACTGCGCGATGTCCAGCCTGTTTCGGGACTGCCTTCGCTGGAAACGTAATCGAACCAGCCGCGCAGATCGCCGTCGAGATTGTCGGCATAGTGAAGCACGATGGCCTCTGGCGTGCACGGTATGACAGGCGATCCTTTTTGTTTTTCGCCGTGATGAGCCAAGAGGGCATGCAGGACGCGCAGTCGCAGTTCCTGGGGAAAGTTCTCAATGTTGTCCATAGCTCGTTCCACGCGTGCGGTACCCATATAAATATGTCCCAGCAGCTTACCCTCGTCGGTCATTTCAAAGTCGCCGCGAGACGAATAGCTGTCGACCTTGCCAATGTCGTGCAGCAAGGCTACTGTCGCTGCCAGGTCGCGGTCGATCTCGGGGTAACGCTGAGCGATCAAAACGACCTGGCGCACGACGTCGAGCGAGTGCTCTAAAAGGCCACCGATGCAGGCGTGATGATACGTTTTGGCCGCAGTGGCTAGCAAGAATCGCTTCTGAAAATCAGCGTCGGCTAATACGGCTTTGAGCAGTTGTCTGAGATATGGATTCTTGATGCTGCTGATGAGGCGTTGCAGCTCATCGAACATTTCTTGCTGCGGACGGCGTGCCATAGGCACAAAGTCTTCAGGATTGGACAGCGTGCACGGAAAAATGCCGGTTAAACTGATTTGTTTTTTCCCTCGGTATTCGGTTACCCGGCCACTGACTGCTGCTCCACTGCCGGCTGCCAATTGCTCGACTACACTGGACGGCACGCGCCAATAGAGTGCCGGGATGTCACCTGTGTTGTCACGTAGGGTCAGCTTGAGGTAGCTGTCGCCATTACGATCGGTGGCTTGGTTCATTGAGGCCAACAAAAACGGCGCTTTGTCGAGCTGTGTATTCAGCCGCAGGTCGGCAACGGTAAGACGAGACATATTATTCTCCTCCGGCTGATGGTTGAGTCAGTGTCATTTTTCGGCTGGCGAGCCAATCCGTGATCGCATAGGGCGAATAAAAAAGAGTAAATATGGCTACGGCGACAAACGTCAACGGGATCAGGTACCAGGGCCAGGGGCCCATCATGTCGAGCAAAGACGCAGTGGGTGGTTTGTGGCAGATAAACAAATAGTTGCCGCCAACAAGCCAATTGAATCCAGCCATAACAATAGCGTATAGAACAGTGACGACAATGGTTTTACGAAATGATTTCCACGTTGGTCGGTAGCCTTTGACAAAGGTCATATAGATGTTGGCGGTGACAATCGCACCATGCGAGATAAAGAACTGGATAAAACGATAATGGGGAAAGCCATAGTCGGCAATGTCCGGCGTCAACAGTGCTTGCGTCGCTCCAGCCAATCCCCAGAAATAGGTTACTTCAAAGATCGAATAGCTGTCGTTGACCAACATAATTGCTGATAGAATGAGCCCTATGCCGCACATATGAAGCGGCAGCGATGCGCCGATGTCCCACAACTTGGCATCGATGTACCATAGATTCAGCGAGATCTCTTGAATGATCAATAAAACCGCCAATGCATAGCGGAATTGTTTGTTCACCCAAGGGTTCTTGGTACGTTTCAGGTCGATAACCATAAATACGTTATAGATGGCAATGATGGCCAGTACGGCAAGGTGTGCCGTGCCAAAAAGCTCGAAAGGTGTGTCAAACTCCCGGCCCAAGTACTGGTACATGATCCTCCTCCTCCTGCAAACATGAGAGCCATTGCTGTAATCTGTTGCTTGATCGTTCCGCCAATCTGGCGTAGCGGTCTCGTTTGTTGCGCACGCGCTGCTGTAGTGGGGGTAGCAGCCCGATGTTGGCCTTCATCGGTTGAAAATCGGTTTGTGGTATGGTGATATAGTGGCAGAGCGCACCAATCATCGTCTCTTCGGGAAAGATGCGCAGCGGCTGCCCGCGCAGCAACCTCGCAGCATTCATCCCGGCGACGTAGCCGCTCGCCGTCGAACCAACGTACCCTTCCGTCCCGGTGATCTGGCCTGCGAAAAACAGGCGGCCGGTGCCAAGCCGGCTGTCGCGCGTCTTAAAGAGCATTGTCGGTTCGAGCAGCGACGGGGAATCGATGAATGTGTTGCGGTGCATCTGCCCATAACGCACGAATTCGGCTTGTTCCAGTCCGGGAATCAACTGAAAGACGCGTTTTTGTTCGCTCCAGCGCAGGTTGGTTTGAAAGCCGACCATGTTGTACAACGTTGCGGCCAAGTTATCCTGTCGAAGCTGGACGACCGCACAAGGGCGTTTGCCGGTATGCGGGTCGGTCAATCCTACCGGCCTGAGAGGGCCAAAAGCAAGTGCCTGGTGGCCACGCGCGGCAAGCACTTCAACGGGCAAGCAAGCCTCAAAGAATTTCTTGTCCTCGCGTTCAAAATCACGCTGTGGGATGCGCTCGGCTTCCAGCAGCGCTTTGACAAAGCGATCGTATTCGCCCTGGTCCATTGGACAGTTGATGTAATCGCCTTCATCGTCCGTGCCGCGCCCGTAGCGCGAGCCGCGAAAGGCTTTGTCCATATCGATCGAATCGAGAGCGACGATGGGGGCCATTGCATCGTAAAAATAGAGCTGTTCTGTGCCGGCCAAGGCGGCAATCTCGGCAGCGAGCTTGTCGCTGGTCAGTGGGCCGGTGGCGACAATGGTAATGTCTTGTATGGGCAATGTATCGACTCTTTTACGAACCAGCTGGATCAAGGGATGGGCTTGAATGCGTTCGGTGACGCATCGCGAGAACGCTTCGCGTCCTACAGCCAGTGCCCCTCCGGCCGGCACAGCCGTTTCGTCAGCAGCCGAGATGATCAGCGAGCCCAACTGCCGCAGTTCGTTTTTTAGCAGGCCGAGGGCCCGATCGGGCAAATTGGACCCAAGCGAGTTGGAGCACACGAGTTCGGCCAGAAGATCGGTGCTGTGGGCGGGCGTGGTATGGTGGGGACGCATCTCGTACAGCGTTACCGAAACGCCGCGCTGTGCTGCTTGCCAGGCTGCTTCTGTTCCGGCTAACCCGCCGCCGATGATGGTCAGGTGTTGCTTTTCCACGCTTTCTCCAACTGGGCAGTAGACTTGATCGGGATGTACCTGCAATCGTACCACAAAGTACAAGTTAGTGCAAGTCATTGTGAATTTGACTGGACACCGGAATTGGGCCTTGACAAACAGGCAAATTCGCGTTATACTTGGTGTAAGAAATACACTAACGATTTGACTGCAAAGGAGTTACACTGATGGACACATACAAACCGTTTTTGACCTGGTTGGGGAACTGGGTATCTGGTCTCCAGCCGGTTCCTTTTGCCGAGGCAATTCCGAATCCGGAGCGGACTGCCATGTTGTGCGTTGATCTTAGCGTCGGGTTTGCCTACGAGGGCGTCCTGTCCAGCCCGCGTGTGGCTGGCATTGTTCCGCCCATTGTGCAGTTGTTTCAACGGGCTCATAGCGCCGGCATCAAGCATTTCGTGCTTCCTCAAGACTGTCACGACGATGACACACCTGAATTTGGCAGTTTCGCTCCACACTGTCAGTGTGGCAGCAGGGAGGCGGAAACGGTGCCTGAGCTGCTGGCGCTGGGTTTCAGCGAGCAGTTTGAGGTCATTCACAAAAATTCAATCAATTCGGCGATCAACACCACGCTGGATGCGTGGCTGAATGCCCATCACCAGGAGATCGATACATTCATTGTCGTCGGTGATTGCACGGATCTGTGCACCCATCAATTGGCAATGTATCTGCGTTTGCGAGCCAATGCGTATGGCTACAAGCAGCGTGTCATTGTTCCATCGGATTGCACGCAGACCTACGATCTGCCAGTTGACATTGCCGAAAATCTGGGTATCATGCCTCACGACGGTGACCTGATGCACGCCATTTTCCTGTACCAGATGGCGTTGAACGGGATCGAGGTGGTTGGGTCGATAGTCGCCTAGTGCGTTCGATCAACGTGCGCACTAGGCGAATAGATGGCTTACATAGGGGCTAACATTGAAAAACGTGTTGTGGGTCGGCATTGGCGGGTTCACGGGGGCAGTATTGCGTTATCTGACAACCAAGACCATCAGTGAGTGGACGGCGTATTCGAGATTGCCTTTGGGGACATTGGCGGTCAATGTTGTTGGGTGTCTGATTATTGGGTTTCTTTCTGCGTTGGCAGAAGCACAGGGGACGTTTAGCGTGCAGGCGAAGGCGTTCGTCTTTGCCGGGACACTGGGCGCATTTACGACGTTTTCGACATTTGGCAGTGAAACGATGGCTTTTTTCAGCCAGGGCAAGGAGGGCCTGGCATTTCTCAACGTCGGTATGCACCTGGTTTTGGGGTTGTTGTCGGTTCAGGGCGGGCGACTGTTGACGAGTCTGCTTTGGCGGCAGGTGAATTGATCAAGTGGCGCAGGAGGGTGGAATGGATTACGAAAGATTGGCGCAAGAGATCGCGGTGTGGATGTATAGCCGGCTGGAATTGGCCGCAGCAAAGGGCTTTGTTGTCGGCCTGAGTGGGGGCATCGATTCGGCGGTGACGGCCGGGTTGTGCAGGCGCGCGGCTGGCGACGACGTGTTAGGTATATGGATGCCCTGTCACAGTGTGCCTGAGGACGAGATGTTTGCACGGATGACAGCAGATGCGCTGGGGATCGGTTTACTAACGGTGGATCTGAGCCCGGTCTATGATGCTTTTTCGGTTGCTTTGCCCGAGGGAAGCGGTATGGCAAGTGCCAACTTGAAACCGCGCCTGCGAATGAGTACGGTGTACTATGTGGCGCAGTCGCGCAATTACCTGGTCGCCGGAACCGGGAACAAGCCCGAGTTGATGGTGGGTTACTTTACAAAATATGGTGATGGTGGGGTTGACATCGAGCCGTTGGGCCAATTGTACAAGCGCGAGGTGCGTGGATTGGGCCAGGTGCTGGGCGTACCACAGCCGGTTATCGATCGCGCGCCATCACCGGGGCTGTGGCCAGGCCAGACCGACGAGGGCGAAATGGGGATCACCTATAACGAGATCGATACCATTCTGGCTGCCTGGGAGGCAAACGAGCGTCCCGATTTGCCGGTAGATCGGATCGACAAGGTCAAGGGGATGGTCGCCCGTTCGGCGCACAAGCGCGAGATGCCGCCGTCGTTTCCGGTCAAGAGATAAAACATCGGGCGGTGAACTTTCCGCACGTCAAACATTATGCATGGAGGATGACGGGTGACGCCTGACGCTTGACGTTTTGGCGTAACAAGTGTGGTGCGAGGAGACGATTGTGAATCATATCGAGCAATTTGAGGCATATCGAAAGAAAATGAACGAAAAGATCCTTGATGTGGGACACCTCGGCATCAAGCGTTTTTTCAATCTGGATACGATGTGTTACAAGGATGGCGCACTCGATGCCCGAACCAAAGAGTTGTTGGGGCTGGTCGCCAGTTGTGTGCTGCGCTGTGACGATTGCATCGACTATCACCTGATCCAGTGCGTCAGTCTCGGTTTTGACGATCAAGAGTTATACGAGGCGCTGAACGTCGCTCTGGTTGTCGGCGGCAGCATCTTTATTCCCCACATGCGTCATGCGTTTGAGACGATCGAGACGCTGCGCGAGATGGAGGCGGCAGGCGAACTGCCCGAGATGTAATCCCTACCCTCCCTGGGCTTCGTATCGAACCAGGCCGCGTTGCCAGAGTAGTCTGGAGACGATGACCATGGCCACGATCCACAGCATTTCCCAGCCAAGCATACACCACGCTGCAGTGCGGGAGTACTGCTCCAAATAGATCGCCCCCGGCACAGAGAGAATGAACTGAAAGGGCAGCGCCGCCCCGATCGTCCTGGCAAAGGCGGGCATCAACGACACCGGGATCAATCTGCCGGAAAACAGGCCGCTGATGGCGACAACGAGATCGCGTACGCCAAAGATGGTCTCGGTCCAAAACGCCAGCGAGGCGATCATGAATTGTTCCAGAAACTTGATCACGATCCCGCCGGCGGCAGAAACCAGGAACAGGCCCCACAACATGGGATCGGCCTGGACGGGTAGGCGCAGCACCAGGCACGCTACCACAAACATGGCAATACGTAACAGCGTATGCACGCCGATTTCGCCGAATTCGGCGCACAGTATGCTCAATTGATAGTCCAGCGGTCGGGCCAGGAACACGTCGAGTCTGCCCTTGTAGATGTCCTGCCAGACGCGATAGTTGATCGTGCCCGCAGACCACGTGGCGCGTGCGATATTGTGCACCAACAACTGGTAAGCGACCATTTCGTCCAGATCAAAGTTGCCCAACGTGCCAACGTAGCTATAGATCACGTGCCACACCAGGACAATGACCACCGTCTCGATCGGCAGCATGGCCAGGCCGCCGAAAAAATCTAACGTATATTCCTTGAGCGTCGCCAGGTGCACCAAGCCAAATGCATAATACTTTTTCAAGGACCCAAGTCTGATCGTCGTCATCTGTCATCCTCCAAATGCCTCGTACCTGGCGAGGGCTCTTTGCGCCGTAAACCCAAAGACCAGTCCCCAACAGACGCCAAGCAGTACTGCGACGGAAAACGTGCGCGCCAGGTTGACCGGTTTGCCCAGGAAAATCATCGTTGGATAAGTGGCCATCAGCGCGACCGGTACAAACCAGGTGAGCAGCAGTTTGACCGTGTTGGGAAAGAGGTCGATCGGGTAATTCCGGAAACGCTGCCCGAGGTTGATAAAAAAGCCGATCGTCTGTACCTTGCCCGTCCAGAACGAGAGCAGGGCGACGGTCCCATTGACAAAGACCCAGATCAGGGTGCTGAGTGCGAGCAATATGGTGGCAAGCGCACTTTGCCAGACCGTGACGCGCAGGCGGAAATACAGGATACAGCCGGCAAGGGCCGCGAGGTTGATCAGGATTTCACGCAAAAATGCGATCACGTGCATTGACTCGAAGCCGAGGGCAAAGATGGGGTTGACCGGCCGGCACAGGTATTTGTCCAATTCGCCATTGCGCACCCTTTCGGGCAAAAACCGAAACAGCCCAATAAAGGGGATGCTCAATCTCGATTGTAGACCGAGGACAAAGTTGAATACGAGCAGTTCTCCGGCTGTCCACGAGCCGAGCGCCCGCGTTTCGCCGGCAATGGCCTGCCAAAAGACGATCAACAGGGCGTTCGAGACGATAAAGTGAATTACGTCCAGGAGGAAATTGGTCCGGAACTCGGTTTCGATCTTGAGTCCGACGCACACCATGCGCCACAACAAACGAGGTAGCTTGGTGAGTGGGTGGGCTTTTACCGTTTTATGTTTGGGACTGCAATTGGATTTTTCCCTCATAGATGTCTCCCAGGACGTTTTCCAGGTCGGGACGCCGCACCCCGATGTGCTCAATAGGCAGCCGGCGGCTCAAGCGTTGGGTTAACTCGCCCAGGTGTTCGTTAGCGGCTTTGATCGTGTAGCTGTTCTGTCCCGCTTCCAGCCATGGCAGTCCCATCGCTGCTTCCCGCAGCAGCGATGGGACGATCGCTTCCTTGGTTTCAAATTCGATCACCTGGTATTGGCATAGCGCTTCCAGCGCGCCGATCGAGCCGTCGTAAATCAGTTTTCCCTTGTCGATCAAGATTACACGGCTGCATAGCTGGACGACCTCGGGGATGTTGTGGGTGGTCAGGAAAATGGTCACCCCTTCCAGTTTGTTGATCGACTGGATGAATTCGAGCATTTTGCGTTTCGAGAGCAGGTCGAGGCCGATCGTCGGCTCGTCCATAAAGACTACCTGGGGCCGGTGCAGCAGTGAGGAGACGATCTCGGCGCGCATGCGCTGTCCCAGCGAGAGCTTGCGCACCGGGACGTGCAGCAGCTCGTTTATGTCCAACATTTCGCTGAATTGCACGATGCGCTCGTCGAAAGCCCGATCATCCAGTTCGTAAATATCTTTGTACAGGCGCAGCGATTCAATGACCGGCACGTCCCACACCAACATCGACTTTTGCCCCATCACCAGGCCGATGTGATAGGTATAAGCGTAGCGCTGCTTGTGGGGGACGTATCCGGCTACAGAGGCATGTCCTGACGTGGGAGTCAGGATCCCGGTCAGCATTTTGACGGTCGTCGTCTTGCCCGCGCCGTTGGGACCAAGAAAGGCCACGGCCTCGCCCGGTTCGACGGAAAAGGAAATGGCGTCGACCGCTAGCACCGGTTGCCACTCGCGAACAAAGGCTTGTTTGAATTTCTGCCACGGCGATGTCGGCCTGGCGGCGGGAGATGGTATGCGATAACGCTTGGTCAGTGCTTTGACCTCGATAATGGGAGACATATGACCTCCTAAAAGAGTACAGGATTAACAGGATTTTTCGTCCTGGAGTTTGTGCAGGTGTTGATTCGGTTTATCTGGTTTCAGTTTACCAGATGACCGTTGCGGAATCGTTGCGAAAAGCGTAGCGGGTGGACTAAATTGCCTGTTTAGGCCGGTCACGATATAATCTCAACAGTCGCCCCGAGACAGGGTGGGGTGCGTTTTAAACCAGAAAACGAGTTAGGCCCAGGAGGTGCTGCTTGCTCAAGCTGTTTTTGCTTGGTGCGCCGCGCGTCGAGCGTGACGGGATACAAGTCTCGTTCGATCGCCGCAAAGCCATGGCGCTGCTCGCTTATCTGGCGGTTACCGGGCAGCCTCACCGCCGTGATGTCTTGGCTGCGCTGTTGTGGCCAGCGTTCGACCAATCTCGCGCTCGCACTGCGCTGCGTCGCACGGTGTTCGCGCTCAAGCAGGGCATTGGCGAGGTATGCCTGGACGCGGATCGGGAGATGGTACACCTGGTGCCAGGGGTAAGTTTGTGGACAGATGTTGGCCATTTTCGCGATCTTGTTGCGAGTTGCCGCGGACACGATCACCGGGCGGATGAGTTGTGTTCGGCCTGTCTCGACGTTTTGTCCGAGGCCGCTGTCCTGTGTGGCGGCGGCTTTATGGCCGGGTTCTCGTTGCGCGACAGCGAGGGGTTTGACGACTGGCAGCGCGACCAGGGCGAGGTATGGCACCGGGAACTAATCGCCGTCCTGGACAAACTGGCGCGGGGATATGGCTCGCAGCACGAGTACGCGTTGGGCATCGCTTGTGCGCAGCGTTGGCTGTCGATCGATCCCCTGGACGAGTTGGCCCACTGCCGTTTGATGCAGTTGTACTCCCAGAGCAATCAGCGTGCGAGCGCATTGCAGCAGTATCAGATGTGCAGAGACATGCTCGAACGCGAATTTGGCGTCTCGCCGTCGGATGAAACGAACCAGGTCTACCGGGGGATTTATGCGCATCACGGCTCGCCCGTGGAGACACCCATTCCCCGATCTTTGGGGCTGCCCGCGCAGGCTACGCCATTTATTGGCCGTAAGGATGAATTGGATGAGATCTCACGTCAGCTTGCTAATCCGGAATGCCGGCTGTTGACGCTGGTCGGCCCCGGTGGCATTGGCAAAACGCGTCTCGCCCTGCAGGCGGCAGCCGATGCAGCCCATCAGTTTATGCATGGCGTCCATTTCGTTCCCCTGGCATCCATCCCATCCGTTGACCTGGTGATCCCGGCTATTGCTGAGCGGTTCGACCCTATCTCGGGCGAGTTGCGCGGGCAAAACCGGTCATTGCAAAATGCCGGCAATGGCGTCGATCTGACGCTCAAAGAGCAGCTCTGGGATTATCTGTGGGCCAAAGAGATGCTGCTCGTCCTCGACAATGTCGAGCACCTGATCGGCGCCGTCGATCTGTTGGGCGAGATGCTCTCTGCCGCGCCCGGGCTTAAACTTGTGGTCACTTCGCGCCAGCGCCTGAATATACAGGGCGAATGGCTCTTTGAGGTGCAAGGTATGTCCGTCCCTGGGGAGGAGCAGGCGTGCGCCCAAGTGGCCTCTTTTGACGCTGTGCGCCTGTTCCTGTCTGCCGCGCGCAGGGTCGCGCCCCGGTTCCCCGCCGAGCCGCGCGATCTGGCTCGCATCTGCCGTTCATTGGACGGTGTGCCGCTGGCGATCGAGCTGGCCGCTACCTGGGCGCGGGCCTGGTCTTGCGCCGAGATCGCGCAGGCGGCGAATAGTTCTACCTTGGATCTGCCGTCTACGTCGCTGCGCGGCGTGCCGGAGCGTCACCGCAGCATGCGCGCCGTGTTCGAGCATTC
>JAFGJF010000524.1 GCA_016929205.1 Anaerolineae bacterium
CCCTCGGGGGGGAGGCCGGCTTCCTCCCCAGAGCAGTGGTTTTCACTGCCGGGGACTGAGGAGGGGTGAGATAGGCCGTCAAAGTATTTCCTAATCCACGCGCTGTATTTGCGCCAACCGTAGAGGTGCTGTTTCTCTAGTTCACTCAATGGGCGGTTGATCAACTCTTGTAGCCGTGATTTCCAATCGCGCTCCTCCTCGCCTTCTTCTTTCCACTGCGCCCAGAACGATTTTTCGGTCGCCGTGGTGGCGTAATAGGCGTCGTTGACGCTGACCGCCAGCAGCAGTTGCGAGTAGAGAAAAAGATTGGGGATCTCGTCCGCCCGCTGGTTGCGGATCATCTGGCTGACCGCTTCCTCGAACGCTTTGCCCGACTCGGTTTGCAGGTCGGGACGCTTGCACTCGATCACGACCAGGGGGATGCCGTTGACAAAGAGCACGATGTCGGGCCGGCGCGTCTCGTGCGTGCCCGGCTTTTCGACGACGTACTCGTCGGTGACGTGATACACGTTGTGTTCGGGGTGCTGCCAGTCGATGTAATGCAGGGAAAAGCTCTTGCTATCGCCCTCGATCGTCTGCTTGAGGCTGGTGCCCAGGGTCAGCAGCTCGTAGACGGCCTTGTTGGCCGGGATCAGGCCGGGGGTGAGCGGCTCGTTGGTCAAGGTCTGGATCGCCTGGCGGATGTTGGCCTCGGAAAAAGGGATGTCCTGCCCCTTGTAGGTGACCCGGTTGTGCGCGTGCAGCCACGGTTCCAGGATGCCGGTCAGCAGGACGTAACGCCGGCTGTTTTCGCGCTGGGCATCGGCTTCGGCCGGAGTGAGGTAGGTGTAGCCCATCGCCATGAGCAGGTGCAGGGCGGGAATCTGGGAGATCAGTTCTTCGCGAAAAGATGGTCTTTCCGACATTGGACAATTCCTTCGCACCAGGGATACATGTTACGTGCCTTTTGTTTGTAAACTTGCCAACCATGCCACCCAGGTATTAAAGTGTGGACAGGCTGCGCGCAAGCGCTCCAGGCCAATCTGTGCTGTGATCACGATCCCATCCAGCACTTTTTGATATGCAGGGTAAATCGTCCGCAAACGTCTTGAAGGCGCGGTACGAGGATCGTCATTGATATGTTCTGGATTGGCAAACTGGGCGCGGATGGCGTGCAACTGGTCCAACTGCCGCTGCGAGCCATCAAGCCGGCGATTGGCTGTTTCCACATCTACAAAGATCAGTGCCTCAAATTCATGCAACTGGAGATAAGGGTAAAATCGGGTATGATTGATATCCTGCTGCCAGGCTTGTTCAACAGACTGCACGCAGTCCAGTGGTGCTTGATCAGGACAGCCAGAAACGCCCGGATAATCTGGAGGCAAGGCATAAAAATCATACATTGTCGTCACTGCTATAGCACTGGTGTCACCGAGCAGGTTTCGAAGTTGCCGCCTGACCCGTTCATAGGGCACATAGCCCCCCTTGTCATCCGGTCGATCTGGATTTTGCCGCGTCTTGACGAACACTGGCTGCAGCCACAACTTGTCCGGAGCAAAAAGTGACTGCAAAATCTCGGTGACAAAGCGTTCTTCTGTTGCCCCTTCAACAGATATCAATACTTTGTTCATCGTGGGCGTCCTCCCAGCAAATTCTTTTCCCAGAGATCGCCCATGCCATATTCTTGTAGCCATATATCTAACGTTTGTGCATCGGGACGGCTGAACACGGACTGGGTGTCCTGGCGATCAACGACGATAATGTCTTCAAGATCAAACTGGTTGACCAGGGTCACGGACTGGGTGGAAACGATAACCTGGGTGCGGGTGGCGGCGCTGCGCAGCAATGCTGCCAACAGGGTGATCGCGTAAGGGTGTAAACCCAGCTCCGGCTCGTCGATGATAATCGTCGAAGGTGGATCGGGCATCTGCAAGAGTGTTGCCAGGCAGATGAAACGTAAGGTGCCGTCGGAGAGCGCGTTGGCGTTAAAATAGGCATCCGATCCTTTTTCGCGCCATTCCAGCAAAATGCTCTCGGGATTCAGGCGACTGGGTTTCAGGTCAAAATCGTCGAAAAAGGGCGCGACCAGGCGGATGGTGGACACGATTCTTTTATAGTGCTCGTTGTAGCGTCTGTTCAGCAAGTAGAGGTAAGCCGCCAAATTGGACGCATCATCCCGCAGGGCGACATTATCGTTGATGTTGCCCGTGGTCTTGATCGCCGCAGAGTCGCTCGTATCGTGAAAATGGTACACGCGCCAACTATGCATGGCTTTCAAGACATCGGCTGCAATGGTCATCCACGACGAGTTTTCTGACGTCTCGTGAAGCCGGGTTTCTTGATGGCCTCCACCAAGCGTGTGGTGGAACAGTTCCGGTTCGTGACCATTGTCTTGGAACCAGCACCGTTCTTGTGCAAAGATCAACCGGTCGTCGGCAGTGGGCACGAGGTCACACTCGTATCCATTGCGGCCAAAAGCCAGCTTGATCTCGATCTGCTCTGTGGTTTTCCGTCCAAAGTAGAGGTAGCTGTTTGCACCGCCAGTTCGTCCCACGAAACGGGACAGGTTGCGATTGACAATTTGCCCGAGCAGCTCAAAAACCGAAATCAGGTTACTTTTTCCGGCGCCGTTCGCCCCGATCAAGACATTGAGCGGGCGCAGTGCCAGGTCCAGATCACGAATCGATTTGTATCCTTTGATTTGAATCCGATCCAGAGCGTTCATGTCACTTTCTCCGATACTGTGCTTTCCCCCCCTCAGTCCCCGGCAGTAAAGTCCACTGCCACGGGAGGAAGCGTGCTGGTTCTTCGGCGAGCAGAGTCATCCTTTCCACCGAGGGAGAAAAGACAACCGAGTGGTCGACCCACGCCGTCCTCCCCCCAGGCAATGTTCTGTATTGCCGGGGTGCTAGAGGGGGGCTCTTACCCGCCCGGTGAGCAGCTGCCGCATCAATCCCTTTTTCTGGCGTTGCAGGGCATCAAGTTTTTGGCCGAGTAGACTAATTTCGCGATCACAAGCAGACAAAACGATGGCAATCTTGATTTGTTCAGCCAATCCTGGAAGCAAGATATTGACTCTCTTTAGGTGTGTTGGGCCGAAGTTTGGTTGCGCACTACCTTGACTTTGCCATAAAATTTGTCTATAGAAGTAGTTGCTGTGTAGGAACTGAAACAAATAGTC
>JAFGJF010000525.1 GCA_016929205.1 Anaerolineae bacterium
AGGCTCCTCGAGTAGGACTTGAACCTACAACCAACCGGTTAACAGCCGGTCGCTCTGCCATTGAGCTATCGAGGAATACAAGCCCTTGGATACAAGAGGCAATTATAGTCAGATTTTCAGATTCGTCAAATCCGGAAATGAGCCGATCTCCCTCGGGCCGGTCACTTGACAAGCGCATCAAAAAGTCTATAATACATTCATAAATACCTTCAGGGCAGGGTGCGGGCCATTGCAATGGCAGCAATGGCACTATTCCCGACCGGCGGTAAGAGGTCGTATCAAGATGCCTCAAGCCCGCGAGCCGCAAGGCCGATCTGGTGTGAATCCAGAGCCGACGGTACAGTCCGGATGAAAGAGGGTTAACGCGTCTGGTTTTAAAGAATCAGCCCTGAAGGCTATGTCGAGACAATTATCATCTCGATAGGCGTTTTCAGGGCTTTTGTTTTGGATGAGGATGGCTATGACCGGATATTCTGTGTCGCGGGTGCGGCCTGCAGTCGAATCGCCGAGTGACATGCCAGCGTGGCGGGCGTTTGTGCGCAGGCAGCAGCAATATATGATTCTGCCACTGGCCGTGTCGGTATTTCTCGGCACGTGGCGGGCGATCGTCTGGCTGGGTGATTATCCGCCGTTTATCCTGCCCACGCCGGGTCGCGTCTACGCGCGATTTGTCGTGGCTCTGTCCGATGGCACGCTGTGGTGGCACACGGGCGTGACCATGATCGAGATCTTGAGCGGGCTGGCATTGGGGTTGAGTGCTGCACTGCTCCTGGGATACTGGATGGCCAGGTCGCGCACGCTGGAGCGGTTTGTGTCGCCTTATATTGTCGCCTCGCAGTCGGTGCCGATCGTGGCCTTGGCGCCGCTGCTGGTGATCTGGTTTGGCCCCGGGCGGTTGAGCAAGATCCTGGTCTGTGCGCTGACGCTCTTTTTCCCGATGCTGATGAACACCGTGGTGGGCCTGCGCTCCGTCGATGCGGATCTGGTCGGCGTGATGCGTTCGTTACAGGCAACTCGCTGGCAGATGTTTACGCTGCTAGAAGTACCTTCGGCGCTGCCGGCGCTGCTGGGCGGGCTCAAGGTCAGCATGACGTTGTCGGTGATCGGGGCCGTCGTCGGTGAATTTGTCGCCGCCGATCGCGGCCTGGGGTTCTTGATCAATGTCGCGCGAGGCAACTTTGACACCGCGCTGATGTTTGTCGCGATCCTGACCCTGGTCGTGATCGCCCTCGCCTTGTACCTGTCGGTCGTGTTACTGGAAAACGGTTTGTTTGCTTGGAGGAGATAAATGAAGGGTTGGCGCGTGGGTTTGTTGGTTGTGGCTTTGGTGCTGAGTGGGTGTGCGACAGCGCCCCAGGTCGATTCATCCCAGGAAATGCAGTCGATCAAGCTGGCTATGGGATATATCCCCAACGTCCAGTTTACGCCTTTTTACGTGGCGGTGGAAAAAGGGTATTTTGAGCAGGAAGGGATCGAGATCGAGTTTGATTACGGGATGGAGAACGATCTGCTCAAATTGGCCGGCACCGGTGCACTGCAATTTGTCGTTGGCAGCGGCGACCAGGTGATTATGGCCCGCAGCCAGGGCCTGCCGGTGGTATACGTGATGAACTGGTATCGCCGCTTTCCGGTGTCGGTCGCAGCGCTCGAACCACTCGATTCGCCGCAAGCGCTGGTTGGCAAAAGCGTCGGCATTCCGGGATTATATGGTGCGAGTTACATTGGCTGGCTGGCGATGCTCGATGCGGCAGGGGTGGACGACACGGAGGTGAACCTGGTGAGCATCGGCTATACCCAGGTGGAAAGTCTGGCGGCCAAACAGGTCGATGCCGCAGTCGTTTATGCTATGAATGAACCGGTGCAGTTGCGCCAGCAAGGATACGAGGTCAGTGAGTTGTTTGTGGTCGATTACATTGATTTCGTGTCCAATGGCTTGATCACCAACGAAAACACCATCGAAAAGGAGCCCGAGTTGGTACAAAAAATGGTGCGGGCGGCCCTGCATGGGCTACAAGATACGTTCGACGATCCGGATGCAGCGTTTGAGGTCTGCCGCAAATACGTGCCCGAGATCGACGACGAGGCTGCACCACTGCAGCGCGCTGTGCTGGATGCGGCGCTGGATTTCTGGCGCGCCGGTAACGGTGCGACGCCGTTGGGATACTCGGACCCGGCGGCGTGGCAGGCTTCTGAGGCGTTTATGCGCCAGGTCGGAATGATCGACCAGGAACAAGATGTCTCTGCGATGTTTAGCAACGCGTTCGTAGAGAAACCGTGACCCAATCTCCTGCTGTGTGTGTGCCTCCTGATGTCGCCGGCGTGCGGTCAGGTCCGGGCGAATCGATCTTGAGCGTGCAGCATCTGGGTGTGACTTTTGTATCGCCGGACGGCGGGCTCGGGGCATTGGATGATGTCTCGCTAGAGATCGGCTTTGGTGAGTTTGTGTGCGTCGTCGGTCCGTCGGGATGTGGCAAATCGACGCTGCTGCACGTGTTGGGTGGATTGTTGCCACCGACGGATGGCTGTGTCTATCTGCACGGAAAGCTGCTCGATGGTCCCAGTGCCAGCCTGGGGATGGTGTTTCAAAAGGCCAACTTGATGCCCTGGCGCACGGTGCTCCAAAATGTGACCCTGCCCCTGGAAATGCAGGGTATCGATGCAAAAACGGCACGGCATCGCGCCGAGGAACTGGTCGACCTGGTCGGTTTAGCTGGCTTTGAGAACAATCGCCCGCACGAGCTGTCCGGCGGGATGGCGCAGCGGGTGTCCATTGCCCGCGCCTTGATCCACGATCCCGAGGTCTTGTTGCTCGACGAGCCGTTTGGCGCGCTCGACATGCTGACCCGGGAGCGGATGAACCTGGAGCTGCAGCGCATCTGGCAGTCCAGGCGCAAGACGGTATTGATGGTCACACACGATATCCAGGAGGCAGTTTTTTTGTCCGATCGTGTCCTGGTGATGAGCGATCGTCCAGGGCGAGTGATCAGAGATATCCCGGTGGATCTGCCCCATCCCCGATCGCCAGGTGTGTTTTACGAGGACACGTTTCTCCAGCGGATGCGCGAGATTAGAGAGGTGATTGGTTAACAGGGCAACGTGCAGGCCCTGGAGTGTAGAGCAACAAGACTGAACGAGAAGGCTGATGTCAGGTAGTAACAACAAACATCCTGCCGTGAAAGGCAGGATGTTGTTCTGGTACCCCCGATGCGATTTGAACGCATGCCACCGGCTCCGGAGGCCGGTGCTCTATCCACTGAGCTACGGGGGCGTCTACAGGTGTATGACGGAGCTAGTTTAGCATAAACCCTCGGTTTTTGCAAACTGGACCGATCATACCTGTTACACGCACCGGGTTTGACGCGATCCAATAGTTGTACTACAATGACCTGCGAGAGCGGTGTGTTCGCGAATCACTGCATTCGCGTTATCATATTGAGTGGAAAGGAGTTTTACGTGAGCGAATATCAGTTTTCCGGCAAGGGCAAGGTGGCGGTCTTGCGCACACGTCCCGAGACCGTGCTTGAGGACTATGCTCGGTTGCTCGAACTGGCCGAATATGACAAGGTGTTATCCAAAGCATACGATACCTTGCTCAAGATCAACATTTCATGGCAGACATGGTACCCGGCTTGCTCCAGCGCGCCATGGCAGTTGGAAGGCACTGTGCTCAAAATGCTCAACGATGGCTTTGAGCGCGAAAAGATAATGGCTGCCCATAACCAGACCGTCGTCGTCAATGCGTACGTGGGTGAATACAACAACAAACACAAGTACGTCGTCGACAAGTACGGCCTGCAAAATATCCATCTCTACGAACCGGACGTGAACTGGGTTGTCTATGAGCCCAAGGGAGAATTCTTGTGTCTCGACGAGATTTATCCCAATGGGGTCAAGATCCCCGAGATGTTTATTGGCAAGAATATCATCCAGTTTCCAACCGTCAAGACACACGTTTTTACGACGATTACGGGAGCGATGAAGAACGCGTTCGGCGGTTTGCTCAGCGAGCGCCGGCACTGGACGCACGGCCGCATCCACGAAACGCTGGTCGATCTGTTGATGATTCAGCGAGAGATCCATCCTGGCCTGTTTGCGGTGATGGATGGCACTTTTGCCGGCGATGGCCCTGGTCCGAGGGCGATGTTCTGGCACGAAAAAGACATGATTTTGGCTTCTGCCGACCAGGTGGCGATCGATGCCATCTCGGCCAAACTGCAGGGCTTTGACCCGATGAGCCTCGACTTTATCCGGCTGGCACACGAGAAAGGGTTGGGCGTCGGCGACCCTCGCGAGATCGAGATCGTTGGCGACGAGGATGTTATGTCACAAAACTGGCATTTCATCCAGACCGATACCTTTGCCAGCAAGGGACAAAAGGCGATCTATCACGGGCCGCTGCATCCTTTTGAAGATATCCTACTGCGCTCGCCGCTTGTGCCGTGGAGTTATTTTGCCAGCAACTTTTATCACAATGCCTACTGGTATCCCTTTGTGGGCCGCAAGCGCGTTGAGGCTGCTCTGGAAACCAAGTGGGGGCAGTTGTTTAGCGAATATGGGGCCGAGGTCGGGCAGGGTGGAGCTGTGTTGCCGACAATACCCAAGCGAGAAGCTGCAATCGGCCTGGGGGTGGCTGCCGCCGGCGTCGCTGCGATGGCACTGGCTATAGGTTGGTTGCTGAAACAACGCGCAAAAGACTAAATGTTCAGGGGTGCGGCATCTTGTGCTCCTATTCGTTTTTATTGCCAGATGTCTTTGGCCGGCGTTCCGTTACGGACCGTTTGCGCGATAAGGGGTTCAAAATTCGATTTTCTTGGGGCGAAGAGGCGAGAGCGGATGCGTGCGTGGCTTGCAAAGGAAGGTGAACGGTGACCTGTCTATTGGGATTTATCCTGTCTGTTTTGGCGACCCTGGTCCCGTCCTTGATTGCGATCGCGATCTTGTGGTGGTTGGATCGCTATGAAAAAGAACCGCTCTGGCTGCTCAGCATCATCTTTTTTTGGGGAGCCATCCCAACGGTCATCATGGCCTTGATCGCACAGATTGTACTTGATGTACCCGTGTCGTTTTTGTTTGGAAAATCGATCCTCTACTCGCTGACCAACTTGAGTATCATTGCTCCCCTGACCGAAGAAACGTTTAAATCCTTGATCATCCTGATTATCTTTTTTGTCTATCGTCGGGAATTTGACAGTGTGATGGATGGTATTCTGTATGGCGCGCTGGTAGGATTTGGCTTTTCGGTTGTGGAAGACGTGCTTTATTTTATGAGCAGTCTTCTGGGCGAAGGCTGGGGCGGTTGGGGTATGACGGTCGCCTTGCGCGTGGGACTGTACAATTTGAATCATGCCATGTTCACGGCCTGTGTCGGCATTGGGTTTGGCCTGGCACGCAATTCAAAAGAGATGTGGAAAAAAGTGCTTTTCCCAATAACGGGGTGGATCGCAGCGATGGTTCTGCACGGCATACACAACGGGGGGACGGCACTGGCCGAACAAACGTATTTGCTTTCTTGCTTGGGGGCAACGTTCGTTGATTGGATTGGTGTGGTTGCGATGTTGATTTTCATCATTCTTTCACTCAGGCAAGAGAAACGATGGTTCGACGAACTTGAACCGGAAGTCAATGCCGGTGTGGTGACGAGCGACGAGTACCAGGTTGCTTCCAGCGCCCGGGCCCGTTTTGCTCGAGGATGGCAAGTTTTGACCCGGCACGGCCCTGTCGCATGGTTCAAGTGGTCGCGTTTCGTGCAGCTCATCGTCGACCTGGCCTACAAAAAGCACCAGAAAGAGGCGGCAGGTGAGGGGGAAAAGACGGCAGCGTTGATTGCGGGTTTGCGGCAGCGTATTGCTCAGATGCGCGTGCAGGTGCCCGTGATCAAAGATTGATTGTGGCATCGATAAAGCCCCGAGGC
>JAFGJF010000526.1 GCA_016929205.1 Anaerolineae bacterium
GCATCTTGTTGCACGATCAAAAGATTTCATTCAAGATCCTGCCCATTGCGGCGATCAACAAGTCGGCGTCGCTCTCGGCAAACGGCATCGGCGGCCTGATCTTGACCACGTTGTGGTAGGGTCCATCGGTTCCCAGCAGGATACCGCGATCGCGCATGCGGTTGGCGACAAAAGACGCCTCTTTGCCCGCCGGTTCCAGCGTCTCCCGGTCTCGCACCAACTCGATTCCCAGGAACAACCCCGAACCGCGCACGTCGCCCACAATTTCATACCTCTGCTTGAACTCGCGCAGCCCGGCAAGCATGTGTTCGCCCACGCGCGAGGCGTGCGCCTGCAGATTCTCCTCGAGCACCACGTCCAACACAGTTAGGCCAATTGCACAAGAGACCGTGCTGCCGCCAAACGTGCTGAAAAACTCCATGCCATTATCGAACGCATAGGCGATATCGGCCGTGGTGATCACGGCGCCGATGGGATGCCCGTTGCCGATCGGTTTGCCCAAAACGACAATGTCCGGCACGACGCCCTGCGCCTCAAAGGCATAAAAATGCGAGCCGGTGCGCCCATAGCCGGTCTGCACCTCGTCGGCGATGCACACCCCGCCACTCTCGCGCACGTGGCGATAGACCTGGGCCAGATATCCTTGTGGAAAGATGATCTGCCCACCGACGCTGGGGCAACTTTCGGCGATGAACCCGGCCAGCCCGATGCCGCGCTCACTCAACGCCTGGCTGACCTGCAAGACGTGTCCCGCGTATTTTTCCGCCGCTTGAGGATCATCGACCTTGTACGGGCCGCGATAGACATCAGCGACCGGCACCGTATGCACCCATGGTGGCGCGCCGCCGCCGCCAGGGCCATCGTGTTTGTAGGGGCTGATGTCGATCAGCGTCGTCGTATGTCCGTGGTAAGCGCCATCCAGCACAATGATGTCGCGCTGCCCGGTGTACGTTCTGGCCAGACGCAGCGCCAGTTCGTTGGCCTCGCTGCCCGAATTGACAAAAAAACAGACACTGAGCGGATCCGGCAGCGTCGCGCACAATCGTTCAGCATAGCGGGTGAGGTTATCGTGCAGATAGCGCGTGTTGGTATTGAGCACCGTCATCTGCTGCTGCCCGGCGCGCACGACACGCGGGTGACAGTGTCCTACATGGGGCACGTTGTTGTACGCATCCAGGTAACACCGGCCGGTCTCGTCGTACAAGTACTGCATCCAGCCTCGCTCGATCTTGAGCGGGTCGCTGTAGCCGATGCTCAGATTGCGGCCGATGTAACGCCGCCTGGCAACGAGCGTGTCCGCCTTGCTCGGTTCCTGTGCCGGGAAGCGGCAAGCTGGAATGCCGAGGATGAGGTTAGTGTCCGGTGAAAACGCGGCCCAGATGCGGCGCAGGCTGGCCCGGCACACACCAGGGAAATCACAGTCGAGGCCGAGCAAGTCGGTGATGATCTGAAAATGCAGGTGCGGCGTCCAACCCCCATTTTCATCCGCAGTGCCGATCGTCCCGATCTGCTGCCCTTGTGAGATCGTTTGTCCTACTTGGAGCTTTGCCAACGATGCTGCACTCAAGTGACCGTACAGCGTATAAAATAGCTTGGCCTCACAAGCCAGATCGTTTTCTGCAGCGCCATCATCCGTCCGGTGTTGTAGAACGATTAACTGACCGTAATCCTGGGGGGCATCGTTTTTGGCAAATGCATAGACAGTGCCCGCCAACGGCGCATAGACCGGCGTGCCAGCCCCGGTAAACAGATCGATCCCCAGGTGCACGGTACGGCGTTCATCTGCCGGTCTATCGCCGCCTGAGTATCCACTTGCCAGCTCTTTTTCAAACAACGGCGCGTTGTACAGCAGGCGGGATTCGTTGTAGCGACCGATGCCGACCTGCGCGCCGCTTGCACTCATCCGTTCGAACAACCGCCTCGCCAGTGCTGATGCCACATTGAGTCGTGGATCGCCGCTGACGAGCGGGCTGCCGACGCTCAGGTCAAAAACCTCGCACGCGGCAGTGCGCAGATCCATGCCCAGCACAGGAGCCATCGCATTTGCCTGGAGCCGCAGCCAGTTGGATATCGGCTCAGCGTCTGGCACGGCAGCCAACCCGCAGGCGTGTCGAAAGGTGGCTTCTGCAAAGCGAGGAGGAATCCGGGCCAACTTGGGCAGGATATGGAGAATCGGCTGCTGGCTGATCGTCAAATACGCATCGTCAGGGCGTTGTTTTGCCTGATGTGCCGCCATACAGGCACTCACACAAAGCCTCATACACACCATCCCAAAAAGTACAGCCATCTCGTCACCTTGAAGCGGATTGTGGGCGTGATACCCCTGTACCACGTGTGCCGCAGCAATCAACGGATCGTCTTTGCCCAAGACCGCATAGGCGATGGCGACGGCGAGGTCACCCACCGTATAGCTGTAGACCATATCGCCAAAATCAATGATCCCGGCAACGCGCTGGTAACGCGTATCGAGGTCATCCCCCTCGCTTACGATGACGTTATAGTTGTTGGCATCGTTGTGAATGGCACTCTGGCGCAATTGAGGCAACAACGACACGACCGTGCGCTCATAATTGGCGACAAATTGGCCGATCAACGCGCGCAGATCATCTTCCGCGATCAGGGATTGATATCGATCGATCACCTGCAAGGCGTTGGCCAGATCCCAGTTGAACTCACGATGAATCGCCGGATGATCGAACCGGGCCAGGGTTCGATCCAACCGTCCAAGGAACTCACCCAGGCTGCAAAGCAGTCCGGCAGAATGCTGTCCCACCTCTCCAAGGGGTATGCCTGGCACATAGCTCGCCAGCCGCACCAGGTGGGGCACCCCGGCCGGTGAACGGACCTCGGTAATGAGCTCGCCCATTCTGGCTGGCACAACCCGCGAACAGCCCAATCCCGCCTTGGTCAGATGGGCCATCGCCTGGTTTTGTGCGTCCAATTGGGCGCGATCTTCGAGTGCGTTGGCGACCTTGAGCACAAAGCGCTCACTTTTTTCGGCCTCAAGCAAGAAATTCTGATCACGTTCGCTCGGCAAGGACATCGCCGTAGCATCTAGGCCATACAATTCGCGGGCAAACTTCGCCGCCTCTTGGGTGCTAAAACGGGGGGTATGTTCCAAAAGTGACATAGGTTGAATACCTCATAGATGGTCGTGGTATTGGACCTGCTGAAGAAAAGGAAAATCAGCCGGAATAACGTCTAGCTTGAGTAGTGGACGCACAGCCAAACGACTCATCCATTGCTCGGTTGGCTTCCCATCCGCATCTCGTATCTGTTCAAAGGAATCGCGTGGCAAGATGTACATCATACCATCCGTCCATGGTTGATCGTAGAGGGTGCTCGATGAAAAGTAATAAACCTTGCCCCCTGGCTCGCGACGACAGCCATTGTTTACCGAAAATGGGTATGGCTTGCGATCCAGGATCGCAAAGAACATGGGCCAGATGCCATCAGAGGCGGCAAACACGGCATGGATGACCCGCCCGGCATTGTCGCTCTCGGCTCTCGGCTCGAGGATCTCGATGTCGGAACGGTTGGATCCGTGCACAAGAACGTGATGCCGCTCCACCAGATAGTGCAGGAAGGTATACTTGGGGTAAGGATATGTCAATTGCACGTATGGAACGTCGTCGCCTGAATAGGCCAACGCGTTTGAGAAAAGCCGATCAAAGGCGCGCTGCTTGCGCTCATCCAGTTGCAGAGCTGGAAAGTGAATATATCTAGGTACAGACGATCCCATGTGCCTCCTCCATTTGTTTGGATCTGTGCAAAGTGAAGCGTGGTGTCATACCTTTCAGGATGTCCTTCCCGGTGCGCTACCGGTGATAAACTGCATCTTGTAAGCATCTCTTCTGTCTAAATTTACGAAACTTGGATAGTCAGGAACCTCGTCAATCATTTGCAGGATCTGGTCGATATCGTATGACACCCGTCGTATCGTTACCACACGCCGACCTTCCTCGCTCTCTACCATAACCCATGTTGGCATAGGCATGCACGGCGGGCCAATCGTCTTGCCTGAATTCGCGCAATATGAGCCGGGGGGTCTCAAGTGAAATCACCATGATGCTGGCACAACCATCACCCGGTTGCCTACATTCAAGAAAACCCACATCGCCTCTGCCTCAACGCCCAACTGCGAACGAACGGCGTGCCGATAGCGCTGCACCTGCTCGTCGTATCCCTTTTCTCGGATATGAGTGCGCAGTCCATCCTCAGAACGCTGACGATCGGTTTTGAATTCGACAATCTTGTACCTGTCGCCCACCCGGCAGAGCAGGTCGATAACGCCGTTCTCTACCCGGGTATGTCCCGGCGTTCCTTCCACGATTATGCTAAAGGGCAGTTCGTGCCAGCGCTGGGCGGCATCCAACTCTTTCCACAGAGGATCGGCGCGAAAACGGCGCAGGATACGCATCGCGGTCTGGATAGAAGCGTGCACCAGATCTGGATCGACGACGCCCATTTGCAATACCAGCGGCCGCAGGAGCCCTTTCAAGTCATCCTCCTCAAATCGCCAGCGACGCAGCGCGGCATGGACCAACGTCCCCACTACCCATGCCGGGGCAGAGACGCGCCTGGTGCGGGGCAAAACGCGCCACACCCGGCGCGGCGGTTGCGCCTCGTACGCCTCTAGTTTGCCATCCACGTCTGATGCAAAAGTGAGAACAAGTGGCGCGACCAGATCTCGACGCAAGTCGCCGGGTGCGCTGCGCGTGGGCTGTGTATTCGCCAGGGAGAGACGTTCTTCACACCACGGATAAATCCAACACCCGATGTCAAGTGCACTCACCGACCGGCCGGGCAGCGACAACTTTAGCGGCTCAAGCGGCGTTCCGGCCATCGCCACCTCATCCAGGCCTGCCACTCGGCCCAGGCGCCCGAGCCAACCGGTCATCTGCAATGCGCCACCTTTGAGGATCTTGGTGTGCGCGCTGACGAGCAGCTTTTCGCGGGCACGGGTGGCGGCCACGTAGAGCAAACGGCGATCCTCCGCCTCATCTCGCTCAACATTCCGTAATCCAGCCAACAGGTGTGCGGCCGGGCGCCGATTTTCCTCGTCGTGCAGGTCCATCGTGACACCCAGCTTGTCGTCCAGCAGCACGCGATCCACCCCCTGACGCCCGGCGTGGGCCGCGTCGGCAATGACGACCACCGGGAACTCGAGTCCCTTGGATTTGTGCACGGTCATCAGTTGCACAGCGCTGCCAGCTTCGGTCGGCGCTTCGCTCTCCCGCGCGCCAACGTCGCGCAGCGTGCGCACGTATTCCACAAACTCGCGCACGCTGACCAGGCCGCTGGTGTGCGCGTCGGCCAACAACTTGTCTACATTGCGCCGCGCGCGTGCCCCTCCCTCTGCAGACTGCAAAGCGGTGCGATAATGCGTCTGGTCCAGCAGACGCTTGAGCAGCGTCGCCACCGGCACA
>JAFGJF010000072.1 GCA_016929205.1 Anaerolineae bacterium
GCGATCGCCTCGCCGATCGTTTTTCCGGCCGACCCAACCACCGGTCTGGCTGCCACCGACGTCTGGATTCCCCAGGGAACGTGGATCGACACTCAGACTAAAGAGACTTTTACCGGGCCGCGTTGGGCGCGCCTGGTCGGCAACATTGACCGGGTGCCGTTGCTGGTAAAGGCCGGCGGCATCTTGCCCCTGGCCGCAGAATTTGCCGAGCAAAAATCGCCTCACCTGGCGTCGGGCACCACCGATGCTCAGCCGCGCAATTGGCTGGTCCTCTCCGTTTTTCCGGGTCCCGAAGGCGTTTTTCGCCTGTATGAGGATGACGGCACGACCGAGGCGTACCAGGTCGCTGAGGACAGCGGCGCGGGGGACCGCGCGGGACAGTTCGAGTGGACCGAGATCCGCACGCGAATGGATGGGGAGAGCTGGATCGTCGAGATTTTGCCTGCTGAAGGATACTGTGAGTCGCTGCCTGCCGAACGCGGTTACGATATTTTGCTCGAGGGCAGCTATCAGCCCGAGGTAGTCATGATCGACGGCGACCAAGTCGCCGACTGGGACTATAATCCGGAGACACTGACCACGGCCATCCACGTGCCGAGGCGCGATAAACGGCAAAAGGTTCAGGTGGTGGCCTATGCTTCGGCCAGGTGTAGTTACCGGCTTTCGGCCCTGGGCGAGGCGCACAATCGACAGTTGGCTCTTGCCGATCTCAAGCATCTACTCGGTGATGCGTACCCAAAGGGTGCGGCATCGACAGGTGCACTGATCGAAGCGGCTTGGAACGCCGGCGGGCCGGGGCAGGCGGACGCCATTGCCCGGCTGGGAGGGCCGTTCGTGCGTTTCGTCGAGTTGACCACGCCCGAAGAGGCAGCACAACAGTTAGGCCGGATCATCGTTGGCGGACCGGCCGATAAAACCAGCCCCTATACACTTTCGGCGACGTTCACCCTGGATCGGGGAGGCAAATCGGAGCAGCACACGATCGAGATTGCAGAGACGACAGGTGCGCAGATCATCGATGTGCCGTTTGTTTTTGATGGGGCAGCGCAGACCGCACAGTGGTCGGCAGAAGTGACGCTGACCTGGCAGGGACACACGCTGACCTCGACCCACACAAGCCAGCCGCTTTTCCCCACGATTACGGCCTGGCACGCCGTGGTTTATCATCGCGAAGAATCATCCGTAACCCTGGCCGAGATTATCGATGAACACGGCAATCTGAATAATGCTCTTGATTGGGATCTGTTTGTACAGGGTTCGGAGCGGCTGCGCAGTGTCACCGATATGCATGCCGCCTTTGTGGGACGGAAGCACAGGGAACAGCTTCAAGCCGGGGAACCACTGGCCGCTTATGTCGTCACGACCGTCACCAGTTCGGACGATCGCGAAGCTGTGCTGCGTTTTGGCGGAGGCGGTGACATGACATTCTACCTGAACGGGCAAGCGCTCAACGTGGTAGAAGAGGATCAAGAAAAGCAGTTGCCCAGATTCCGCGAGACGCGGCGAACCGAATCCGTGCATTTGAACAAGGGGAAAAATGTGCTCGTCGTACATACACAGCCGCGAGAAAGAGCGCACTTTTGGGCGCTGGGCGCGGCGTTTATGACGCCCGACGGCGGGATCATGACCGATCTGGGTTTTGCGTAAATCTCGGCCTGGTTGCCAGGACTCGAAGCGAGAGGGTGCGCTGCGATGGGTGGCGCTGCTCCACATGACGGTTCCAAGATGAACGAGAATAAACCGCTTTGGCTGATGGTTAGCCAGAAACTCCAAGTGTGAAGGCTGGAGGGAGAACGATGAAACGGTTTGGGATTAAAGCAACACGACACCTGCCGGATCACGATGCTGTTCTGGATGCCATTTTGGGTTTCTTTTACCAGACCCCCGGAGTCATAGGCTGCTTTTTGAGCGGTAGCACGGCAACCGGCCATATGGATGTAGACAGCGATCTCGATCTGGGTGTCGTGTTCCAAAATGCTGGTCAGAGAATGGAGGCATGGGAAAAAAGGTGGGAGTGGCAGATTGCCCCCTGGTTTCACAGGTTCGATGCCGATCACATCAAGCCGCACTTTGTGATCTATATGTTCGAGCCGGCGATCAAGGCCGATATCAACCTTTACTTGATTAACGAATTGCCCTCGGTGGCAGGTGGTCCCTATTACATTGTCTGGGATGAAACAGGTGCGCTCAACGAGTGGGTGAATACGCTACCCGTGCGGGAACAGAGTTCCCCCGATTGGCGCGAGGCGGCCCACGAGGACGAGCGATTTTGGGCCTGGCTGTTCTACTTGTATAACCATGTTCATCGTGGCGAGTATTATCATTGTGCCTACGAATTCCCAGTGCTTCGAGATATCATCGAAAAATGGACGGCGGGGTTGGCGGGACACGCGCACTTTGGCTCCAGGCGGCTGGAAGATAAGGCGTGGGCTGACCGACTCTTGGCCTACGATCTGTTTCCCAAGCCGGACAGGGGGTCACTAAAGGCGTGTATGGTGAACGCGATCGAGATGCAGCTCGAACTGCGAAGAGAAGTAACCGAGCTGGATGTGGTTTGGAGAACAGAGGCAAGAGCGATTGCCGAAATTTCGCGGCTGATCGAGGGGCTATAAAAGATGTGGGTTGATTATGCTCACTGGGTGAGGAAAGCAGATCAGAGCAAGATAGGGTCATAGAAATGTCTTGGGGAGATGGTGGAATGCCGATTTATTCATGGCGTGAAGTTGAAATTGCACTAACAGCAGAGCACGATTATCCAAACCCATATATCGACGTGGAGGTATGGGCCGAGTTCACGCACGACACTGGGCTTGTGCTGAACCGTCCGGCTTTCTGGAGCCGCGGGCGTACGTTCAAGATCCGCTTTGCCTCGCCTCTTGCCCAGGGGCGTTGGACATGGCTCAGCTTTTGTTCCGTTGAGGATGGGGGGCTTGCCGGGCAGTGTGGTGAGCTGGTGTGCGAGCCGGGCGCTTCCACGGCGAACCGCTTTTACCGGCATGGTTTCTGGCACATGTCACCCGGCCGGCGCAACCTGGTCTACGCCGATGGCACGCCGGCGCTGCTGGTGGGCGATACGGCCTGGGGCTTGCCCTGGCGCGCCACGGAGGCGCAGTGCCGCATCTATGCTGCTGACCGGCAGGCCAAGGGATTCAACGCCGTGCTGTTGATGAGCGTGCAGCCCGACATGCGCGCCCGAGGCCCGCGCGACCGCACTGCTGACGAGGGATTTGACGTGGGTTTTGAGGATCTGCCGGATGGGCATATCAACCGCTTGAATCCAGCCTACTTTGAGGTCCTGGACCGTCTGCTTGCCATCCTGGTTGAACACGAGATCGTGCCAGTGTTACAGCCGGTTTTTATGGGCTTTGGCTGGAAAGGGATGGGCGTGGCCGGCCCGGTGGTGCCACCGGCTGAATATGCCCGCTATTGCCGCTACCTGGTGGCCCGCTACGGCGCGCGTCCCGCGGTTTACCTGGTCGGCGGCGACGGCTCGGGTCGGGAGCCGCAGACCGCGGCCGGAGGCGCCGAGGTGCACGCCTGGGACTGCTACGGGCAGCCGACCGGCATCCACTACCGGCCGCACGCCGACAA
>JAFGJF010000073.1 GCA_016929205.1 Anaerolineae bacterium
CGTCGTTTCTTGCTCCCAGGCACTATGTATGGTAAAATCACGATCGATCTTGACTAATCCTTTATTCTTGTGTAAAAAGCAACAAGTACTGGTATATCAAAAGGAGAAATCACATGCCGGAATTTAAGATGAATCCTCCCACGAACAAATTTGTCGGCGCAATGCCCAAGATCGGCATTCGCCCGACCATTGATGGGCGGCTGGGTGGTGTGCGCGAATCGCTCGAAGATCAGACGATGAACATGGCCAAGTCGGTGGCCAAATTGCTCACCGAGAATCTGCGCCATCCAAATGGCCTGCCCGTCGAATGTGTCATTGCCGACACCATTGGCGGCGTGGCAGAATCGGCCAAGGCCGCTGATCTATTCGCCCGCGAAGGGGTTGGCGTGTCCTTGACTGTGACCCCTTGCTGGTGCTATGGATCGGAGACAATGGATATGGACCCTTACACGCCCAAGGCTGTGTGGGGCTTTAATGGCACCGAACGCCCTGGTGCGGTGTACCTGGCTGCGGTGCTGGCCGGGCATAACCAGAAAGGGCTGCCCGCGTTTGGCATTTACGGGCGCGATGTACAAGACTCGGACGACAGTTCGATCCCCAGTGACGTAAAGGAAAAACTGTTGCAGTTCGCCAAAGCAGGCCTTGCTGCGGCCACGATGCGTGGTAAATCTTATCTCTCGATGGGCAGCGTGTCGATGGGCATCGCCGGTTCGATTGTCAATCCCGATTTTTTCGAAGAGTACCTGGGTATGCGCGTCGAGTATGTCGATATGACCGAGTTTGCGCGTCGCATTGACGAAGGCATTTACGACCAGGACGAGTACGAACGTGCACTGGCTTTTGTCAAGGCCAACTATCAAGAAGGCCGCGATCACAACCCACCAGAGATTCAGCACACGCGCGAACAAAAAGACAGAGAGTGGGCGTTTGTGGTCAAGATGGCCATGATTGCGCGCGACCTGATGGTGGGCAATCCCCGCCTGGCCAAAGCAGGGTTTGGCGAGGAAGCGCTGGGCCACAATGCTATCGCTTCCGGTTTTCAGGGACAGCGGCAGTGGACCGACCATTTCCCCAACGGCGACTTTTTGGAAGCCGTGCTCAATTCGTCGTTTGACTGGAATGGTATCCGTGAACCGTTTGTCGTCGCCACCGAGAACGACTGCCTGAACGGGGTGTGCATGCTCTTTGGCCACTTGTTGACCAACACAGCGCAGATTTTCGCGGACGTGCGTACCTACTGGAGCCCTGCAGCGGTGGAACGCGTCTCCGGGTATAAATTGACCGGCAACGCTGCGGGCGGTTTGATCCATCTGATTAACTCGGGGGCGGCGACGCTCGACGCAACCGGAGACCTGAAAATGGATGGCAAAGCGGCCATGAAGCCCTTCTGGGAGATTTCGTCCGAGGAGGCGGCAGCCTGCCTCGCTTCAACCAATTGGTACCCGGCATCGGTGGGCTATTTCCGGGGCGGCGGCTTTTCCTCCGGCTTTTTGACCAAGGGTGAAATGCCGGTGACGATGATGCGCCTGAACCTGATCAAGGGGCTTGGCCCGGCGCTGCAGATTGCCGAAGGGCATACCGTCGACTTGCCATTTGAGGTTCATCAGGTGCTGAACGAGCGCACCGATCCCACATGGCCGACGCATTGGTTTGTGCCGCGCACCACTGACAGCGGTCCGTTCCGTGACGTGTATTCAGTAATGAACAACTGGGGCGCTAACCACGGCGCGGTGAGCTATGGCCACATTGGGGCGCAGCTCATCACCCTGGCCTCGATCCTGCGCATCCCGGTGTACATGCACAATGTGCCCGAAGATCAAGTCTTTCGCCCCTCTGCCTGGACGGCCTTTGGGGCGATGGATCCGCTGGGCGCCGATTTCCGGGCTTGCGAGAACTTTGGGCCGCTGTACGGGTAGGCACCATTCAGAAGGATGAGCAAAAAAACTCGCTTTCTGCCGAAAGGTAGATTCAATGACGCACGTTCGCAAAGAACATCGTTATTTTGACATCACGCCGAGGATCGTGCGCGCGGGACAAGAAGCGACGATCACAATCCGGCCGCTGTTCGATCACTGCCGTTTCTCCGAGACGAACGACTACCAGGTGATTATGCTGCCCACCGAGGGCGTGGCTGGGCAGACAAGCTGGCCGCCCCCGCAGCCGCTACCGTTTGCCCTGTCGGACGGCACAATCCGGGTGAGTTCTGTTTTTGAGAGCGAACAGGAATATGCCCTACTGGTGACGACGCCCGTTGTAGAAGGGAAACGGCCGGACGTGATCGCCGAATTTCGGTTATACGCACTGGCCGGCGACCTGTTCGAACGACGCCCGTTCAAAGGTGACATCCATATGCACAGCCACTATTCCGACGGGCGTGAGTCGCCGGCCTACGTCGCCGGGGCTTGCCGCCGCATCGGGCTCGACTTTATGGCCCTCACCGACCATCACCAGTACGCGCCGTCATTGGAGGCAATGGGGGCTTTAGCACGGGTGGACATCGACCTGCGCATTTATCCCGGCGAAGAGGTACACCCGCCGGGAAACCCGGTGCACATTGTCAATTTTGGCGGCGCGTTCAGCCTCAATGCCCTGTTCCCGACCGACGCCTATCGCGACGAGGTGGAGGCGATTGCCAAAAACCTGCGCGGACTGCCCGCAGAGGTGGAGTGTTATCCCTATGCTTCGTGCGTGTGGTGTTTCGACAAGATTCGCGAGGGAGGTGGGCTGGGACTGTTCTGCCACCCCTACTGGCTCTCAAGGCACCGTTACGACGTGCCGGTCTACCTGACCGACCTGATGTTCGAACGGCAGCCCTACGACGCACTCGAACTGATTGGCGGCTATCACCGTTTTGAGCTCGAATCGAACAACCTCCAGGTAGCACGCTATCACGAGGAACGGGCCAAGGGCAAGCAGATCCCGGTGGTCGGGGTCAGCGACGCGCACGGCTGCGAGCGCGGCGAGCTGTTTGGATGGTTTTATACGATCGTCTTTGCGCCGTCGGCAGAACTGCCAGACCTGATCGACAACGTCAAGGCCTTGTATTCGGTCGCCATCGAGGCGCTGCCGGGCGAGCAGGCGTGTGCCTTTGGGCCCTTTCGCCTGGTCAAATATGCCCAGTTTTTGCTGCGCGAGATTTTTCCACAGCACGATGAATTGTGCGTTGAGGAAGGTCGGCTGATGCTGGCTTTTGCCGCAGGTGATGAGGATGCGGCGGAGATGTTGAGACAATACAAAGGACGCACAGGCGCATTATATGATCGGTTTTGGGCTAGCTAGTGCAAATCAGCGCTTATGGAAACGCGCCCTACTAGCGATGGTGTCTCATGCTGTAGGGCGCTTTCCATAGCGCCGTCCCATCCCACGAACGACATTTCACACCAAGAACTAACTAGCGGTAGGCTGTACAGCCGAGGACGTTTCTTCCCCAATCCAATGCAACCAGGAAATTCCAGCCTGGCATACAGCATTGACCGGCCGCCGGTCAGCCGTCCACATTACAGCCTGCTTTATTATAAACCTACACGTGCGTAGGTGTGAATCACTTTCACACCGATGCGCTCCAGATGCCAATCGCAAAATCCCTATAGCAATCTTGACAAAGTGTGGTATCATGGAAGAAACGGCCAATTGGCACCACGAAAGACGCCGGACGAAACCGATGGCAGATCAACGGACGCCAGGCTGCTGCCTGGAGCGTCCCTTTCAAAATGTTTTAAGGAAGGGAGGGTCGCACTATGTTGGAAGCCAAGCCGAAAAACTTTTTTTCGCGAGACTTGCAGATCCTGGAAAACGATCGGCCTGTCGCCAGAGTCGAGTTTGCCTGGTCCTCCGAGACAGGTCAAGTGACAATCGGGGATACCCGCTATACTATCCGGCAGGATCCCCCCGGATACTGCTCGTTCATTCTGGAGGATCAAGATCATATCATTGCCCAAGCACGGGGAATGAGAACGCTTTTTCAACACGCCTGCGCGATCGAGCATGCGGGCAAGTGGTATCAACTCGAAGACAAGTCGAGATTCCGCCGCAACATCATCGTCCGTGAAGGTGTTCAGTTCATCGGCTATGTCGAATCCAAACACATATTTGTGAAACAGATCAGTGCCTGCCTCCCCGACCATCTTCCTCTTGTCGTAAAAGCATTCATCATTGCCTTGGTGATGCATTTGTGGGCTCACCAAGAGAGTGTGATGTAAGGCTTGATCCAAAAACGAGTTCGAACTCGGGTCGTTTTTTTAGCGGACAAAGCTTGGAAGGAGGAATGAGATGAAACCCAGGATCGATAGTACCAGATTTGGTTCGATCGCGATCGAGGGCAAAACATTCAAACACGATGTGCAGATCGGGCTGGATGGCCAAGTGAGCAAACGCAAGAAAAAGCTCTCCAAGGCGATTTACGGCACCTCGCATACCATCTCGCTGGACGAAGCCAAGCACATCTATCAAAAGAGCGCCGAGCAACTGATCGTCGGCAGCGGACAGCACGGCCTGGCTGAACTATCAAAAGAGGCAGCCGCATTTTTCGAGGACAAAGGATGCCGCGTGGAACTGCTGCCAACAGGGAAAGCGATCGAAGCATGGAATAAGGCTGAGGGGGCAGTGATTGGCCTATTCCACATCACATGTTAGGGATCACGAGACATCGTCCAGATCATCCTCAAGATCATATTCGGGATAAAGCGCTTTGAGGCAATCAGGGCAGATGGAGTGACTGAACTCGGCCAGAGAATGATCGCGCACATAGACTTCGACCTGGTGCCAAAACCCCTTGTCGTCTCGGATCTTTTTGCACGCAGCAAATCGCCCGCGCGCTCGGCCTCACCCAGGTCGATCAGCATCTCGCCGATCGGCTGGCCGATCATCTCGTCTTTCTCATAGCCCAGCACGCGGCAGCGGAAAACCCTGTTTGTTCGCCCATTGTAGCACAGTGCAGGATGAACGTCAATGATAGACTCGATCCTTATAAAAAGGAAAAATCAAAAGTGAGCGTCGATCTATGAAACGCGTTGTGCGCTATCAAGGTGCGGTTGTCCGGGATGGATGCATTTTGCTCGTGAAGCAACGATTCGGGAGCGAATACGAATGCTGGAACGTTCCCGGTGGCGGTCGTGAGGATGAGGAGACAGAAGAGCAGTGTGTCATTCGAGAGATCAAGGAAGAGACGAATCTTGATGTCAGGATTGAGCGCTTGCTGATAGCTGGTCCTCCCCCGCATGGTCCCTATCAGCGTTTCAAGACATACTTGTGTACGCCTATTGAAGGTGATGCCAGACCAGATGACGTCGAAAGTATGGAGGTGAGGTGGTTCGACTTACGCGATGCATCGCAGGTGAGTCTGGAGGCGCTGAACAGCGAAACAGCCTTCACGACGGTACAGAGAATACGCCAGACGTTGGGCTATGAATAGTGGCAAAGGGGAATATCGTCCTTTGGGAGGACTTGTAATGAGAATGGACAACATACGGATCGTTGACCTTTGTCTTGACGACGAAAAACGGATCAACGAGGTGGCAACGTTGATGATGGACGCGTTCAGGGAGCATTCGCCAGACTACTGCCGGGATATGGAGACGGCCCTGGAAGAGGTACGGGATTTGTTTGGGCCGGGCCGTATCGGCCGTATGGCGGTAGATGTGCAGGGCACCATCCTGGGGGTGATCGGCGGACAACCACACTACTATGGACACGCCTGGGAACTGCACCCCCTGGCCGTGCGCCCGGAGCACCAGCGCAAAGGGATCGGGCGCGCGTTGGTCGCCGACCTGGAGCAGCGCGTGCGCGAGCGCGGCGCGCTGACCCTTTTTCTTGGCACCGACGACGAGGTTGACCAGACAACACTTTCGGGGGTGGACCTGTATCCCAACCCGTTGGAACACCTGGCCCGGATCAGGAACCTGCGTGGTCATCCGTACGAGTTTTATCAAAAGATGGGTTTTGTCATCGTCGGGGTGATGCCGGA
>JAFGJF010000527.1 GCA_016929205.1 Anaerolineae bacterium
AGGGCCGGGATGCCCTGGACCAGGCGGGCATAGACCAGGCAATGCTGGACCTGGACGGCACACCCAACAAAGGCCGGCTCGGCGCGAATGCCATCCTGGGCGTCAGCCTGGCCGTCGCCCGTGCCGCCGCCAGCGCCATCGGCCAACCCCTTTACCGCTATCTGGGCGGCGAGTCGGCTACGATCCTGCCTGTGCCGATGTTCAACATTCTCAACGGTGGCGTGCATGCCAACTGGCAGGGCACCGACCTGCAGGAGTTCATGATCGCGCCGGTGGGTGCCCCCAGCTTTCGCGAGGCTCTGCGCTGGGGGAGCGAAACCTATCACGCTCTCAAAAGAGTGCTCAAAGACCGGGGATACTCCACGGGTGTGGGGGACGAAGGCGGCTTTGCCCCGGCCCTGGGGGCCAATGCGGAGGCGGTCGAACTGATCCTGAGTGCGATCGAGAAGGCCGGTTACCAGCCCGGCGAACAGATTACCATTGCCCTCGACCCGGCGTCCAGTGGGTTCTTTGAGGACGGAATGTATCATCTGCGCACAGAGGGTCGCCAGGTGACGGCTGCGCAGATGGTAGAGATGTACGCTGCCTGGACGGGCAAATACCCCCTCGTCGTCCTGGAGGATGGCCTGGCCGAGGACGATTGGGAGGGTTGGAAGCTGCTGAACCGGGAGTTGGGAGATCGGATCGAGCTGGTGGGCGATGACCTGTTCGTCACCAACGTACAGCGTATCGCCCGCGGCATCGCCGAGAACGTCGCCAATGCGGTGCTAATCAAGCTCAACCAGATCGGCACCCTGACAGAGACCATCGCTGCCATCGAGATGGCCCGGAAGGCCGGCTGGGGGGCCATGGTCTCTCACCGCAGCGGCGAGACGGTGGACAGCTTTATCGCCGACTTTACGGTGGCCATGGGCACCGGCCACCTCAAGACGGGGGCTCCCTGCCGCGGCGAGCGGGTCGAGAAGTATAACCAATTGATGCGCATCGAGGAAGAACTGGGGGAAAAGGCCGTCTACGCCGGGCGCGCGGCCTTTGTGCGGTGAGGCAGGACATCCCAGCGCCAGCGAGCAGTTGGCCTATGAAACGTGAGCGGGTTGCAGCCCTGTAGATTCCGAAGCGAAAGGGCACCGGTCCATGACGCGGTCAAAACAGCGCGCTCTCGGCAAGGCCATACGCTCGCCATCGCGGGATACCATGCTGTCGCATGTGACCTACCAGACCGGGCGCGGGTGGGGGTTTGCGCTGCACGCAGATCCCGATCTTGTATGCCGTCGCCATGGGAGTGGACGCCCTGGCGGCACTGCTGGTCGGTAAGGCGTACGATCGGGTCGGGTTAAAGTCCCTGATCATCATCCCCTTTGTTACCCTGCCGCTGCCTTTCCTGGCATTCTCGCAGCACTACTGGCTGGCCGTCGTCACCGCCGTCCTGTGGGGGCTGGTCATGGCTGTGCACGAGACGATCATGCGTGCCGGACTTGCCGATCTCGTCCAAGCGGGACAGCGGGCGTTTGCTTATGGCATTTTCAATACCGTCTATGGAGCTGCGTGGTTCGTGGGTGGGGCTGCGCTCGGGTTGTTGTACGACCTTTCCGGTGTCTGGCTCGTTGCCTATGTCGTCGTGATGGAAGCTGGCGCGCTCTTGGTGTTCCCTCGCCTTGCGCGGGCGGCAGAGAGGCAGGTCTGACCCTGGTCGCTGCGGGCGGTGTCCTTGACTCCTGGGCCACACTGTGCTACAATCAAGGCCATTGGAGAGGGGTGATGAGGCTCACCCGAGGGGGCTTGTCCTCCTGATCCGTCGGTTTCCCGATTAATAGCCTCTACCGCTGCGGCGCAGAACGGCGTCCGGCCGGTAGAGGCTTTTTTTACGATTGCAGGGGAAGAATAGAGGATGGCTTTTCACAGCATACTGATGGAAAAAGACGGCCGAAAATCAGAGACTCTTGAGCAGCCGGCCTTTTTTGCCGATCTGAATCTCGATCAGATCGTCGACGCCGTTACAGCGGGCAAACAGGAATACAACCTGAAACCCTTTTTCTACACGCCCCTGCGCGATGCCAGGACCATCCGCTATCGCCATGAAGTGATGCAGGACCTGGAAGACGAAACGCTGCTGGGGCAGATCAATGCCTTTGCCGAAAGAATGGTGATCGTGCGCCGCTATCTGGCACTCGTGGAAAAATTGGATTTTGAGCACCACAAAAAAGGCTGGTTTCTGGAGGCAGCGCTGGCGTATTGTAAGGCCATAACCGACCTGGCGCGCGATCTGGGCCTTGCGGCCCTGTCATCGCGCGGCCTGGTGGCATTCCGCGAGTATGTGGCAAACTACAGCCGCTCGCCCGAGTTTCAGTCGCTGCTGGCAGAAGCAAAAGAGGTCAAGGCCGGGCTGTCGGAGGCGACGTACAGCGTGATTATCCAAACTGGCAAGTTCAGGGTGCGGAGATACGACGGGGAGAAGGATTACAGTGTACAGGTGCTAGAAACCTTTGAAAAGTTCAAACAAGGCGCGGCCAAAGACTACCGGGTTGACCTTTTCAAAGGGGCCGGCATGAACCATATCGAAGCCAAAATTCTGGAGTTTGTCGCCCGGCTGTATCCAGAGCAATTTGCTGCCCTCGACCGGTTTTGCGAGCGGCACAACCCTTTCCTGGACGGCGTCATCCGCACCTTTGACCGCGAGATCCAGTTCTACGTGGCCTATCTGGAGTTTGTCGCCGGCATCAAGAAAAAAGGGCTATCATTCTGCTATCCACAGGTGAGCGCCACCAGCCGCGAGGTGTTCAACCACGACGGCTTTGATCTGGCCCTGGCCCACACTCTGCTGGATACGCCCAGGCCGGTCGTCGTCAACGATTTTGCCCTCCGTCGCCCCGAGGCCGTGATCGTCGTCTCGGGCCCGAACCAGGGCGGCAAGACGACCTTTGCCCGCACCTTCGGGCAGTTGCACTATCTTGCCAGCCTCGGTTGTCCTGTGCCGGGCAGGGAAGCGCGGCTCTTTTTGTTCGACGAGATTTATACGTATTTCGAGAGAGAAGAGGACATCCACAACCTGCGGGGCAAGCTGCAGGATGACCTGGTACGCATCCACGACATTCTTGCCCGCGCCACGTCTCGGAGCATCCTCGTCCTGAACGAGATCTTTGCCTCCACCACGTTGCAGGATGCCGCTTTCCTGAGTAGGGCAATTATGGACAAAGTGATGGAACTCGATTTGCTGTGCGTGTGGGTTACTTTTATCGACGAGCTGGCTTCTTTTAACGAGAGAACCGTCAGCATGGTCAGCACCGTTGTCCCCGAAAACCCGGCCATACGGACGTTCAAAATCGTCAGAAAGCCCGCCGATGGGCTGGCTTATGCCCTGTCGATTGCCGAGAAGCACCATCTGACCTACAGGCAAATCAAGGAGCGCATCAGCCTATGAAGGTTTTCCTGATGTATCCCGACCGGGACTTCGATCCCAAGGAAAAACTGCCATGGAACGAGCAGGCACTGACGCAGGACCTGGAGCTAAATACCCTGTTCGAGGCGATGGCCTGTGGGGATGGATTCTTGTTCACCACCGCCAGGCAAGCGGTATTGACCGCTTTGGACGACGAGGAGACGATACGCTACCGCCAGGACATTCTGCGCGACTGTCTGAAGAATGGTCCCGTAGTCCGGGAAATCTACCAGGTCCCCATCGAAGCGATCCAAAGGAAAAAACAGAAGTGGATGGGCATTTACAGTAGATATCCCCGCGGGATCCTGACCAGCGCGCTGGAGATGCTGGAGATGTTTGTCGAGATGCTCAAAAAGCTCAGGAGAATCGCCGACGAAAACGCCGACAAGTTTGAATCGGACGGTTTCAGGCGGTTTTTCGCAATGATGGCCCAGGAACTGGACGATGACTATTTCGCGGTCGTAGATAGCCATCTCAAGGAGCTGAGATTCCGTGACGGCGTTCTGCTCAGCGCTGAATTGGGACGGGGGAATGAAGGCACGAACTATGTGCTCCGGGAACCGCCCGGGAAAGCGCGGAATTGGATAAGGCGGGTTTTAACGAAAAAATCCCCGGCCTACAGCTTCAGCATTCACCCCCGCGACGACCATGGTGCCAGGGCACTGGCGGAACTGAGAGATGGGGGTCTGAACCTGGTGGCGAATGCGGCCGCCCAGTCCGCCGACCACATTGACAGCTTTTTCAATATGCTGTGGATCGAGCTGGCTTTTTACATTGGCTGTCTGAATCTATCGGAGCGACTCGCTCAACTGGACGAGCCAATCGCGTTTCCTCTGCCCGTCCATTCCAGCCAACGCAGGCATTCGTTTACCGGGTTATACGATGTCTGCCTGGCATTGACCATGGAACGCCAGGTGGTCGGCAACGACGTGAATGCCGACGACCAAGACCTGGTCGTGATCACGGGTGCCAACGAGGGCGGCAAATCCACTTTTTTGCGCAGCATCGGCCTGGCGCAAGTGATGTTGCAATGCGGTATGTTTGTGCCGGCCGCGTCCTTTTGCTCCAACGTCTGTGACGGGCTTTGCACGCACTTTAAACGGGAAGAAGACGCCACGATGGAGAGCGGCAAGCTGGATGAAGAGCTCGGCAGGATGAGCGAGATTGTAGACCACCTGACGTCGCACTCTATGCTGCTGTTTAATGAATCGTTCGCGGCGACGAACGAAAGGGAAGGCTCAGAGATTGCCAGGCAAATCGTAACTGCCTTGCTGGAAAAGCACGTCAAGGTTTTTTTTGTGACGCACCTGTACGAGTTTGCGCATGGGATGCACGATCTCGACATGGAAAACGCCCTTTTCCTCCGTGCTGAAAGACAAGCCGACGGAACGCGGACTTTTCGATTAATCGAAGGCGAACCATTGCAGACCAGTTACGGCCAGGACCTGTACGACAGGACGTTCGGACCGGACAACCAGACGCTCGCGCCTGCTGGCCAGCCGGAGGGAATAGGTGCGCCAGCCTGAGATGTAACATGGATGGGGAGTGCTGGCGCCGGATTCGAGACCTGGCGTCCAGCTCGGAAAAAGATGGTTTTTCAGAGCATACTATTTGAGAGAGCCCAGGACAGCATAACGGCGGAAGTAGCGGCAGTTCCCGGCACTGTCGACGTGGAGCAGCTCATGGACGCCGTCACGGCTGGCAAGCAAGATCAACCCGCCGAAGACGATACGACGACGGAACCCCCTGCCGCACCCCCCTTTTTCATTGATCTGAATCTCGATCAGGTTGTCGACGCCATCACGGTTGCCAAGCAGGAATATTCTCTGGAGCCGTTTTTTTACACGGCCTTGCACACCGTCGACGCGATTGAATATCGGCATCAGATATTTCGGGATCTCGAGGATCG
>JAFGJF010000528.1 GCA_016929205.1 Anaerolineae bacterium
ATTGTTAGCAATGATGATCCCAGTCCTATTAATTCCTCAGATATTATTATCATTCGCCCACGAGAAACAATAGATGGCCATTATCTATGTGCCTATGTAAATTCTAAATTTGGACAGGCGCAGATTGAACGTCTTTCTAGCGGTGGTGTGCAAGGGCACATTAATCTGGCTGCATTAGAAACAGTTGTTGTCCCTGTTTTGCCATCCGGTATCGCCCCACTTAAACGTGGTTTGATGTAGACCTTTACAAAAATGGGGTTCACAGGCAGACTCTTTGCGCCAACAGAGAGGAGGCCCATGAACCCCAAGGACATATTTTGCCCGAATATCGCCTGTCCTGCAAGAGGTCAAATTGGAAAAGGAAATATTGGTGTTTTCAGCGAGAAGGAAAAGCGGTGTATCTGCCATGTGTGTCATCAGCCATTTGCCGTGACGAAAGGGACGATCTTTTATCGGCTGCGGACGGATCCGAGGATTGTCCTGCAGGTGATCATCTTGTTGGCAAACGGTTGCCCCATACAAGCCATCGTGCAGGCATTTGAGTTGGATGAACGGACGATACAAGACTGGTGGCAGCGGGCAGGCAAACATTGTCAGGCGATGCATGAGCATAAAGTGGAGCAAGCGAAGTTGGATTTGCAGCAAGTGCAAGCCGACGAGATCAAGGTGAAGACATTTCTGGGCACGGTCTGGATGGCATTAGCGATCATGGTTTCTACTCGTCTCTGGTTGAGCGGGGCGATCAGCCCACACCGGGACTTGGATTTGATCCAGGTCTTGGCCAACAAGGTCAGGAATCTGGCGCTTTGTCGGCCTTTGTTGCTGGCCGTGGATGGCTTGGCCAGTTACGTCACCGCCTTTCGCCAGGCTTTTCGAACGGCTATACCCCGCCGCAAAGGCGAGTTGGGACGTCCACAACTGATTTCTTGGCCCGACATCGCCATTGTGCAGGTCGTCAAGCAGCGCATCGATGGACACCTGAGCATTTCTCGACGCATCGTGCAAGGCAGTGAAACCATGGTGAAATCCCTCATTCGGAAAACTCAAGGTAAGGGCAGCATCAACACCGCTTACATTGAACGCTTCAATGCTACCTTCCGTCAGCGCCTCAATTGCCTGGTCCGACGTACTCGCACTCTGGCTCGCAAGGTTCAGACCCTCGAAGCTGGCATGTATGTGGTCGGCTGCTTTTACAACTTCTGTCATCCGCATCATAGCCTGCGTCTCAAGTTATCTGTCGGTCGTTTTGGCCACCATTGGGTGCAGCGCACGCCTGCTATCGCTGCTGGTTTGGCTGATCACATTTGGACACCTACTGAATTGTTCAACTTTCACGTTCCGCCAACCCGCTGGCAACCTCCCACTCAGCGCGGTCGCCGCTCGTTGGCCACTCAAAAGCTCGTCGAAAAGTGGTGCTCATGACCACGTTTAAGTGTTGCTATACCTGACGGCAAAGCCTGAAAATGTAATGTAGGTTATGCCATCAAATCAGCCAAACGCAGGCCACGGCGCAGGTGATTACCAGCCAAGGCAATCAGGCGGCTAATGCCAAGTGCAGATTGCTCCTGTTTATAGCCGCGCATGGAGCGGTAGCGTTCTTTGATCCACCAACCGATGGCGCGTTCACAATGGTTATTCGTGCCATCTAAGATTTCATTTCCGAATTCATCCTTCCAAGTGCGATAGAAAGTCAGGCGAGGCCAGAGGTTCCAGCGATCCATAAACAGGTTTCGCATGCGATAAGCGACATCGTGTTTTTTGCCCTTACCTGGTTTGCGAGCGTTGGCATAGCGTAGGTAGATTTCTTCAAGCCGGGATTGATCTTGCGGATGCCGGGTATGGATCATCTCTTTGAGCACAGCCAGGTCAGCCAATGCCTGTTCAGGGGGTATGTCAATCGCAGCCAGAGAGTGATCCTGCCCGGCAGCAATAATCGCTGAGAGTTCAGCCACCAGATCGTCTGTGTTTTGACCTACATGGCTCTTGCACACCTGCTGTGAGCGTCCGGTTTCATCACTGACGATTTTGAACGCATCCGCATCATCGCTGACCACCACATCTGCATCCACTGCTTCCAGGATTGGCTCGAGCCAGACTTTCAGTTGTTCGGCATCTTCACCGGGCAATTCATCAATGCTCAACACCATCCCGTGGATTGCGTCAACTGCGATACCCACCGTCACCCACTTCCCGTTACAGCGTACACTGGTCACATCCGCACCAACCGCTCTTGTCTTGTATCCGCTCAATAGCTGGTTGTTCTTCATCCCAGGTACTTGTTTGGCAATAGCCTGCACAGCTCGATACACACTCGTTTTTCCAATCCCCATTCCCAGGCTGTTCAATACGATCTCTACTGCCCCATAGCTCAACCCCAAGAGATACAACATCACGGCTATGCCATTCACGCGCTTCGAGATTTGCTTACTACTCACCCCCTTCGGATAAACACGAAATACATGCCCACATTTCATACATTCACATCGCCATGCTGTCACTTCTGGGTACTGAGCATCCACGATCTTCTTGCTCACTTCCTGCCGCACAATAAATCGCATCCCCGAGCACCCTTTCCGATGACATTTCTTTGGATATTCGAATTCACTCGGCTCAACTTTTGGTAGAATCAGGTTCAGACGCATGTCGACTGTGTCTCTTTGTTTGTGGGTTGTGGGGCGGTTGGCTGCTGCCCCACAACCATTTAACCACCTTTTTACCAACTTTGGAACGACCACTTTGAGGGCCTTCGCAGAGTTATGATGTATAATGCGTGGAAGCTTGGACAAGCTGTCTATACATTTCCTAAGAGGAGAAAACAGATGACGGACAACAATACACCTAAAAAAGATCCAAAAAT
>JAFGJF010000529.1 GCA_016929205.1 Anaerolineae bacterium
ATCGCCAAAGCGGGCCTGTAATGGATGCGGGATCGTCTCCTCGTCAGCGTGGGCAAAGGTATAAAACTCACCTGGAAGGTGCGTCACCATATCACCCGACAATCCCCTTTTCAACAGCAAATATCCATCTTGGGCAGACAGAATGCCGAATTCGCGCGAGTTCAACATCTCCTGCACCTTGCCATAGACCTCGGCGATGGAGATCGGATACGAAGAACCAGTTACGTCCACAAGAACGTACTCGGCGTCGTTGACCGCCGGGAAAAAATAGGCCTTTTCCCGATGGGCCAGGTGCGGATAAAGCCCGGATTGAGTTGACAACGACGCATCGGCGGGAATCAGGTCCATAAATGTTTGCGCCAACCGGTGGTGAGCCGTCAGACGAGGCGGGCTAAAGCTACGGGCCAACGGGGTAACACCAAGCTGGTAGTGATGGATGCCGCTGGTCAGCAGCGCCACGACCGCCAACCCATTCACAGCTTGCTGCTGCGGCACCTTGAGCCAGCGCGTCAATTGGCGTGCCAGGAATCCGAGCCCATAAATGCCCGAGATGATGACAAAAGGAACAATAGATGCAGAATAGTGAGCGCCCTCTGAATAGGTCCAGCTCCAGGTGCTAAAGACATTCATCGCCATCACGGGAGCACAGATAACCAGGGTAGCCGGACTGAAAAGGGACATAAACCCCGCGCTGGCCAACAGCCCCCCCAGATAAGCGACGATGCCAGGCTGGCCAAACCATCTCAGGAGCAGCATGGGTTCGCGCAAAATATTGAGCACCGACGCTTTGAGCGTCGGTCCAAAAACCGCGATCCGGTAGAGAAAGGGAGAACTGCCGAGCCCGTTATAGGTGGGCAAGATCACCTGCGTGCAGACCAAGAACCAACTCAACCCCATTAGCGTCACCACTGCGCCAATCCTGCGCTCTTGAAGAAAGATAAAGGCATAAATCCCCATCATCATCACGACCAGAGGAATATCCTCTTTGGCGAGCATGCTCAAGATGGTCATGACAAAAAAGAGCCGGTATCGACGCGCTTGGAGAAAATAAAAGCCAAAGAGCAGGAAACTGGCCGTCAGCGAGACGGCGTGAAAATCGGACAGGTTGGCCCCCTCTATGCCCGGTGCCAGGAGATAAGCCAAAGCAAAAACCAGGCCGGCAAAACCACTGCCTAGACGATCTCGAGCCAGCCAAAACGCGGGCAGCGCCCCCAGCCCAATGACTGCCGTTTGCAGCACGAGCAAGGTCACAGGGCTGTCGTAGATCAGATAAAAAAGCGAGATAGGAACGAGCAACAGCTCCACGTGGTAGGCAAGGAGGATATCGATGCGACGAAACGCGTCCAGCGGCAAATCGATGAGGGCATTCTCGTAGGTGGAAAAGCGCATAAATCGCCCATGCAGCGTGTTCCATACCACCTGATCGGTATAACCCAGGTCCATCGCATTCGACTGGAATGTCTCGTGGCGCAAGATCGAGAGCCACGAAAACAGGATGATATAGAGCACGATCGAGAGCGTGACCAGGGCAGGAAAAACAAGAGACCCCTCACCACGCCTGGTCCAATGCCCCTCCTTATGCGGAGCGTCTTGTGTCATCTCGAACTGGGCCTTTTTAGCGGCTCGATTTTTTCGCACGAGGCCGGCGCTGCAGCCGTTTTTGGACAAACGTACCCGCCAAAACAAGGGCCATGATGATCGCCACTGCCTTCATAGCCAGGAACCGGAAATCTGACCCAAGCAAGATGGCGTGGGCAGTCGCCAAAAAAAAGGCCACATAGTTGAGCATATGAACGATTCGCCAATACTGCCGCAGCCACTTTTGCTTAAGAGTAAAGCCCAACAACGCAGCCAGCGCCGCAATGCCAATCAGATAAAAGGCGACTGGCCCTCCCCATTGTAAGAAAACGATCCAGGATGTAAAGCGCGGCACAAAAACGCCGGGGCTCCGTAGATTGAAAGCCGCCGCCAGGGGATGCACCGTGATCAACACCAAGCCAGTCACGGCCACGATGTGATGCGTTTTGACAAAAGGGCGGCCAAAGAAACGGACCAACTGTTTCATATAGGGGGAGGAAAGTGCAGTTGCAAAGACGCACAGATACCCAAGCAAGGCAGCCGTACGGACAACCCAGTATAACGGTGTGATGTATGGCTGCAGGACAACCCAACCACCGGCCAGTATCAAGGCAATGGCCCCTGCCAGAATGAGAATCCACGTTTTCTGCGTTTTTTTTGCCACATTGATCTCCTTTTAAAATGTAACGTGACTGTTCAGAGGGTATCAGAAACCAGATTTTGCGGGTCAAACACACCCGATCAAGAACCGGGCTTCTTGTCTCACTAGCCTGAGCATCTACGGCCGGAAAACCAAAAGGTATCGATCTGAAATGGGGTCCGGACGCCCTTCAATCCGCTCAAAAACTTTGACCAGGAAAGAAAAAGCCTGATCCGGGTCATCAAATTGCAGATCGAAAGGATTGGCGCTTACCAGGGGGCGGCCCCATTCCAGCGTCCAGGTCCCGGCGTCCCAACTGCCACTCGCTTCGAGTGCCCCACTGCCGCCCTGGGGAATCGTCTCGGTATTGGCGTAAACAAAGCGCCCGGTCCCATCGGCAAAGGCAGTATGGCAGACGACAGTGCAATCCAGAACATGTGCCGCCGGCTCCGGAATGCGCCAATGAAGAGTAAGCTTGTTAAATAGCGTATTCTCTCCACCCGAAAGAGGCGCGCCAGGCCACTGCGCAAAAAAATAGAGAGCCTGCTCGGTATGTACCGCACGCATCTCCAAATCAAATGCGTGTTCGGGGCTATCCAATCCCCAGGTGAGCGGTATCTGCAATGGTTCGACGCCAGTCCAAACAGCCTCCATTTGGCCATCTATAACCGGGGGAGAACCAACTTGACGCGAGACCAGGCGACCAGCAAGCTCGGTATCCATCTCGCCCACCGCGGCTTCTAGCGTTGGCGTCGCAAGCACAACCGTTGCCGTTGGAAAAACCGTTGCCGTTCCCACAGTTGTAGGCACACGCGCGGCGGTGGCGGGCAAAGTGGTTCCAACAGTGCAGCCCGCCAGCATCACCAGCAGCAAGAGCGTTACCGCCACGCGCATTCGATCCATTTTCAGTCCGGTATCCATCACACAATGTTTCATTGAACCCTGTATTGCACCGTCAACATGTTACTCGTGTTGCACTGGTGATCGACGGCAAAAAAGGTCCAGGTGTGCAAACCAGAGGCCAGGTTGGGCAACGTGACCTGCACCGCATACTGGTTGCCGCCAACGTGGCGCATAATGTAGGCCACACGCAGGTCGGGATTCAAAGCAAAAATTTGGTCTTCAGCCAGGTTGGGCATACCCTGCGGATCGGTGGCCGTCACCCGAAACGTGACCGCCGCGTTGCCAGGCCCGGACGATGGCTCGATCGCCGCATTGGACACTGTCGGAGTCTGATCGCCAACGCTGGCGCCGGGAATGACAATACCGGCATCAGCCATCGCGCCCGGAAAGAGATTGACGTGCACTTCATGATAGATCAAACCGGCGTCATACGCCTTGACCTGCAAAGCTGGAACGGCCGCAACGTTGGCAATCGTGGCCCAGCCAGCATCGTTGGTACGAACCCCCACCGGCGTGTGCGCGGTGAGCACGGTCACAAATGCGCCGGCGATGGGACTGCCGGCCTGGTTGGTGACCCGGACACGCACGATGCCGACCAAACCGGCATCGCGCACCGCCTGGGTGGCTAACGGCCACGCATCGAGGCGGGACGTATACACCATCTGGGCAGCGAGAGGCCAGGCTTCACCAAAAGAGTTTTTTCCCAACGCCTGGTTCGCCTGATTGACCACGACGTTGACCTGGTCGATGACCCGCCGGATGACAGCCTTGGCATTTTCGTTGGGAATATCGTTGAGGGCTTGATTGGCCTGGTCTATCGCCGCTTGCCCCTGCGCGACGGCTGTCGTGGCATGCTGCTTGAGGATTCCCAGTCGCCCGGCATCATCGCCAGCCTGCCGTTCTGGCAGGTCCTTGGCAAAATCGGAAGCAACCTTCATATCGTTTACGTGCTGCCACATGGCCAAGAGAGCGCCGGTCGGAAAGCTCGGCGCGGCAACGGGCGTCGGCGTAGGTGGCGCCAGGCTGCGTAACCAGGCATAGATATGCTGCAATTCCAGGTCAGTGATCTGATCTTCCGTAAAGGCCGGCATAGACGATGCCCCGGTGCGCACCCGCAGCAACACCTGGTCAAAGCCCAAACCGGTACCGGCCAGTTTCGGACCGATGTCGCCCTGAGCACTGGCGCCATGGCAGTTTTGACATGGCTTTTGCTGCCACACTTGCTGCCCTGTGGCCGGGTCGGGTGCCGCCGGCAGAGACGGCGTTTCCGTCGGGACTGGCGTGGAGGTGGGAACGGTCGTTGGTGTGGACGTTGGCGCAGCCGTCGGTGTTTCCGCTGGCTTGGTGGCATCGGCGGCAGTTGGCGTCGCCGCTACCGCTTCAGTAGCCGTTGGCGTTGGTGGTTCTTGCGTCGGCGTAGGAGGCGCAAGACTGCGAAGCCAGGCATAGATATGCTGTACTTCGATATCACTGACCTGCTCCCCCGTAAAAGCCGGCATAGACCCTTTACCCTCGCGCACACGCAGCAACACTTGGTCTAGATCCAGTGCGGTACCGGCCAACTTGGGACCGATACTTCCCTCGGCGTCCGCACCGTGGCAGCCGCTGCATGGTTTTCCTTGCCAAAGTTGCTGCCCTACGGCAGGATCGGGTATCGTTGGCTGTGATGAGGATTCCGTGGGAGTAGATAGCGACAGCGTCGGCTCCGCCGTGGGCGTTGCCGTCGGCTCAACCACCGCCTGTTCCGGTGTCGCCTTGCAAGCGACGCCAAACAACATCGTAAGCAATAATACAACTGCAATCCATAACCATCGCATCCCATTTTTATTCATAGCTAATCTCCTAACAAGCATACCTACAAAGTCCAGTTGACGCCACAGAACTCACAAGGATGGAGCGGATGCGCGGTATGGAGCGCTGCCCGCCGGGCGGTATATTTTTCGCTATTCCAGATCTCGGCAAAAGAAGAGTCGAATACGTTGCCCAAAATGAGGCCAGCATAGTCGGTTGTAGAAAACGGCGAGATACAGCATGGCAAAACATTGCCATTGGCCGTGATATAGGTCGTCGTCCATAGTCGATAGCAGGCCGAATAGGGCCTATCCTGGATAGGTGCAAAAGACACCGGTTCGCCAGTCTGACCACGCAAGCTCTTTTCGGGCGAAGTTAAACCGGAGGCACGAAAGGCCAGCCCGTGCGTACTCGCGCGCTCAACAGCTTGGGCCAGGGCCGCCTCTTCTTGGGCTTGCAGCTGCCCATAGAGCGACTGCTCTGCCTGAGCCAGACCGTGGTCAATGAGAACCAGTCGCTGTACGTACACTTCGGGCACGCCAATCTCGGCAGCGAGATCGAGCAATGCCGGCAGTTCCGCCAGATTCTCGCGCATGGCCATGCACCAGAGTGACAGCCGAGGGCGCTCAATGCCGCGCAACACCCTGGCAAACTGGCGCACGTTTCTGACCACAGTCTCAAACGCATCCACCCCACGGATCCGGGCATACGTAGCCGGAGTCGCAGCATCCAGCGAAACACGATACTCGTCCAATCCGACCCCAATCAGCGCCTTCTGCCAGTTCTCGTCGAGCAGAATGGCGTTCGAGTTAAACAACACCCTGGTGGACGGTTGCCGCACTTGGACATAGTGGATCATCTCGATCAATTCCGCGTTGAGCAGCGGCTCGCCGATCCCGTGCAGGACAAGACGATCGAGCGTGTCAAATTGATCCACAATGGCCCGGAACTCGGGCAGTCTCAGATCGCGCAGCGGCTCCAACTGCTCAAACGTGCGAACACAGGTCTGGCAACGCGAGTTGCAGCGGTTTGTGACCTCGACATAGAGATCGCGTGGCAGTTTTTCAGCGAACGGGCTCCGGTTAGCCATTCAGTCTCTCCAAGCGTACTTGATCGTCGTCCCTAACAAGTAATACGCAGCCAGGATCGTTCCCTTGATTGTGCCGCTGACCTTGGATCGCCCGCCGATACGCGATCGTGCAGCAACCGGCACCTCGACGATACGATATCCGTGCCGGGCGCATTTGACGATCATTTCGACGGTCCAGCCATAGGTCATCTCGTGCATACTCAATTCGTCCAGCACCGGTCGGCGAATGGCTTTGAACGGTGGCAAGTCGGTAAGACGTTGGCCATAGAGCAGACGAACCAATGCCGTGGTCAGAACATTGCCCAGACGCTGGTGAGGAAGCAACGCCCCGCGCGCTGCCGGCCCGAGCACGCGCGAACCAAGGACCAGGTCGGCCTCGCCGCACTTGATTGGCGCCACCAGCGTCTGCATCTGGTTGGCATTGTCGCTGCCATCGCCGTCCATAAAAACGAGCACATCGAACGCCGTTCCCGCAGCAGCCGCACCCGCGGCACAGGCATAGCCATACCCTCGCCGTTCCTCCCGAACCACCTCGGCTCCCGCTGCCCGTGCCACATCCGCCGTACGGTCTGTAGAGCCATTATCTACCACAATGATCCGGTCTACCAGCTCACGAGGCACCTCGGCTATTACCCGGGGCAGCGATTCCTGTTCGTTTAGAGCAGGGATAATCGAGGCAATGCTCATTCAAACTCCTTGCGCAGACGTGCTGCGTGGAAAAGGGCGATCACGCTCATGCTGTCCATAATCTCGCAGTCGATGACCATCCGTAACGCTTTGGCAAAGGAAAACGCAGCAATCTCGATAAACTCTGTTTCATCAGGAGGACGCCGCGCCGGAGCAAGGTTATGCCCAATGTACAGATGAGCCGTCTCTCGGCAAATGGACTTGGAAGTGTAATAGCTGCTGACCCGGGTCAACTGTCCGGCCCGGTATCCTATCTCTTCCTCGAGTTCCCGTTGGGCCGCATCTTGAAGCGATTCGCCCTCCTTGACACCGCCGGTCGGGATCTCCCACCGCGCATCTTGCTGGACGTAGCGATATTGGCGGACCAAAAGAATCCGGTCGTCATCCAGAAAGGGCACCACGCCCACGCAGTCGCCAAATGTAACGACACCATAGAGAGTCGTGCGCCCGTTGGGCATCTCGGCGATGTCCTCTCGCAGACTCATCCACGGATTCTGATAGATGGGCCGACTGCTGACGGTCTTCCAGGGTTTGTGGTCCATAGCGTCTCCCAAATCGTCACACCACGATCGTCGTACACACGTTTTTGCCTCGGGGCAGATCCTTCAGCGGAGCCATCTCTACCTCCAGGTGGATCTCATCCCCCCGCACCCAAGGGCAATATTCATCATGGCGGTTCAGTTGGCCCGTCAAGGCTCGACGGCTGGCACAGCCCCCCTGACAAGGACAATCCTTCGCCGATCCAGGCACCTGACGCGCAAGCTGGAATTCGGACGTATCCAGGATTTTTTCGCCCAAACGAGGTACGTCGGCGATGGTCAGAGTCCCGCCGGGCCAATACACACAGGGAATGACCCGGCCCTGAGGCGTAAAGCGAATGCTATGACTGCCACACGGCGAAAAAACAGGGGTTTGCCCCAGAACAGCCTTTACCACGGGCTCGCTGCAGCTCACGAGCTGGCCCAAACTAAAAAGCCCCCGGTACCCTTGCCAAAACTGCTCGTAGCTTAGTCTAAAGCTGTCAGTTTGGACCGGTTGGTAGACGTTGACTCGCAGGTTCGTTCCCACCGAGCGCGCCAATCCGACCATCTGGCTCATCTTGTCATAGTTAGTGCTCATCATCGTAGCCAGAATAGAAACCTCGATCCCCAGTTTCCGGCACCGTTCTATGGCCATATGGACAGCCTGCCAGTTGCCCCGTCCTCGGAAAATATCCTGCTCTTGCTCGGTCGGAAAATCGATCGAGACCTCCACATCGTGAAACGCGCGCAGGTATTCATCGGGGATCGTATTCAGGCTGTAACCGTTGGAGGCCATCGTCAACTTGATGCCCTGATCGCGCAGATACGATACAATCTCTAGGAACTGAGGGTGCAGGCTGTTCTCACCTGTGCCCATTCCCATCGCATCGACGGGAAGATACTGGCAAATCGTCTTGATTTCGGCCAACGCAAGCTGGTAAATTTGGTCTGTAGGACGGTAACAATGAGCGCAGTTCAGATTGCAGTCGTTGGTTAATCCAATGCCAACAGAAAATCCCATATTCCTGGCCCCTTTTTAGCTAGACGGTATGGTAATGATTTTTCTTACGCCGGTTTCGTCTTGATTCCGACGAGATGGTTATATCGAGCAATCAGCTTGTAGGGAAAAAGAGCGCTGGCAGCGGTCTCTAGTGCCAACAAACGCGCATAAAAAACCGGATCGGCCAGTTCCTCGACAGGCACATAGTCGGCAAAAATGCGGATGCCGTACTCGTCTACGGCGTGTATACCTGACCGGGCTACAGCCTCTTTTATGCTTTCTGTCGTAAAAGTACGGCGAGGCAGACCAAAAAGGTCCGCCGTGGAGACTTGCTCACTCAAGGCCAAGCGCGCCTTTTCCAGATCTTTTTTGGCCAATGCCCAGCGCAAGGGAGCGGCAAAAGGGTTGACAAACAAAAGAGAAAGCAGCCCACCAGGCCGGAGCACAGTGCTCAGACCCTGGAGAATCTCCCAAGGCTCAGAGACATACTCTAGGAGGGTGTGACACAGGATCAGGTCAAAGTGATCGGGGCTAAAAAGACTGGGGATGTCTTGAGCAGATGCATGGCAAAAATCGATGCGATCGATCAAGGAAAAATCGAGTTGCCTGGCCTTTTGCCGAGCCGTAGCCAGCATCTGGGCTGAAAAATCCAAGAGCCAGACTCGGTGTCCCTGTTTCGCCAAGGGCAGTGCATAACTCCCCGTCCCGCCCCCCACATCCAAGACATTCCAAGCACGAAAGGGTGAATCCAGATACTGTGTCAAATGGGACATGGTCAGATCTTGTCGCAGCCGCCCCAGAGGTGTGTTTGTGTAATCGTCCCAGGCGCTGACTTGCGCGTCAAAAGCAGCGCGCGATTCGGCCGCATTATCGCTGGAATTGCCGAATCCAGGAGACCTTTCAACCACCATTCCCCGACCCTACTTCTATACTATCTGGTTCTGTATAAATGATGGTTTTGATTATAGCATGCCCTATCCTGAGAAGCAAACAAGTTGATCCCAAAGCTGCCCAACGAGATGGTGATCCCATTCCCCCGTTTGGTTTTTGCTAAAAACCCCCACTTGTGCTAGAATAATTGTTTCCAGGCTGTCTGAAGGAGGAGAGGTCAACGTGTGCCGGCACACACTGCGGCCCCTGGATGCTCTTCCGCTTGGGCGGATTCAGTTTTCGGATGCGAATGATCCCGAACCAGACCAACCTTTAGCGGAGGATACGGGCCCGACCGATAAAAAGAAGGCACGAAATACGGACTGTTTTTTTTGTGGGGCGGGCATAAAAATGGAAAGGAGCAGAACTAAAGCTCATGAGTAGTCAAGAAATACAAATAGATCAGCCCAAACGTGGCTTTATGAAAAGCCGCCTAGGCGCCCTGATCATCAATCTTGTTCTCATCGCCGTCATTGTTACGAGTGCATTATGGCTTCCTCCAATCTCTTTGGGAAAGCGTGTCGTGGAGGGGGGATATGCTACATTGGGAGAAGACTATTGGTCTGTAATGGACCCGGATGGCACCCAGTTTACGGTCTTGCCAGAGGGTATGCGTGGGCGTTTGAAAGCCAAACTCTCATCGATACCTCGTTCCGATTTTCTGGAAGGCACGGCGGACGAAGATCTGGTCGACGCTGCCGCCGCCGCACCAACCTACCTCGATATCAAGAGCCCTGTTTACCGCCTTGCGTTGCGCGGCGACTTACCAACCGCGGCAATCCTGACCGTTCCTATTCCCAATGATTCACTTCCCTATGAAACGCTTGATATGTATGGATGGACGGGAAGCGGATGGACGTGGCTGCCCAGCCGCGTGATCGCCGAAGAAGACGTCGTCATTGCCGAATTGGACAATCTGACAGAGCAACTTGATTTTGTCGTGGCCCAGACACGCATTCTACCCCCTGTCATCTCGGCAGACCTGACAGACGCGTCCGTGCCAGAAGCAGCCGAAGGCGTGATTGTTGAACTCAACCCGCGCACCTTTGTTTTGGGCGATGATGGACAGATCCTCGGTACTCCCCAAATCGAACTCAACAGTGACGCGCCCTTTGACATCGTGCCAATCCTGTCAAACTGGCAAGAAGGTGAGGCGATTCGCAATGACCTGGTCGACAATCTGCTGATCGACGCAACGCTGCGCCAGGCACACATCAATGCCATCGTCCAGGCCGTCACCACAAATGCCTATTCAGGCATCGAACTTGACTACCGTGCCATCAACCCCGTCTTGCGCGGTGCGTTCAATGAATTTGCCACCCTGCTGGCGAACGAACTGCACCAACAAGGGAAAACGTTGGGCGTGCGTGTCGAATACCCGCGACAGATCGCATACGATCAGTGGGATACCGGGGTTTTCGATTGGGATGCCCTGGGCAAGTCTGTAGACGTGATCAAGATTCCCAGCATTCCCGATCCACAGGCCTACGTGCCGGGCGGTATGATGGATCAGTTGATCGATTGGGCGACCAGCCGCATTCACCGCCACAAATTGCAATTTATACTCTCTACGCGCAGCGTAGACAGAAAAGGCAGCAACCCGTTATACGTCACCTATGCGGAAGCGATGGCGCCATTCGCCAACGTGATCATTGAGGGTGGACGAGAGGCCGTCAACGCTGGCGAACACGTTGTCTTTGCGCTGACAACAGGAGACGGCGGCTCCAGCATTATGTACGATGAGGGTGCGCATACCTACTGGTTCCGCTATCACGACGATCGCGGCCAAGAGCACACCGTCTGGCTCGAAAACGCGGCCAGCATCGCATACAAGCTCAAGCGCATTGCCCTGTACAATTTGCACGGTGTGTCCTTCCAGAACCTTTTTGACGATGGCAACGACGAGCAAGTGTGGCAGGTGATCCACGAATACCACACCCTGACCATTCCTGAAATGACCGACCAGTTCTCTGTCGTGTGGACGATCACCGATCAAGAAGGTAATGTCGTTGACCAGTTGACCACGTCACTCGCCGAGCCGCAACTAGGTTGGGCAACGCCCAAGGATACCGGCACATACCAGATCGTCGCGGCTGTCTCTTCTGACCTTGGCAAAACCACGACGGTGGAAGGCCGGACCGAGCTGCTGGTCGGCGAAGGCATTGTGCCACCGGAGCCGGAACCAACCAAAACACCTGAGACAGAAAAGGACCCAACGCCGACCCCGGAGCCGGACCCAACGTCGACCCCGGAGCCGGACCCAACGCCGACCCCAGAACCAACCAAGGTCGAGACCAATCAAACCGCGACAGTTACCAGCAATGTGCTCAACCTGCGTAGCGGCCCCGGCACGAACTTTGCCAGACTGGGCCAGGTGCGCCAAGGTGACGCACTTTCAATCTTGGGCAAAAACGACGCCGGCACCTGGATCAAGATCGTCACGCCGGACGGCACGGAAGCCTGGATCAGCCTGGACTATGTGACGCTCAGTGTCGCGATCGCCCAGATCGCGCAAACTGAGGCACCAACGGTGCCTACGCCGGCACCACAGCCAACCAAAGCGGCAAGCAACACCACCACCAGTTCTGGCGGATCCGCACCACCGCCCAGCAACACCGGCTTTGGCTATGGCGTTCAGGTACACGCACCCAACGGTTCAGCCCAAGTAATGCAAATGATCAATGGCTTGGGCTTTGGCTGGCTCAAACAGCAGGTCCGCTGGCAGCATACCGAGGGCGCCAAGGGGGATTACGGCTTTAAGAGCCTGGATACCCTCGTCGATCAAGCCAGGTCAAGCGGAATCAATGTCATGTTTAGCGTCGTTGCCGCGCCGATGTGGGCGCGCGGTGGCAAGACCGGCGACGGCCCACCTGACAACTATCAAGATTTTTACGACTTTATGGGCGCGCTGGCCGCTCACTTTAAAGGCCGTGTGGGCGCTTATGAGGTCTGGAACGAGCAGAACCTGAAACGCGAGTGGGAAGGTGCGCCGCTAAGTGCCGCTGACTATGTCCGCTTGCTCAAGGGTGCTTACCAGGCGATCAAGGCTGCCGACCCCAATGCCAAGGTGATCAGCGGCGCGATGACGCCCACCGGCATCAATGACGGGCAATGGGCCATCGACGACCGCACCTATCTGCAACAGATGTACAACGCCGGGCTCAAGTTCTATTGTGACGCAGTTGGTGCGCATCCCAGCGGCTACGCGAACCCGCCTGACATCTACTATAGAGGTGGTGATTTCGACCCGACCCGTGGCTACGACGATCACCCCAGCTTTTTCTTCAACAACACTATGGTGGATTACTATAACATTATGGCAGCAAACGGGGATGGAAACAAACGCGTCTGGGCGACCGAGTTTGGCTGGGCAACAACCGATGGGATGGGTGTTGGCCCCAGCCCAGGCTACGAGTTTTCGCAGGATATCAACCAGCAGCAGCAAGCTGACTATATCGTGCGTGCTTATACCTGGTCAAAAAGCTGGGGACACGCAGGCGTCATGTTCTTGTGGAATCTCAATTTCTGGCCTACCGTCGGCGCAGCAAACGAAATGGCCAAATACGGCATTGTGCGCGGCGACTGGTCGCCAAGACCGGCCTACACTGCACTGCAAAATATGCCCAAGTAAGGACATCGTTTATCCAAATGACAAGAGCATGAACCAAGGTTCATGCTCTTTGTTGTATTACGAGCTTGGCTTCTCAATGACTTGGATTCATCGATAAGAAACCAGGTTTTTGACAAAAACCTGGTTTCTTTCCCTTGATCACTGAAAAGAGCCAAGCAAGCGACTTTTGAGGGAAATCAATGAAAAACAGATCACTGTCTAAAAGGGCCGGGATCAGGAACATCATCACTTTGATCCTGATTATCGCCACGCTTGGATTGCCAGCCTGCCAGAAAAAAGAAACCGTGCCACCCCCGGTTCCGTGGACTGAAACCGCGACGGTTGTCGTTCAGGCTCAGAATACAGCCACGCTTGCCGTGCCTACGAACACGCCTGAATCGGCAGAGGCACTCCCTACCGCGACACCTGAAAAGGCATCTGAACCAACACCGCCTCCCGCACAGGAGCAAGATCCATTGATGACGTCGCCAGACTATGGCATCCAGGCGTTTTTGTGGTGGCGGCCCGAAGTGGCAACACGCGATCTGGGCTTGATCAAAGACATGGGCTTTCGCTGGGTCAAACAGGTTTTTGCCTGGGTTGACATCGAAGGCGCCGGCAAGGACGCATTCAACTGGACGCAGTCCGATCAGGTCGTAAACCATGCCAACGAATATGGGATCAAGGTCCTGGCCCGTCTCGACCGCGCGCCGCATTGGACCGGGCGCGGCGAACCAAACGGCCCGCCAGCCAATTATGCGGACTTTGGCGACTTTTGTTTTGCCATAGCCAGCCGCTACAAGGGCAAAATCCACGCCTACCAGATCTGGAACGAACCCAACCTGGCCCGCGAGTGGGGAAGCAAACCGCCCAACCCGGAAGAATATACCCAACTGTTGCAGATCGCCTACACGCGCATCAAAGAAGCGGATCCCAATGCGCTCGTGATCAGCGCCGGGCTCACCCCGACCGGCACGAACAACGAACTCGCGATGCCGGACGATATCTACCTGGATCGTATGTACCAGGCCGGTTTCCAGAATTATTGTGACCTGATCGGCTTGCACGCCGCCGGATTCAAGGCTCCACCGGAACTCTCGCCCGATGAACTGATGGCCGAACCCGGTCTTCCCTATGGCGATCAACGGTTCTTTTGCTTCCGCCACGTCGAAGATATGCGCACGATTATGGAAAAACACGGCGATGGCGAGCGCAGAGTGGCGA
>JAFGJF010000530.1 GCA_016929205.1 Anaerolineae bacterium
CCGGCGGGCCAGCTTCCAGGGCAAGGAGCCGCTGCCGTGGGTGGCGATGTGCGCGTACGTCGCCGCCAGCGGCAGACCAGCGACTGCCGCAACGAGGTATGCGCCGGGATCGAGGTCGGTGAACAGTGCCTCGGCCCGGAAATCCCGGACGGCCTCGATCTCGGCTGCAACGAGGCAGCGAATATGGCGCGGGCTGGCCATTCCCGTCGCCAGCAGCAGCACCAGCCAGATGCTGCCGATCGAACTGCCGGGCTTGACCGGCGGCGAAGCGTGCTGCGAACGTTCCTCGATCAGGCGCGAAATTGGTCTGGGCAGCCCGAACATCGTCGTCCGCGGCGTCGAGTAGACCCGGTAGCCGCGTTTTTGCAGGGCTTCTTCCAGGTATCCGGCGGCGCAAAAGGCGATCTCGTGCCCGGCCGCGCGGGCCGCCTCGGCGACGGCAATCACGCGGGTCAGCCCGCCCCAGGTGCCGGCCGGCGCTGAAAAAACAGGAATCAAGAACTTCATATGGTCACCTCATTTCCGCATAATGATCTTTTCAAGCGTTTTGCATTCTCCATCAGCGGCAATCTTGGCCATATGCCTGGCGTGCTTTTGGAGCAGCCGATCGGTGATGATCCCTTGCCGCTTCATCGTTTGATACAGGAACTCGGCCTGATCACGGTGGTTGATCAGAATTTTGGCGATGCCGGGCAGCACGAGATACTTGAACAACAGCCTGACCGGCAGCGGCAGGTCATCCCGCCTCCCTTGACGAATGTCATCGACCAGTTTTGCGCCCATCTTGAGCGCCGACGCGTACAACCGGGGGCTGTTTTGTGGGGTCAGGGTGACGATACGGCTTTTCCCGGTATCGAGCACCGATTTGTGGATATAGCCGGTGATGTGTCCCGACCCGCGCCAACTGCTGCTGAGCGTGGCCATGTCTTTGGCCGTCTTGACCCGAAAATCGTACTTGGCCGTGGTAATGGCAACCGTGCAGAGGTGATTGAATCGCCCCGAAAAACCGAGCGTGCAGGTCAGCCGGTCGTAAAAGGTTTTCAGAATTGCGCTGTAAAAGCCGCCAAACACCGGAGAGCAGATGATCACCCCCTGTGCCCGCTCCAGCTTTTGGCAGATCGACTGGTGATCGTCGCGGATCGCGCATTGGCCGGTGTGCCCGCACACCTCGCAGCCACGGCAGTGTTCGATGCGATAGTCGATCAGGTGGATGATCTCCACCTCCCCCCTGCATCTCTGGCTCCCTGCGCCACCCACTGGGCGATCTGCATCGTGTTGCCGTTCTTGCGCGGCCCGCCGTTCAAGAGAATGATCTGGGTCATCAGAGCTTGCTCCTCACTCATAGATTTCCTCCGTTGATCTTTATACGAGCAGGACTTGGCCGCTCGGAAAGATTTGTGCCCAGGCAATGGTTCCCATTGCAAACAACGATCTTGGAGGATAGACCCTGTCGATGATGTATGCAAGCATTTGCTTGCATTATACACCTGTACGCACGCGCGCGCAAAAATGTTTCGCCAAGTGGGCAACACAAAGCGGTCGTCAAGTGCGACTCTTGTCGTATTCAGACGACGCTGTGCATGGTATACTTGATTCAAAAGAGCTTGATCGGAGAGAGGATCACCCATGGATTTTGTTGGCGAAACGCTGGGGCAATTTCAGATCATCGAAGAATTGGGCAAAGGCGGTATGGCCACGGTGTACAAGGCCTACCAGCCCAACCTCGAACGCTATGTAGCGCTCAAGGTGCTGTCGCCCAAACTGACCGACGACATCGACCTGGTAAAACGATTCCTGCGCGAAGCACGGTCGGCTGCTGCGCTCCACCACACCAACGTGATTGTCATCTATGACGTTGGCAGCCAGGGCGAGACTCACTATATCGTCGCCGAGTACCTGGAGGGAATGACGCTCTCTCAACTGCTGGAACAGACGGGAAGGCTGTCGCAGGAGCGCGTGCTCAACATCGTCAGGCAGATCGCCAACGCACTGGATTACGCACATAGCAAAGGCATGATCCATCGCGATATCAAGCCCAGCAACATTATGATCGATCCGGCAAGAAACGATCACGTCACCCTGATGGATTTCGGCCTCGTCCAGGTAGCGGGCGGCAGCCGGCTGACCCGCACCGGGTTCATTATGGGCACACCGGACTATATGTCGCCCGAACAGGCCAAAGGGGACGCAATCGACCATCGCACCGACGTCTATTCTCTTGGCGTCACAGTGTACCATATGCTGACCGGCAAGGTTCCCTTTGAAAAGCCCACCCCGCATGCGATGCTGATGGCTCATATTATGGAAACGCCGCCCGTGTTAACGTTGCCGGAAGGGACAGCGCCCGAGATCGATGCAGTGATACGCCGGTCGATGGCCAAAGACCCGAGCGCACGGTACGAATGGGCAGGCGACCTGGTCAACGATCTCGAAATGGCGATGCTGCGCGCCGATTCCTTTGTCGTGCCTCCATTTCCCTAGGGAGATGCGATCACAGCCGCTCAGACGCCCCCGCAGGGCGGTTATCCGTACGGACAAACGCCGCCAGGGGGTGTTACACCCTATCCCCAAGCACAGCCGATCTACGGACAAACGCCGCCTGGCGGTGTCGCGCTGCCCACCGCCAGGTCAAGATCGATCTGGCCGATCATCGCGACCGTCTCGCTCGTCTTGCTCGCCGCCATCGTCGTCGCTGGCATCCTAATCCTGCCCAAGCTGCTGAATCCGGCTGCGCTTGCGGAAGCGACGGCCACCCAACCCGCGCCGACCGCTACCGTGACCACAGTCGCTCTGGTGGTAGAAACACCTACTCCTCTCCCAACTGCGACGCCGACGCTGACCCCAATGCCAACAGCGACTATGCCGCCCACGTCAACCCCGACACCGACGGAGACGCTATTGCCACCAACGCCTACCCTCACACCAACGCTGGGACTTGGTTCTACGCACATATCCGAACAAGACGGAATGGTTATGGTCTACGTCCCGGCTGGCGAGTTTCTGATGGGCTCACCCAACGCCGGTCAAGACGCGCAGGACGATGAAAAACCGCAGCACACGGTGTATCTCGATGCTTTCTGGATCGACCAGACCGAAGTCACCAACGCAATGTTTGCGCGCTTTGTGTCTGACACCGGCTATGAAACCGGCGCCCAAGCCCGAGGTTGGGCTTGGGTACTGGTCGGAACGCAATGGAAAGAAGTGACCGGCGCAGACTGGCAGCATCCCCAAGGCCCGATCACCAGCATCGACGGGCTGGACGATCACCCGGTCGTCCAGATAGGCTGGGACGACGCAAACGCCTACTGCCAATGGGCCGGACGGCAGTTGCCAACCGAGGCGCAGTGGGAAAAGGCGGCGCGAGGAACAGACGGGCTCGTTTATCCGTGGGGAGATTCGTTTGACGGCTCCAAGCTGAACTTTTGCGATGCCAACTGCTTTATCGACTGGCAGGATGCGGATTCAGATGATGGGTACGCGCGCACCGCGCCTGTGGGCAGTTACCCTGCTGGAGCCAGCCCTTACGGCGGGCTCGATATGATCGGCAACGTGTGGGAATGGGTGCTCGATTGGTATGGCCGGAGCTATTACGCCAGTTCGCCGGACCAAAACCCGACCGGACCGACGACCGGCGAAGAACGCGGGCTGCGCGGCGGCGGCTGGAGTGA
>JAFGJF010000531.1 GCA_016929205.1 Anaerolineae bacterium
AATGGGTTTGTGGAACCGATCGCGCTTGCCCTGGAAGGCGCACCTGCCGGTGCGACCGTGTCCTTTGATCCCAACCCTGCCGTGCCGCCGGGCAGCAGCAGACTCGCGATCGAGACGGCGGTCTCGGCCCCGACCGGTGTCTATTCGATGACCGTTGCCGGTTCGACGGGCGCGCTCACGGCAACTGCGGGCATCGATCTGGTGGTCGCTTCGTTGACGACGAGTTTTACGCTGGATATTTCTCCCACAATCCGCACGGCAAAACCAGGCGAGGCCGTGTCTTATACGGTTGTGCTCAGCGGTGTCAATGGCTTTAGCCAGCCGGTGAACCTTGACGTTGTCGGGATCGGGAATGCGGGTGTAAAAGCGGCTTGGAGCAGCAGTCCGGTTGTCCCGGGTGGGTCTTCTACGCTGACCCTGTCCGTCTTGCCTCATCCATTGTTTGGTGACCATACGCTCCAAGTGGTCGGCTTGTTTGAAGCGCAGGTGACGGCAGCGCCGATCGAGTTGGCCATTGATTATCCATACAAGGTTTATCTGGCACTGGTATTGAAATGAATACGAGATACCTGCAAACTCGGTTTATCCGAGTTGGAATCGTCGTCGTCGGTCTTGTTTTGGTTGGAGCAGGAATGGTTATGATTGGACCGCGCTTGTGGGGGGCGTTCAACAGGGTGTTTGCCGTCGTGACGATGCCGGTTTATGACCAAACCGAGCCGGTTTATGACCAACCGGTGTCTGCTGCTGAGCGGGGCGGCTATACCAACGTCATTTTTCTGCATCATTCCACCGGGCGCGGTTTGATCGTTCAAGGCAATGTGCGCGCATTGCTCACCGAACGGGGCTACCAGTTCTGGGATCACGACTATAATGACATTGGGTTGACGCGCCCCGATGGCACGCTTACCGGGGCGCACTATCGTATTCCAGGCGCGCTGGGCCGCGGCAACACCGACGTCGATGGCCTGGTCAAGCTGTTTTCACAGCCGGTTACCGATCCACCTACGAATGCGTTTAGCCGCTTGCTGCAGCACGAGATCGTTGTGTTCAAGTCGTGCTTTCCAAACAGCGCGATCAAAAGCGACGAAATGCAAGAGCAGTTTCAAACCTGGTACCTGCAAATGCGCGACGTGATGGACCAACATCCCGATCGACTTTTTATTCTTGTCACTTCTCCACCATTGCATCCTCGCCAAACCAACGGGGAAGAGGCGCGGCGGGCGCGGGCGATTGCCGATTGGCTCAAGTCCGACGCCTACCTGGCGGGCCGTGGCCACAAGAACGTGTTTGTGTTTGATTTCTTTGATCTGCTGGCCGATCCGGACGAGAATACGCTGCGCGCGGCGTATCAACTCGATCGCGAGAAACCGGACTCACATCCCAACCAACTGGCGAACGAGACCATCGGCCCCCTATTTGTGCAGTTCATTGACGATGCAGTGCAGGCCTTTCGCGGGGGGCGATAGCATACGCCCTGGTCCGTCAATGCTTTAGAAAGGGTTGTGTGGAGGAAAAATGATGAACGAGAACAGAACGAAAATTTGGGGAATAACAACGGCCTGCATCCTGGGGATCGTTGCCTTGTTTGCCGTGATGGGTCTCTCGGAGCGGGCCGGGTCTGCGACCACGTTGTACGAGCCTGCACGCTATGGAACTGTTTACCTGTACGACACGGCGCCTAGCGTCTGGGACGACCAGGCTGACATCGATGCGATGGAAGCGGCACTGACGGAGGTCAAGAATCTGGGATTCAACACCGTTATCCAGACTTTTCCTGACGCATTGCGGGGAACTGCCGACGAGGAGGACTGGCTGCATTTCCTCGACGCGGCGGAAACAGTCGGTATTGACGTCATCGCTTACCTGTGGCCCAATACCACGTACAGCGCTGGCGAGCCCGACGATCCTGATGATACAACGTTCGACTATACTGCGCTAGAAGACTTTCTTGACGTGGTATACGGCCATCCTGCGCTGATAGGCTTTGTTGGTCTGCATGAACCACTGGAACCGGGTGCCCAAATCAGTAGCCAGGAACTGAATGACTTTTACACACATATGAAAGGTGTTGCGCCCAGCCTCAAGATCGCGCATTATATGGGCGATATACCCTATTGGGACGTCCGCAGGCCGGATTTCGATTTTAGCGATGGCATGTGCGACTTTTGTATGATCTGGTATTATCCCTTTAGCTGTGGGCACGACGTGGACCCGCCTACCACTACCCTCTGTATAGACCCGGTCTATGAAGAAGACATGGTGCTGCCGGTCGTGCAATCCAATCTGGCTTGGGTCGGTGCGTCCGATCCCGATGCCGAAGTGTGGTTTCTCGGACAGACGTTTGCGAATGCAGCCCATTGGCGGAATCTGCGAATGCCGACGGTAGATGAGATGGATGCACTGTACCTGCACGTAATGCAGGAGCCGGTAGATGGATTCTTGTGGTATCTCTGGAGCCACACCGCAGATCAGGCCGATGAAGGGTTGGGAGACGCGGGGAATGAGGATCAGCAGGATCAAGCCGGCGATATCCCCGACGCTTACACGGGATATGCCGGCCTAGAGATCGTCAAATCGGTCTCATCTGCCGAGAGCTGGCACCTGGGGGGCACGATTACCTACACCTTGACCTTTACCAACTGGGGGCCGCAGCTCGCGAACAGCGTGGTCATCACCGACCTGGTGCCGGGTGAACTGCTCAATCCCACGGTGGTCGGCAGCAGCGGCGCGGCGCTCACGCTTGTTGGCGGGACGAGTTTTGTGTGGACGGTGGATCAGTTGGCCGTGGGACAGGGTGGCATCATCACCCTGACCGGGATCGTTGACACTGACCTGGAGCCGGGATCGGTGATCCGCAATACGGCCGAGATCACCGCTCCGCTTGCCAACAATACCCATCCCCTCAGCGCCACCGCCGTGCTCACGGTTACGGATGCGCTCAACAGTTTGCGGATCAGCAAGGTGGTCGTGCCCGATGGGGCGGAATGGCATGCCGGCGATACGATCACCTATACCTTGGCCTTTACCAACGACGGCCCTCACGTTGCCGTGAATGTCGTGATCACCGATCTGATGCCTGCCAAACTGCGGAATCCCGCGGTCGTTGGAAACGCCGGCGCCGCCGTTGTACTCGAGCCGGGGACCACGTTTGTGTGGACGGTAAGCTCTATGGATGTGGGCGAGCATGGGATCATTACCCTGACCGCTGTTATCGCTTCTAACCTGGAACCGATGTCGATCGTCAAAAACAAGGCCCAGATCATGGCCCCAATTGCCGATCCGGGCGGCGACCTGAATGCGACCGCAACGATCTCGATCTCAGACTCGGCCGGCAGCACGGTATATCTGCCATTCATCATGGTGAATAGCAAGTAATATCCAGGTAGGGGCGGTCCTTGTGGCTGCCGGATAGACGAGGCCTGCACCTACCTTGGGTGATTCAAGATGAAGGAATAAAGAGGAGTATAGTATTTTATGTCGATTGAAAATCAGATCAAACAATATGTTGCCGAGAATTTTCTGTTCAGCGACAACGGGTACAACTTGCCCGACGATGCGTCGTTTTTGGATGAGGGGATCATCGATTCGACCGGCGTGTTGGAATTGGTCATGTTTGTCGAGGAAACGTTCCGGGACGGGCAGGACCAGCCGCTGTCCGTACAGGATGACGAGATTGTGCCCGAGAATTTCGATTCGGTGGCCCGGTTGGCGGCATACATTCGTCGCAAGTGTGGTTGATTGGGACAGTTCAGGAGGGAACGAGAGCATGTTGGTTCAGGATTTTTTGCAAACCAGTGCCGGGCGCTTTCCGGATAAAACGGCGCTGATCTGCGATCGCCGGCGGTTGACCTATGCTGAGATTGAGGCCCAGGCCAATCAACTGGCTCACGCGCTGGCTGCTCACGGTGTCGAACGAAGCGACCGGGTGGCGATCTATATGCCCAATTCAGTCGAGACGGTCGTCGCCATTTTTGGCATTCTCAAGGCGGCGGCGACGTTTGTCGTCGTCAATCCGACGACCAAGGAGGACAAGCTGGCCTACATTCTCAACAACTGCCGGGCGACGGCCCTGATCACGACGGCCCGAAACGCTGCCCTGGCTGCCGAGATAAGCCAGGCCGTTCCCTCGCTCAAGTTTGTCGTGCTGGCCGGCGCCGGAGCTGCAACAGTGACGGTTGAAAAGGCGTCGCTGCATGCCTTTGATGAACTGCTGGCTGCTTACCCCGACAGCCGCCCGGCCTGCCCGACGATCGATCAAGATCTGGCCTGCCTGATCTACACCTCGGGCAGCACCGGCGATCCCAAGGGGGTGATGTCGGGACACAACAACGTCGTCTTTGCCTCCGCTTCGATCATCCAGTACCTGGAGAACACGCCGGACGACATTGTGATCAATGTCCTGCCGCTGTCGTTCGACTATGGGCTTTACCAGTTGTTGATGGTCTTTCGCTTTGGCGGCACGCTGGTCCTGGAAAAGTCTTTTGCCTACCCGGCGGCGATCCTTAAAACGATGGCTGCCGAAAGGGTGACCGGTTTTCCCGGCGTGCCCACTGTTTTTGCCATTTTGCTCCAGATGGATCTCTCTCCTTACGACCTGAGTGCTTTGCGTTACCTGACCAACACGGCGGCAGCGCTGCCCCCCGAACACATTGTGCAGATCCGAAAAAAATTTTATTGGGCCACGCTTTATTCCATGTACGGCCTGACTGAATGCAAACGTACGCTCTACCTGCCGCCCGACCAGCTCGACGTGCGGCCCGGCTCGGTCGGTATCGCCATCCCCGGCACCGAAGTCTGGGTCGAAGACGAGGATGGCAAGCGCGTCGGGCCGGGAGAGATCGGCGAGCTGGTGATCCGAGGGGGGCACGTGATGCGTGGATACTGGGAAAAACCAGAGGCAACGGCGAAATGCTACCGTCCTGGCCCGACGCCGGGTGAGCGTATGCTCTACAGCGGCGACTATTTCAAGATGGATGAGGAAGGTTATCTCTACTTTGTCGCCCGCAAGGACGACGTGCTGAAAAGCCGGGGGGAAAAGGTCTCACCCAAGGAAGTCGAGAACGTGCTGTATAGCTTGCCGGGCGTGATCCAGGCGGCAGTCATCGGCGTGCCCGACCCGATTCTGGGGCAGGCGGTCAAGGCGTTTGTCGTTGTCGGGGGCGATACAGAACATCGCGGCGATACAGAACATCGTGGCGATGCCGGACACCCCGTCGAGCTGGATGAAAAGGACGTTTTGCGCCACTGCCGCGCTCACCTCGAAGATTTTATGGTCCCCAAATACGTCGAGTTCCGGGACAGTCTGCCGGTCAGAAACGGCAAAATCATCAAGACGGGATTAAAATAAAGGTATGTGTGGGATCATTGGCGTCTACAATTCGAGTTCTACCCATTCGATCGAGCAGCCCCTTTTGGAACGGATGCTGAGTCTGATTCGCCATCGTGGCCCGGACGAGTTTGGCATCTATCGCGATCGTGATATCGGCATGGGCAACGCCCGCTTGAGCATCATCGACCTCCATACCGGCACCCAGCCAATTGCCAACGAGGATGAAACAGTCTGGATCGTCTTTAATGGCGAGATCTTTAATTACGTGGAACTGCGCCCCGAGTTGGAGGCGCAAGGACACCGGTTTGCCACGGCGTCCGATACCGAGGTGATCGTCCATCTTTACGAGCAATATGGATCGGGCTGCGTCGAGTACCTGAACGGCCAATTCGCGTTTGCAATCTGGGATCGACGATCGCAGCCGGATGGCGACGATGGGCAGGGTGTGCTGTTTATGGCCCGCGACCGGGTTGGCATCCGCCCGCTGTTTTACACGGTGGTTGATGGGACGTTGGTCTTTGGCTCCGAAATCAAGGCCATCCTGGCCCATCCGGCCGTGGAAGCGCGGCTGGATCTGATCTCGCTGTCACAGGTCTTTACTTTTTGGACGACGTTGGCCCCGCGCACCATCTTTGAGGGGATCGTCGAACTGCCTCCAGGGCATACGCTCACCGCCCGCGATGGGCATCTGTCGGTGAAACGGTACTGGGAACCGGCTTTTCCACACCAGGACGATCAAACGCTGTCGGACGAAGAGGTTGCCGACCAGCTGCGGGCGCTGCTGATCGATGCCACACAAATTCGCCTGCGGGCCGACGTGCCGGTGGGGGCTTATCTCAGCGGCGGGCTGGATTCGTCGACGATCACGGCGTTGATCCGCAACTATACCGACAACGATCTCAAGACCTTTTCTATCGCTTTCACCGACCCGGCCTTTGACGAACGCCAGCACCAGGAGCAGATGGTTCGCTTCCTGAATACCGACCATCGCCGCATCGAGTGCGCTGGCGCAGACGTGGGGCGGGTTTTTCCAGACGTCATCTGGCACACCGAGTGGCCCATCTTGCGCACCTCGCCTGCGCCTATGTTTTTGCTTTCGCAGTTGGTGCGGCAAAACGAGATCAAGGTCGTGCTCACCGGCGAAGGCGCGGACGAGTTTTTGGGCGGCTATAACATTTTTAAGGAGGCCAAACTGCGTCGTTTTTGGGCGCGTTTTCCCGATTCCGAGATCCGTCCCTTGCTGCTCAAGCGGCTTTATCCCTACGTGCAAGGTCTGGGTGAAGGCGGGACGTTTATGGAGGCCTTTTTTCACAAGGGCCTGACCGAAACCGGCCGGGCTGATTACTCACACAGCATCCGTTGGGGCAATGCGCCCTGGCTGCGGCGCTTTTTCTCCGATGGCGTGCAAGCCGCGCTCGGCGAATACGATCCGGTCTGCGAACTCGTGGACGCGCTCGAGGCCCATCCCGGTTTCAAAGACTGGACGCCGCTGGCGCAGGCCCAATATATCGAGATCCGCGTGTTCATGTCGGAATACCTGCTTTCTTCGCAAGGCGACCGCATGTTGATGGCCCATTCGGTGGAAGGGCGGTTTCCTTTCCTCGATCACCGGGTCATCGAATTTGCGAGCCGCATCCCACCCCGCCTCAAGATCCGGGGATTGAACGAAAAATACATTCTCAAGCGGGCCATGCGTGGCATGCTTCCTCCGTCGGTCTATGCCCGGGCCAAGCAGCCCTATCGTGCGCCGATCCAGCATTCCTTTCTGGGCGCGTCGGCTCCCGATTATGTGCGCGACTTGCTGTCGCCGGAAGCGCTGCAGGGATCGGGCTATTTTAACGAGCGGGCCGTCGACCGGCTGCTGAAAAAAGCGGAGGACGAACGTCGCTTCAGCGAACGGGACAACATGGCCCTGGCTGGCGTGCTCTCGACTCAGCTCGTGGATCACCACTTTGTGAAAGGCCTGGCCCGGCAGTCCGCGATGCCCGTTGCCCCGCTCAAGGTATGTGTTGGGCCTGGGGGTTGAGTATCCATTTATGTGTAGGGGCGAACCCTTGTGCTCGCCTCACCATCTTTAAGGAGAAATCATGACCGTGTTTCATCGAGACGTTCTGAACATTGACTCTGCTGCGGTCACCGAATCTTTGATCGACAACTTGCGGCGCGATGTCCGGCAGCGGCTTCACCGTTCCGGGGCGGTGGTCGGGATCAGCGGTGGCGTCGATTCGTCTGTGGTGCTGGCCCTGTGCGTCCGTGCCTTTGGCCCCAAGCGCGTGATCGGGATCATGATGCCGGAAAAGGATTCCAGCCGGGACAGCCTCGTCCTGGCCCGCAAGCTGGCTGACCAATTGGGTATCGAGACCGTCGTCGAGGATATGACCGGCGCGTTGGTCGGCTATGGCTGCTACCGGCGGCGTGACGAGGCGATCCAGCGCGTCTTTCCCGAGTACGATCCGAGTTACAAGGCCAAGATCACTTTGCCGCACGACGTGTTGAACAGCGATGCCCTGAACGTCTTTTACCTGACGATCATTAGCCCGGAAGGGCAGGAGCAGTCTACGCGGCTCAATTTACGCGACTATTTGCAGATCGTGGCCGCGTCCAATTTCAAACAGCGCAGCCGGATGACGATGCTCTATTACCACGCCGAACTGCGCAACTATGCCGTGGTCGGCACGCCCAACAAGAACGAGCACGACCAGGGCTTTTTTGTCAAGTGGGGCGACGGCGGCTACGACGTGGCCCCGATCCGGCACCTCTTTAAAACTCAGGTCTACCAACTGGCCGCGCATCTGGATCTACCGTCCGAGATCCGCGAGGCCACGCCCACCACCGATACCTACAGCGCGCACAGTTCGCAAGAAGAGTTTTTCTTCCGCTTGCCCTTTGAAGTGATGGACCTGATCTGGTATGCCCAGGATCATGGGGTGCCGGTTTCAGAAGTGGCGCAAGTGATGGATCTCTCTGAAGAGCAAGTGCAGCGGGTGTATAACGATCTGGATCGCAAACGGCGCGCGACCGAGTATTTGCGGACGATGCCGATTGAATATGGGAATGATGCCCGTTGAATATGGGGATCATCCTTAAATAAAGTTGCGTTTTAGCATGATCTATGGTATTATAGAGGCATAAATCGATGCCGGGTCTCATCACAGCCTTCATTGCAATCGCAAGATTCGATCTAGGAGGTTGTTTGAGAGACACGATGCAGTTGACTGCTTGTGTTGGCAGCCACAACCGCGATCGCGCTAAAGAACTGGCGAAAAAGCAAGAAACCCCTCTTATCTTTCTGCTGGCTTGCTCATCATCTATATCTCAAATCAAGTCCATTCAAAACAATATCCTTTCGACACAGTCTGTTTGTTGTGGTACCATAACCTCTTTGTAGAGTCGTTCTATGTGAGTCTAGGCTGATTCAGACAAGATCGATAACAGAGTGGCAGTTCGTGTGTGCTACTGTTCTGCTACGGAAACAGGATTTACAGTGAGTACGGGGGGCAAAAATCCTGTCTGGTTGATAAACGATCCTGCCCGCTGCCGTATGGTTGGCGAATTGCTCAAGGCCGGCCAATACGAGCAAGCAGTCCAGATCTTGTATCAGATCCGGGACGCGAACGGCTCTACAGATGACGCGATCCTGGCACATGTTCTAAATGCCGCCTGTCGCATCTGTGTTGCTTGTGAGCAATGCCGATCAGAGATGGCACGGTAAAATCCACCGAAATGGCAGTGCCCGCTCAGATCTTAGGGCCCACCGACGCTCAAGAACCGATCGCCAGGCTGGAATCCACCACGATCATCAGACACATTGATGCAGCAAGTTCCATTCAAGAAATGGACTCCTCTATGATGGCAGAATTCGTTATGGTGGTTCAGCCTACCAAAACTGAAAAAGAAAAGCGTACAAAACCAGACTCGCCTTCGTTGGTCATCTATTGCCTGGGACCCTTTCGTGCCTACCAGGACGATCAACCTGTCACTGACTGGCCCAGTAGCAAGGGCAAGTCTATTTTCAAGTACTTGATTACCCATCGCGAACACCCCGTCGCCAAGGATATCTTGATGGAGTTATTCTGGCCTGGCTCATCTCCCGATTCTGCACGCAATAACCTCAACGTCGCCATCTATGGACTGCGGCAGGCTCTGCGCAAAGTGCGTCCCTCCTTTTCTCACGTCTTGTTGTCATAGGCCACACTGGTTGATCGAAATGGAGCAGATCC
>JAFGJF010000532.1 GCA_016929205.1 Anaerolineae bacterium
GGACGTGGCCGGGTTCTTTACCAAGTGGCTGCGCGACCTGGCTGCTGACCAAAAGGCGGATGGCAGCGTGCCGCACGTGATCCCTGATGCGTTGGGGCACAAGACCGGCGGCGGAGGAAGCGGCTCGTCAGCATGGGCCGATGCAGCGGTAATCTGCCCGTGGACGATCTATTTGTGCTATGGCGACAAGCGCCTGTTGGAAGAGCAGTATGCAAGCATGGCGGCCTGGGTAGGTTACATCGAAGAAAAGGCTGGCGACAGCTATTTGTGGAACAGTGGATTCCACTTTGGGGATTGGCTTTCGTTCAACTCGCCCAGTCCGGCCGGCATTTCGGCGATCACGGATACAGATCTGATTGCCACCGCTTTTTACGCCTACTCGACCAGCCTGTTGCAGAAAACGGCACGGGTTCTGGGCAAGACTGCGGATGCCAAACGGTATGCCATGCAGTTGGACAAGATCAAAGAGGCCTTTTGCCGGGAATTTGTCAGCCCCAACGGGCGCGTGGCCAACAATACCCAGACTGCCTACGTTCTGGCCTTGATGTTCGATCTACTGCCCAAAGACGTGCGCTCCGCATCTGCACAGCGGCTGGCGGAGCGGGTGCAAAAACGCAACTATCACATCTCGACCGGCTTTGTTGGCACGCCTTACTTGTGCCAGGTGCTCAGTGAGAACGGCCAACTCGACGTCGCCTACCGGCTTTTGAACCAGGAGGGCTACCCCTCGTGGCTTTACCCGGTGAAACAGGGCGCGACGACGATTTGGGAGCGTTGGGATGGCCAAAAGCCCGACGGCACGTTCCAGGATCCGGGCATGAACTCGTTCAATCACTATGCTTATGGCGCGATTGGCGAGTGGATGGTTCGCGCTGTTGCCGGGCTGGATATCGATCCCGAGCTGCCAGGCTACAAACACGTGCTGGTCCAACCGCAGCCGGGCGGCGGGCTGGGTTGGGTCAAGGCGTCGATCGACTCGATGTACGGACGCGTTGCTTGCGAGTGGCAGGTGATCGATGCGGGGCAGTTCCTGCTCAACGTGACCGTGCCGGCCAATACGACGGCGACGGTTCTTATCCCGGCGGCGCAGTTGGCCGGGGTAACCGAAGGTGGACAGCCGCTCGATCGGGCTGAGGGGATCGTCAAGGCGGCACAGGAGGGCGATGCGGTGCGGATCGAGATCGGTTCCGGCAGTTATGCTTTTATGTGCGCCTCGGAGACGTGGGCGGCCTATCGCAAAGGCCCGCCCGCGTTGTCCACCGAGAGCACGATCCGCGAACTGCTGGCCAATGAACAGGCCAGGGCGATCCTCACCAGGCACCTGCCTCAGGCCGGCGACCCGTCTGATCTGCAAAGGGCGATGGATTTTTCACTGCGGGAGATCGCCGCTTATGTGCCTGCATTGACCGGTGACGTGCTGGACGCGATCGATAGGGAACTGGCTGAACTGGAATCGTGAATTTATCAATCCCAACCGTTCGTACTGCGACGGCGGAGCGTCCATGGCTTTCATGGTTTCGGTCAACAGCGTTTCGTATCGTTGTTCGATCTCGGTTCCCGCGAGGTTGGTCGTCTGCCCGTAATCTGAGGTGATATCGTAGAGCATCGTGCCGGCCCAATCGGGACTGCGGCCTTTGTGGACCTCGGCGCGGATGACGGGATAATCAGAGTAGGGCAGGAACTGGCCCAGCTCTGCGCCGACGTAGAACGATTTGTGGCACACGTCGCGCATGCTGAACGAGCCGGGGGTGAGAAAGTAGCGATAAAGCGGCTCATTGCTCTCAACAGGAGCGCGGAAATAGGTGCAAACGCCGTCGGTCAGGCTTACCGTTTGCCCGAACCAACCATACAACACGGCCTGCCGTTTGACAGGCGCATTGTCCTCCAGCACCGGCTTCCAAGAGTTCCCGTGGATGCGGTGTGTGCATTCCGCGCCAAAATAGTCCAACAGGGTGGGCATGATGTCGATGTTTTGTGTCAGTTGGCAGCGACGCTGCCCGGCGTATCTGCTGCCCGGCAGGTGGACCATGAGCGGAATGTGAGCCAGTTCGTTCCAACAGTGCCAGTTGTTTTTGCCGGTCAGACTGCGTTCGCCCAAGAGGTGACCGTGGTCGGTGGTGAGGATGATCAGCGTATCCTCAAATGCGTTTTGGCGCTCCAGTTCGTCCAGCAATTTGCCAAACCACTCGTCCATCATGGTCAGCGTGGCTGCATACTGGCGCTGCAGGTGCCTGGTGGCGGCGCTCTCCTGATCGACCTTTTCATAGCCGCTCCAGTTGTACAACGGGCCGTCCCAATTGTCGCCGTACAGATCGAGATACTCCTGTGGGCAGTCGAACGGCTCGTGGGGATCAAAGACCTCGAGCCATAGAAAATAGTTATCCTCGCCTTCATTAGCCTTCAGCCAGTCGATAGCACCCTGGAATGTGCGCTGCGTCGGGAAATCTGCCGCCGTCTTGAAGACGGTCTGGTTCTTGGCGTATTGATCGCGCCACTTGCCAAGGTGCTCCGGCTCTTCTGGTGAGGAAACGCGAGATACATAGGTATCCCATTCCTGCCCGCGATGGAAGGCCCACGAGTCAAAGGGCATATGATAGTTTTCCCCGCCAACGTGAAAATAGTGATAGTGGTCGGTTTCCATATGGCAGTACACGCCGGCCTGATCGCGGAGCAGATGGGGGAATGGAATGTCGAACGGCTCCAGGCCACCCCACTCGCGTTCCAAAAAATTCAGCCTGCCGGTGATCATATCCCGGCGCGCGGGCATGCACGGCGCGGAACCGATCCAGTGGTTGTCAAAGACGACGGATATGTTGGCAAATCGCTCGATGTTGGGCGCTTTGACCCACTCGTTGCCGTAAACGGGCAGGTAATGCCGGTTCAGCGACTGACACACCCAAATTACACTACATACTGGAATTGATGTTCGCATAACGCACCGGTTTGACCAAGGAGCCCGGCGACAAGGCCGGGCGTGTTCTCAAGGGCAGCCCTTGCCCATTCGACAGTAGGATCGATAGCCAAGATGGCTTGCAGGGGTGGGCACTATTGAGGCTATCGTTTTTCAACGGCAACATTTCATTGTACAGCATGCCAAACAAGCCCGGCGACGATCTGAGCGGTTTTTTTTAGATAACCCCCAATTATACCACAGGTTTTGAGGGTTTCCTGACATGAACCTGACATTAAGTTGACTTTTGACACGGACGGGCAGCTGTGCTATAATGGGCGTATGATGGACGCATAACAAAATATAGGACATAGCTGCTGAGCGGATCTACGGCTATGGGTACGTCAGTCACTAGGACCGGACAAACGGAGGGCCGGATTCACGGGCGGTGAACCACTTTTGGTGGTTTACTGCCCGTTTTTGTTTCACGGGTAAATTTACAATCTTGTCATTTGAAAGGGAGAGATGTCGTTATGAGCGAAACTAGGGAGGTTTATGCCGTACGGCTGAGCAAAACTGAACGTTCCATGCTAGACCGAACGGCAAGAGCGATCGGCACAACTGGAGCGTCACTAATCAGGATGTGGATACACACACATAACACCGAAGCCGTTAAAAGGGCGATCGATCCGGGATCGGTCCATCCCATGAGCGGCTGGCCGGGCGGCCCGGTTGGTAGTGAAGCCAGCGGATCGGAGGTGGAACATGGCTGATTTTCAAATCACAATGCGCCGATCGCCCGGACTGTCTGAGGCAGAGCGGCAGCGGCGGATCAAGATGGCTTTTGACGCAATACTCGGATTCTCATTGACAGAAACCGATCCCGGCGACGAGTTTGGCGACCAGGCACCGGGACCGGTCCAAAACACGGCCGGCGATGAACCGGACGCACAAACGATTATACACACAAATGAGTTTTCGCGCCAAAGGCGCTAGAACGGAGAGTGGACTAGGAGGATACTGTCAATGTTGATCAAAAACAAAATGACCGGTCTGTTGTCCATGGACGTATCACAACAAACCGGCCACCCAGAAAACCATATCATGACCAGTATACACCCAAACGGCGGATTTTGCAATAGACCGCCATGGCAAAATCCGTATAGCCTGGATGATTTGATCGTCCACACGGATCGAATGTCGATCGTGTTTTCCGAACGCGAGGAATGGGACCGGCTGAACAAAAATGAGGCGCTATTCAAACTGCTATGGCATCTCAAACAGAAACAGCGGCGGCGACCAGTTAGGCGGGTGCGGCTATGACCACAGACACGCACGCCCAAGCTTTGATCGAAGCTGCACAAGAGTTTCATGACGAAGGATTCAAAATTGCCTATGTGCCGATCGTGGGTTATGAGTATCAGAGCAATGGCAAAACGAAACACGCCACCGGCAAAGGGCCGATTGCACCCGGCTGGCAAGACGGCTTGTCTATCGAGGTTGTCAAAGATGGCATTTTGCGTTTGAACTCACACGCCGGCGGGATCGGGATAGTTGCAGGCAGGCAGCCCAACGGCCACGATCTGGGTATGCTGGATTTTGACGGCGACGACTGGTCACAAGGCTATAACGCTACACTGGCCATGTTTCCAGAGCTTGAGGAAACCCGTACCACAAAAACGGGCAGCGGCAAGCGGCAAATCTGGGTATACCTGGAAAGCATGCCCGCCGGCTACACAAACGAGGATTTTGTCAGAGACGCCAAGGCGCACACCGAGCTAAGATGCAACCGCTCGTTTTGTATGTGTCCCCCCAGTCTGCACCCGTCGAGCAACCTGTACGACTGGGCACCGTGGCGGGATGCGGACGAAATCGTGACACTCGATTATCAAACCTTGCGGGTATGGCTTGTAGACTGGGCCGGGATGGATCCCAAAAAAGCCAACAAAGACAGCGGTGACCGTTTCAAACTACCGGACAAGATCCATGACGGTGAACGGAACAAAACTTTGTTCTCATACGCTTGCAAACTAAGAGCCCACCAGGAGGGCATGGACTTTGACGAAATCTTGGGCGCTGTTACGTTTATAA
>JAFGJF010000074.1 GCA_016929205.1 Anaerolineae bacterium
AGCGGTGACTGTCAACCCGCTGTCTTTTTGTGGTCAGTGCGAATTCTGCGAGCTTGGCGTGAACCAGTTGTGTGTCGATCGTAAATTGATCGGCGCGCATCGTCCCGGTTCTTTTGCCGAATATGTCACCAGCCCGGCAGAGGTGGTGGTGCCGCTGCCGGAAGGGATGTCGTTACGCACCGGGGCGATGGCCGAGCCGGTCGCGTGCGGGGTGCGCATCGGCGAGTTAGCAGGTGCAATTGAGGGTGAGGATGCGCTGGTGATCGGGGCCGGGCCGCTTGGTCTGTTGGCGATGCAGGTTTTGCGCCTGTGTGGCGCAAAACGCGTGTTCATCGCCGACCTGAATCCGGAACGGCTGGCCATCGGGGCCGCGTTGGGCGGGGAAGCGATCGATCCGCGTGCGTGCGACGTCGCGCGATTTGTGCGCGATGAAACGGGCGGCCGCGGCGTGGGGGTGTCGGTGGATGCGGTCGGAACGGCGCTGACTCGCAAGCAGTGTGTGGCAGCGACGCGTTCGACGAGGACGGTGATCCTGGGTGGCTTGCACGAGGAAAGCAGTGAGATGCCGGTGGCGGACATCATCCGGCGAGAGATCGTGCTGCGCGGCAGCTTTGCCTATTCGCCGTCCAATTTTATCGAGGCGGTCGATCTGCTGGCGCAGGATGCGGTGTCCCTCGATCCGTGGGTCGTCGAAGCCCCGCTGACCGACGGTGGGATGTGGTTTGATCGTTTGATCGACGGCCCCGGCCAGGTGAGCAAGGTTCTGCTTGTGCCATAGCCGGCGGCACAACAACGAATTTTCCGATTTGAAGGGTTTGGGGAGGGAAGTTATGAAGATTACCGGGATCAAGATCCATCACGTTGAATGGGAACGCGGACCGTATCACTGGCGCGATGGGATTATGCCGTCTGGATCGACTGCACGGACGGCGCTGCTGCGCATCCTGACCGACGACGGGGTAGAGGGGGTGTCGCCGTATCGGAGTGGGGCTAACGTCAGCGAAATTGCCTACCAGTTGATCGGAGAGGATCCGCTGGACAGGGAGCGGATCTGGCACAAATTCTGGCGCAATTTGCGCACGTCGCAGTTGGGCCTGGCGATCGGCCCGGTCGACTGCGCACTGTGGGATTTGTTCGGCAAGGTATGCGGCCTGCCGGTCTACAAACTGCTTGGGGGCATGCGCGATTGCGTGCCGGCCTATGCCAGTACGGTGACCCTCGACTCGTTCGAGGAATATATGGATTTGGCGCAGGTGTGCCTGGACAAGGGGTACAAGGCGATCAAACTCCACGCCTGGGGGCGGCTCGAACAAGATGCCGAACTGTGCCGCATGCTGCGCAACAAAGTGGGCGACGATATTACCTTGATGTACGACGCGTCAAGTATGTTCAATCTCTACGAGGATGCGGTGTGGTTTGGCCGCAGGCTGGAAGAGCAAGCCTATTACTGGTACGAAGAGCCGATGGACCATTTCAACATGACCGTCCTGGCCCGGCTGGCAGCCGAGCTGGACATTCCGCTCGCCGTCGCCGAGGCGACGCACGGCGGCCCGTGGGATGCGCTGGCACAGATCAGGGCCGGGGCCGCAGATGTGATTCTCACCGGACCGCTGGATACGTACAAGGGCGGTTTTACGGGGGTGATGAAAACGGCGCATATCTGTGAAGGGTACGGGATCATGTGTGCGATCCACGGCGGTTCGATCGGCTCGCTGCACGCCGCATGCGCGATCTATAACACGCGTTATTTTGAGCGGTTGGTGCCCGAGACCTATTATTCACCACCGGGGATCAGGGATGCCTCGATCGAAGTCGATAGCGAGGGATATGCTCGCCCCTGGGACAGGCCTGGCCTGGGGATCGAGGTGGATTGGAAGTGGGTGGAGTCACATACGATCGGCATCGAGGAAGGCTAAAGGAATCGGTATGCGCGCAGCGATGATCGAGGTCGGGCACTGGCACGCGCAACGCCACGCGAGATCGCTACAGTTGGGTGGCGCCGAGATCGTCGGCGTCTGCGACCGGCAGCCCGGCGTCGCGGCCCGATTTGCAAAGATGGCCCGGTTGCCTGTCGGTCTGGCTTGTCCGGCCTTTCAAGATCATAACGAGATGCTCAAAACGACGAGGCCCGATTTTGTGCTGGCGATGGGCAGGCACGCCGACATGCCGGCCATTGCCCGGGATTTGATCGCATCCGGCATTCCGTTTGCGATCGAAAAGCCGGTTGGCATCTCTGCCACACAACTCGCGCCCCTGGTCGATGCGGCACAAAAGCGCAATGCGTTTGTCGCCGTGCCTTTGACCAACCGCTACAGCGCGCTCTGGACACAGTTGGAACGCCTTGAATGCGAGGGGCGAGCCGGGGTTCGGGCCCACGCCCACTTTCGGATCGTCAACGGGCCACCAAGCCGCTACGAACGAGATGGCGTGTCCTGGATGCTCGATCCTGCTCTTTCCGGCGGCGGCGCGCTGCGCAATCTTGGCATCCACGCTGTCGACGCGTTCTTGCACTTTGTCGACGGGCAAGAGGTCAGGGTACAAGGCGCAGCGATGTCGCATCGGGTACACGGCAAGGCGGTAGAAGATGTATGTATGGCCAGCCTCTGCTCGAAGAGCGGCGTCATCGGTACGATTGAGGCCGGTTATACGTTCGCCTCGATGTCGGGTGGTGATTTCGAGTGGCGCGTTGCATCGGCAAACTGCTATCTGATCGATCGGGGAGATCAATTGCACGTGGCAACGTTGGACGATGGGCAGCGGCAGGTGCTGGCCATTCCCGATCAAGGCAGCCGGTACGATCAATTCGGCGCCGATACGTTAGCCCGGCTTCAAGCCGGGCAGCGTCCCATTGCCACGCTTCACGATTGTTACCGGGCGATGGTCGTGATCGACGCGATCTATGACCGTGCTGTCCGCATCCCCTTTGAATGATCATCGGTGCGTGCAATGGCTAAACTGACAAAACGAGATCGCGTGATGCGCACCATCCGCTTCCAGGAGACGGATCGTATACCGTTGTACGACATTCTCGAAAACGATGCCGTGATCGCGCATTACGCCGGGCAGCCGTTGGCGGTCGAAAACGGTGACTGGATCAAGGGCCTGGCGATCGGCCGCGTGCTGGACATGACGCGGATGCCCCACGGCCCGCGCAAACCCGAACTGATTCGGCAGGACAACGGCCTGGTCATTCGCCAGGAACGCTGGACGTCGTGGATCGTGGAGCGTCCTTTTCAAGATATGCCCGCGCTGGTCGAGTGGATCAAGGCCGAGATCGCGCACACAAAGGCGCAGGTTTTTGATAGGGCGTACGTCGAGCGCACGCACAATGCCATCCATCAGCGTTTGGACAATTTTGCTTCCGTTGCCGGCGGCGATCCCGCGGTGTTGATCCTCGAAAGTGGCGTAGGGCTGACCGAGATGTACTGGGCGGCCGATCTGCAGCGGTTTTCGTTCTTGTTGGCCGATTATCCCGATCTGGTAGAGGAATGGCTGGAAACGCGACTGCAAGCTGAACTGCGTCGTGTGACGGCCATTGCCGACTCCGATCTGATTCCCATTGCTCTGGTTTATGACGACATTGCGTTCAAGACTGCCACGCTCTTTTCACCTGCCTGGCTGCGCGCGCATTGGCTGCCACGCCTCAAGCGCCTGGTCGATGCCTGGCACGTGCGCGACACGGTCTGCCTCTTTCACTCGGATGGCAATTTGTGGCCGATCCTGGACGATCTGGTCGCGGCCGGCATCGATGGCCTCAACCCACTGGAAGTGATGGCGGGGATGACGGTCAAGGACGTCAGGCAACGGTATCCGGGGCTGTTTTTAACCGGCGGCATCGACGTCAGCCAGCTTTTGAGCTTTGGCACGCCGGACGAGGTGCGTGCAGTGTGCCGCCAGACGATTGCCGACGCCGGTGCGATGGGCTATTTTCTCGGTTCTTCGACCGAACTGCACTGGGACGTCAAGTTGGAGAATGCGATCGCAATGTTTGAAACTGTTCTAGAGAGGCCGATCAGATGATCAATACCGTTGCCGCCTGGCTGGCTTTGTTGGCTTATCTTGGGTTTGCCTATCGACCGTGGCGGGATGTTCTGGCTCGTTTGAACAAACAGCTTGGCGAATTCACTACCTTGCTGCTGCTGCTGCCCTATCTGCTGGCGGTTGGTTTTCGGCCGGCGGTTGGCGACCTGGCCCGGTTGGCGGCTTGCGTCGTGGTGCCGATCCTTTGCCTGCGGCTGCGCCCGCGTGACGCCAGGCCTTTTGACCTGTTTCACATTCTGGCAATCCTGGCGATCTGGGTGCCCATCGAGCCGCACCTGTTTGTCTTGATCCTGGACCTGGTTACACCCGGTATCGATCTGCGCGCGCGATTTCCAGCACGTTCTTTATGGCCCCAAGCCGATGCCCTGCTGGTGCCAGGCGTCAGTTTGCCGGTGCATACGCTGACGGCGGTCCTGCTGACCTGCTACCTGTTCCTGGTGTACCGTCCCCTGGACGACATCGGGTTTTCATGGCGACTACGCGGGCGTGACGTGGTGGTGGCTTTGTTTGGTGTCCTGGTCTTTGTCGTCGAAGGCCTTCCAACCGGGTTGTGGATTGGTTTTTTGCGTTTCAACCTCCATTGGGGCGATCTGCTGACCTGGGTGACGGGCATCGTGGCTGGCACCTGTTGGTGGCGCTGCCCGAAGAACTGCTTTTTCGCGGGATCATTCAAAATCTGCTGCGCAAGCGGCTGAAACGCGATTGGCTGGCCTTGCTGCTTGCGGCTACCATCTTTGGCCTGGCCCATTTGAACAATGCCACGCCGGGCTTTCCGATTCCGAACTGGGCATACGTGTTGATGGCGGCATTGGCCGGATTGGCGTACGGTGGGGTGTGGATGCGCAGCAAAAAGGTCACGGCGTCGGCGATCACCCATATGCTGGTCAATCTGATTTGGGACGTTGTTTTTCACTGATGTGGCTCACGGACGAACACGGATAAACGCCGATCCCGGATCGGCGTTCATTCATGAGCGTTTTAGCCGTAAAAGGAGGTGTATCGAGATGTCTGAATTTCAACCGTTTTTGATGGAACGGATGATGTCTCTGTTCGAACAGGATGTCGATTATAATCTGTCCGAAAGTGGCGTCCATCCGATCACGCTCAAGGGATTGTTGTCTGACGATCGGGATGGGATCGAGCGTTTGCTCGCGACCGAGCTCAACTATCCGTACGTGAACGGCACGCCTGAACTGCGAGCGCATATTGCCGCATTGTACGACGGTGCGGCGGCTGACAACGTCCTGGTTACCGTGGGTGCTGCCGAGGCCAACTATATCACCACGCGCACGCTGCTGTCTGCGGGGGACGAGATCGTGGTGATGCTGCCCAACTATATGCAGATCTGGGGGATCGCCAAGAATCACGGCATGGTCGTCAAGTCGTTCCACCTGCAGGAAGAGAAGGGCTGGTCGCCAGATCTGGATGAACTCGACGAGGTTGTCACGCCCAGGACGCGGCTGATTGCGGTGTGCAATCCCGACAACCCAACGGGTTATATCCTCACCAGGCCCGAGATGGACGCCATCGTCGCTACGGCGGCGCGCGTGGGGGCGTGGATCCTGGCCGATGAAGTGTACAGCGGTGCGGAACGGCTGACCGACGAAAAGACACCGTCGTTTTACGGCCGCTATGACAAGGTGGTGGCGGTCGGCAGCCTGAGCAAGGCCTATGGTTTGCCCGGACTGCGCATTGGCTGGGCGGTCGCGCCGGCGAGCACGATCGATGACATTTGGGCGCGGCACGAGTATACGACGATCTCGGCGACGGTGCTGTCGAATGCGCTGGCGACCATCGCCCTCTCGCCTCGGGTGCGACCGCGGATCATCAGCCGCACGCGCGATTATATCCGTAAAGGCTACCCGGTGTTGAAAGCATGGATGGACGGCCACGAGGATACGTTCAGCCTGACGCCACCGCAGGCGGCGGCGATCGCGTTTGTGCGCTATCGCCTGGGGATCAATTCGACGGTCTTTACCGAGCGGCTGCGCAAAGAAAAGAGCGTGTTGATCGTGCCGGGCGACCACTTTGGCCTGGATCATTTTGTGCGAATCAGTTTTGGCCTGGATCACGAATACCTGGTCGCGGCATTGGACCGGATCCACGAGTTGATTGTCGAGATACAAAAAGAGACACATGATTAGTTGGATTTGCGGGATTAACAGGTTTTTTTCTTGCTGTTTTAAATAGCCACTTGAGGATAAAATTGATGGATATCGTACAACATATCGTGCGCGCAGGCGAACGGATTCGATCAACTATTCGTAAGACGATGTTGGATCATTCACTTGCGCTCAGCCAGCTTGGTGGGGCGAACGTTTATTGCAAACTGGAGAATCTGCAGCACACCGGTTCGTTCAAGGCGCGGGGGGCGATGAACAAGCTGCTTTCACTGACGGACCAAGAACGGGCGCAAGGCATTGTCACCGCGTCGACCGGCAATCACGGCGCAGCCGTCGCGCGCAGCCTAAAGGTGCTCGGCGCGTCGGGCCTGGTTTTTGTGCCAGAGGATGCCAGCCCGTCCAAGGTGCAGGCGATCGAACGGCTGGGCGCAGAGGTGCGGTATCACGGTCAGGATTGTGTCGAGGCCGAGCTTTACGCGCGGCAATACGCCCACCAAAACAGGATGTGTTATGTGCCGCCCTATAATGACGTACAAGTGGTCAGCGGGCAGGGCACGATTGGCATCGAACTGGCAGAACAACTCGATCGGATCGACGTCGTTTACGCCTCACTGGGCGGCGGCGGGTTGATTTCGGGCATCGCCGCCTACTTGAAATCGGTCCGGCCGGGGGTACGGATTGTTGGTTGTTCACCCGAGCACTCGCAGGTGATGATTCAATCGATCCGAGCGGGCGAGATCTTGGATCTACCCTCGCTGCCAACGTTGTCCGACGGCACGGCAGGTGGCATTGAGGCCGGCTCGATCACCTTTGAGCTGTGCCAGGAGCTCGTAGACGAATACGTGACGGTGACAGAGCGCGAGATCGCGCATAGCCTGCGCCTGTTTATGGAAACGCACCATATGTTGATCGAAGGCGCGGCGGCTGTGGCTATCGCCTCGTATTTAAAGACGCGCGAGCGGTTTGCCGGGCAGAACGTGGTGGTTGTGATTTGTGGGGCGAATATCAGCTTGAAAACGCTAAAAAGCATTTTGTGAGGGGCTGTATGAAAATCGTCTCTTTGGAACAAATTCAGGTTGTGCTGCCGTCGCTGGATTTGATCCCGGCTATCGAAGCAGGGTTTGCGGCCTATTCAGCCGGGCAAGCGGTTGTGCCGCCGGTCGGCGAGCTGCTGCTGGATGGTGGAGACGTGCACATCAAGTATGGCTATTTACAGCGGGACGACTATTACGTGATCAAGATCGCTTCTGGCTTTTACGGTAATCCCCAGATTGGTCTGCCGTCGAGCAACGGGCTCATGCTGCTGTTTGACCAACGGACTGGAGAGCTGGCGAGCATTTTACTGGATGAAGGACATCTGACCGACGTCCGCACTGCCGTCGCTGGAGCAATCGCGGCCAAATACCTCGCTCCCCGGCACGTCGAGCGGATTGGCATCGTCGGGACCGGCATTCAGGCTCGCGTTCAGTTGCAGTACCTGGCGAATGTGACCGCCTGCCGGCAGGTGCTGGTCTGGGGGCGGGGCGCGCCGCAGTTGGCCCGGTACCGGGACGATATGGAGGCGCACGGCTATCAGATCGAATGTACACAGGATGCGACCGCCATCCTGCGCTCCTGCAACCTCGTCGTGACCTGCACACCGTCCACACGACCGCTGCTGCACACCGCCGATCTGCAAACGGGTACGCACATCACCGCCGTCGGGTCCGATACAGCGGAAAAGCAGGAGCTGGATGCGGCGATCCTGGGCCGGGCGGACGTGGTCGTCGCCGACAGCATCTCGCAGTGTCTGACGCGGGGCGAAAGTCACCATGCTGTAGCGTCGGGCCAGATCGCTCAAGCCGACCTGATCGAATTGGGGACTGTCATTACCGGCCAATCGGCAGGACGAACGTCTGATGGTCAGATCACGGTGGCCGATCTGACGGGCGTAGCGGTGCAGGATATCAAAATCGCCACGGCGGTCTATGAAGCGTTGAATCAGTGACGTGAATAGTCGCTGATCTGCAAAGGTTTGGTTCCACGTTTGTGCGTGTGTCCGGCGTTGACGAGGTGAGCGAGTTGTTCTCCGTTCGCTTCCAGCCGTTCGAGTTTGTGCAGGAACAGTCTGGCCAGCCACTGTTTGAGCGGGGTCGGCGTCTCCAGTCTTTGCCATACCTGGGCGACAATGTTCGCATCTAGGGTTTGCTCAGCGCCTGATTGCTGCCACCAGGCACCCAACGCCGCACAAAAGGACGTCCACCATCGGGCCGCATTATCCTGATTGGGAAAAGTGTCCTCACATTGCAAAAACCCCGGCACCCGGTCGCTGCTTCGTGGCGGGCGCTCCTGCCCGATGGCCCACAGGATGCGTTCCAGAAAGCGGAATGACTTGGGCGCGCACAGCCACCATTCCATCATGTGGGCGCGAAAGCGATCCCAATCGGGACATATCTCGGCCAGATGGGTTTCGAGGCCTTGGATGTGTGGTGAGGCTTGTTCGTAGTAGAATGGGGAACGCTCGTAATAGCCGTCGATGCTGGCTGCGCCTTGGGTGCGTGCGTAATCGCCCAGGTATTGATCGCGCCCGAATTCAGAGGCCTGGTCGTTATCCCAAAAGGTGAACTTGATCGCCCAGCGGATGGTGTGTAAGATGCGTTCGACCAGGTGTTCTTTCAATTCGGTGCGTTCGCCTAACACCTGCCACAGATCGGCGCAGATGGCGGCCCAATCGGCTTTGCGACTGCCGAGCGTGTCCAGTTCTCGGGCCGGGGTGTCCGGCGGCGCACCTGCCAGCCAGGCATCCAGGCACAACACATAGTCCATAGCCTGGCGCTTGCGCTGGCGTTCGGCGGTAAAGCAACTGTGCACCAGGGTGGGTGGCTGCCGCGTGCCGATGGCATCAAGCACTTCCAGGTAAGGCAGGGGGAACAAATAGTGCCCGCACGGGCAGGCCTGGTTGATCGATCTCTCGACGATCTGCTGTGCCCAAAGCGGGATCGGCGCAAGGCGATATTCCATTTCGACGATCGCCTGCAGCTCATTGTCGGTCCGGATCGAGTCACTCCATTTGCCGCCATCATATGGAGTAAACCACCAACAGCGGCTGGAAAAGCTGCGTTCGTAACACTCTGGCGTCCAAGCGAATGTTTGGGACATTGGGCGTACTACTAGTGTGTGGATAGCCCTTTTTTGCAATACATCTTGGACTTCCATTTGCTTGCATGCACAAGCTTGGGGTTTGCACCATTCCGTGCATGGAGGCGTTTCAACAAATGTGCGACCTGGATCTTGGCTGCCAGTTTGGGGTGCTGCCTGGCCCAATTGGCATTGACGACGAGATGCATCCAATAGTCCCCTTTCTACATACGCGAAAGAACGAGACCGCCCATTACGGGGCATGATAGCACAAAGGTTCTATTTTGTCAATTTGCCCCAACTTGTTTCGACCGTCCAAGTCTGATTTGACCTGGTATACAAGTTATGGTATTATATGTCGTCAGACGACGTATAATTGGGCGACATATTCTGAGAGGGATCGATGATCGATGGAACGGACGTTCAAGGTAACTTGCCGCTGACGGAAACAACGTTTTTTATTTTGCTGAGTCTTGTGCCCAAACCGAAGCATGGGTACGCGATCATGAAGGACGTGCACGGTTTGAGCCGAGAACGTATTACGCTGAGTACGGGCACATTGTATGGCGCGATCAGGCGGCTGTTGGAACAGGGCTGGATTATGCGTGTGCCAGACAACGCGCGCGTGCCAGACAACGCGCACGTATCGGACGTGGAACAGACGCTCCATCCAGGCCGCCCACGGAAGGCGTATAGGCTTACCGACCTGGGGCGGCGTATTCTGAACGCCGAGGTCGAACGACTGCAGGCGCTGGTCGCTGTCGCGCGGCTTCGTGCGATGGAGGGGCAGGTATGACCACCGTCGACCGGGGGATCGTTCACCTCTATGCGATGATGCTGCGCCTCTATCCGTGCAGCTTTCGTACCAACTTTGAAGAGGAAATGCGAATCGTTTTTGCTGAGACGGTTGCCGAAGCGGCTGTGTATGGCAGGATGGTCTTGCTAGCCGTTTGTCTGCAAGAGTTGAGAGATTGGCCTGGATCGCTGCTGCGAGAGCACTGGTCCGAACTGAGAAAACGAGCCAAGGAGGGTATGATGGGCAAGATGGGTTATGATGGTGATGTTCCCGGCCTTGTGCCGGCAGACATCGATCCGGTCGCGCGTCGCGTTGCCGGGACAATGGCCAAGTATCCCGGCATCAAGCGAGCTGTTGATATCGTGCTCGCTGCTGCCGGCCTGGTGGTAGCTGCGCCGCTGTTCGCGCTTCTTGTCGTTCTGGTCAAGTTGGACTCACCCGGATCGGTATTTTTCCGCCAAAAGCGTGTGGGCAAGAGTGGGCATCTGTTCACCCTGTTCAAATTTCGTTCGATGGTTAACGGCGCAGACAAGATGGATGTGATGGCCAGCGGTGTGAAAGAAGGAAGCACTGTTGGCGGGGATAGGCACGATTCCAGGTTGACTAGCATAGGGCGGATCATCCGCAAGCTCAGGGTGGACGAATTGCCGCAACTGGTCAATGTCCTCAAAGGGGAGATGAGTCTGCTCGGCCCTCGGCCTGAACTGCCCACACGGTGAGCGGCAACATGATTGTATACGACATCGAGGATGTGACCAAACGCTATCCCAAGCAGCCGCACCCGGCCAACAATGGCATCAGCTTGCAGATACAAGAAGCAGAAATTTTCGGTCTTTTGGGCGACAATGGCGCTGGCAAGACCACGCTCGTGCGCCAGATGGTCAATCTGCTGCGGCCCACCTCGGGCAAGATCGTTTTGTTTGGTCAGGACATCGCCAAGGACCCGTTCAACGTACCCATGTGCGTTGGCTATATGCCGCAGCAGACACAGGCGCTCAACAATCTCAGCGTGGGTGAGGCGCTTTATTTCACCTCTCATTTGCGCGGCCTGAGCCGAGCGGATGCCCGGCGAGAACGGGATGCGCTGCTTGAATTGTGGCAGATGGGTCACCTGCGGGACAAATACAGCTCGAGGCTGTCCGGCGGTGAACGGCGATTGCTGTGCCTGGCAGTGGCAATGGCCGGATCGCTTCCGGTATTGATTCTGGACGAGCCGACCAACGATCTCGCGCCCCAGCGCCGCCGGCTGGTTTGGGATGTGCTGGGCCGGATCAACCGCGAGCGCGGCACGACGATCATGTTTATCACCCACGATGCCATCGAAGCGGAAAAGGTTATCCAACAGGTCGGCATCATGCGAGACGGCCAGTTGGTCGCGGTCGGCCGGCCTAGCGACCTCAAAGAAAAAGTGGATCGGAAACTACGTCTCGAAATGTTCTTCTCGCCCGGGATAGTGCCGAGCCTGCCGGCAGAGATCGAGGGACACCAACTCCAACCGGGCCGTTGGATTGCCTGGTTGGATCGTGACCAGGTGAGTGCCGTGCTTGGCAGGCTGGAGCTGGATCAATTGGATGATTTCCGTCTCTATTCCGCTACACTAGAGGATCTATATGTACACTATACCCAACCGCAAGTATGAGCGGCGTCATCGCCAGCCCGTTGTGATCCAGTTGATGGATCTGGTGTTGATCGAACTGACCAATTGGCGCTGGAGCTGGCGGGGTACGCTGCTAGGTGGCATGCTGACACCGCTGTTCACGATCGTGACCCTTGGCGTTTTCGCACGAGACGGGGGCAGCGAGGCGCTGGCCTATGTGATGACCGGCAACATGGTCGTCAGCCTGCTGTTTGGAACGATGGGGAACGTGCAAGGGCATATCGAGTGGCTGCGATTCCAGGGCGGGCTGGACTATTTTGCCACTTTGCCGATTTGGAGATATGTCCTGATCGTGGCCATCGTGCTTGCGTTTATGTTGTTCGCTCTGCCCTCGTTGGCGGTAACAATGTGTCTTGGCTCCCTTGTGCTGCGGGTGCCGATCAAGCTCCACTTGCTGATCTTGATCGTCATTCCCTTGTGCGCGCTTGCCCTGGCCGGCGTCGGCGCGTTGCTTGGTTTGCTCGGTCGCACGCCAGGTGAGTCGAGCCGATGGAATTCTTTGCTTACTCTGGTCATGATCACCCTCGGCCCGGTGGTGATTCCGCCCGATCGTCTGCCCGGCTTTGCATTGGCGCTTGGATACTTGAGCCCGGCGACGTACGCCGCGTCGGCGCTGCGCCAGGTCGTGATCGGGCCACTAACGGGACGACTCGCGCTCGATCTGGCTGTGTTAGCCGCCATGACCGTGTTGTTTTTGTGGCTGGTCGGACGCAAAATGAGCTGGCGAGAGGAATAGCATCATTCCTTGCTCTCGATGTCGATGATCATGTAGACAGGCATCAGATACTCCTGCACACTATCCCAACTCTGGCGGCAGCCAATGGAGGCCCTTTCCGTAGACTGCAAGTGCCAGCCCCCAGCCAAAGCTCTCACTGACTTGTAGTTCGGCAACGAGATGGTGTGTGCCCGGGGCCAATGTTTGCCGGATAGCATGTGCGCCCAACTCGACGTACCCTCGCGCGGCACGGTCGGCAAAGCCCTTGAAGGTGTTCTCCCCTTCAAAGAGGACTTGCTCGTCCAGCGCCAGAGAGAGCGCATCGCTAAAGCCGAACTGGAATGTCGCCTCGTTTTCCTCCGACATCTCGAAAGTCCGGCTGAGGCGTATTTTGCCCAGTGAGGCGGGCAGGAAGCGGTTCAAGTTGAGAATGCCATTGGCCTCGCAGGTGACTACGCCATACCCTTCTGCAAACCAGGTTTCGAGGGTATGCTTGGGAATGCCGGGCATCTCACCATGTGGCACATTGGCCGCATCACATGGTGAGATGGTCAGGTCACAAAAATAGGCCGGGCGGAAAGTCCACAGCCCGAGCAGTCCGGCCGTGGTGGGACGGGCCAGACTGGCGACAGCCAGCGGCGGTTGCCCATCAACCGAGATGGCCGCGCGCTGCCCACAAACGTCGACCTTGAACCGGAACCACTGACCTGTCGGCACCTGGGCCTCGCGTTGGTAGCATGGACCGTGGTACAGTTGCCAGGTGTTCGAGCCGTGAAAGACGGGGTCGTATTGCAGTGCATCCCACTGGCCGCTGACGTGAGGCACGGCATAGGCCAATTCATAGTTGAGCACGTCGGCGACGCGGAAAGCGATGCCCGGATAGGCCGGTCCATCGGTGCCGATGCATACCTCGATAGTGACATCCGCCGCCTGCTGGCCCGGAACCAGGGCCAGGCCGTTTTCCAGTCGCATTGCCTGGCGTCCCTGCCAATGGACGACCTCGGCCTGTTCAGCTCGAATCTCCAGATGATTCAATGTCGCCAGATCGTTTGAGTATGTGGTCATCTCGAAGGGCTCCTTTTCTGCAATCGCGCAAAAGCCGGCTGCAATAAGTGGGGATCGCGCTTTGACATCATGTGCCAGGTATTATATCATTTTCAGTATGGGCTGTCTATTGTATGGGCTCGAAAGGAGCAAGTATGCGTATCGCCATTATCGGAGCAGGCAATATCGGCACGGCCATTGCTAACGGGCTGATCCAATCCGGACGCTTTAACGCCCCAGACATCATTCTGACCAGGCGCAGGATCCATTTGCTCGACGAGATGCGTGAGCAGGGATTTGTCGTGCAAAGGGACAATCGTGAGGCTGTCAGGCAGTCCGAAACGATCGTCGTCGCCGTCGAACCACAGCACATCGATGGTCTGCTGCAAGAGATTGGGCCGGCGCTCGTCCCCGGCAGACACGTCCTCATCTTGGTGGTGACCGGGGCCAGCGTCGTCCAGATCGCCCGGCACGTTGGCAAGGACGTACCCGTCGTGCGGGCGATGCCCAACACCGCGATCGCCGTGCGCGAGTCGATGACTTGTTTGGCGTCAAATGGCACAAGCCGCAATGCGATCGATGTCGCCAAATCCATTTTTGAAACGGTAGGCACGGTGCTGGTCATCGCTGAGGAACAAATGATCCCGGCGACGGCGCTGGGAGCGTGTGGCATTGCCTTTTTTTTGCGCGCTATCCGCGCTGCGTCACAAGGCGGGATCGAGATCGGCTTTCATTCCGAGGAGGCGTTGGCCATCGCCGCCCAGACGGCCAAAGGTGCAGCTTCGCTGCTGCTGACGATGGGCAACCATCCCGAGTACGAGATCGACAAAGTGACGACGCCACGAGGCTGCACCATCGCCGGGTTGAATCAGATGGAGCACGAAGGGTTCAGTTCGGCGATGATCAAGGGCATCATCGTATCGGCCGAAAAGGCTGCCTGGCTGTACACGGATTCAGAATAGCAAAAGCGGGCAAGACAGGTAGGCGTTGTGTCGATGTTGAGCCTGTCCGGGGTGTTTTACTTTGAGTGCGGCGATCGCCCTCCTCCTGTTGCGCAGTGGACGGCATAGTATGATTTCGAGCGACAGACAAGTTGTCATATCCTGATTTGGTTTTTGGGAAAGAACGTGACCTCTGCCAGCGTTTCGAGCTGGGATGAGAAATCTACCTCCGGCCAGGCCATAGCTCGGGCCAGGGAGCGGCGCATTCGCTCGTTGATCGGCAGGCGATTGACCTGCACGTCGATCGTGGTGTTCGCCTTTGCCCGGCGCAGTCCCCCTTGGATGGCCATCGCCAGCCAAAAGACAGGAAAGATTGCCAGGTAGAGGTGCATACGGCGTTCGAGTTCTGGATCGACCTGGGTTCGCCCGGCGGTGTAGGGCTCGATCAAGGGCTGCCATTCTTGCCAGGTGAGCAGATCCTCCTGGTTGGGATGGGTGACGATGTCGGCCAGGTCGCGAGCAGGATCGCGCAGCCCGCAGTCCTCCCAGTCGACCAGGCCCAGCTGCCCATCGGGACGCGCGATCACGTTGGCAAAGCGGGGATCGGAGCGGCAAAAGCAAAGCGGCGGATCACAGGTTGAGAGTTTGGCAACGGCGGCACGGACCTTTTCAAACTGATCCAGGCAGAGGGCGCTCGCCTGCCGGCCCGGCGGGTATTCGGCATCAGCCCAGGCTGCGTAGGCCTGAAAGAGGATCATAAATCGCGTCTCACGTTCGTGCAGCGGCCGTTCGTAGCCGCGCGACAGCCACAGATCGTCGCCACGCAGGGCGTTGACCTGGAGCCACAAGGCGGCCAGTTGGCTTAGTTCGGCGGCCGATGGTTTGCGGCGATCCCAGGCTTTGCCTTCCATAAACTGGTAGAGGACGACCGGACCGAGAACCGGTGTCGGATCGGGCGCGTAAAATACCGGCTGCGGCGCGATGTCCAGTGTGGCGAGTCGTTTGAGGGCGCTGAACTCACGACGTGGCGCATCCTGAAACTCGTCCGGTTTCAGGAATTCTTTGGCGATCAGGTGACGGCCGCCGGCCCAGATGTCGTACAGGCGGTTGCTCTGATAATCCAACGGCGGGCGAAGGCGGATAAGGATGGCTGCCGGATCGAGGCCGGTCGCCTGGGATACAATCACATTTAGTTGGGTGTCGATCATCCAATCACCTTTTTGACAATGGCTTTCAGTCGCGGCATGCGTGCTTGGAATCGTTTGAAACAGATATTCTTGTCCTCTCGAAATGCCGCCACCATGTCTGCCCTGACCTGGGGATCTGTCTTCCAGTCGTAGAGCGTTTGCACGAACGGAAAATCGTCCGGCAGATGCTGCCGGTAATCATCAAGGACATCGGCCTTTTTGTAAAGAAACGTGCCTGTCCGGGCATATGTCTTGAGTGCCACGGCGTTGCGCAAGCAGCGCACGGCCTGCTGCACCCACTGAAGCTGTCCACTTTTGTCCAGCTTGTAAGCATCCCAGGGATGGGGTTCTAGAAAGGCGGGCAGTCGACGTGTCAACCTGTTCAAGAGTTGTTTGTGGTAGAACGCCACCAGTGCTGCCAGGATCGCGCCTCTCAGCCGGCGGCGATGATGCTCCAGAAAGCCGGTCGGGTCGTAGAGGATATTGCTTTGAAAGAGGAGTGAATGTTCCAGCGAGGGATGGTCGTCCAAGTGTTCGAGCTCGAATTCGGCATAGCGCTGGTCGACAAAGCCAAACTCGATCGAGCCCGCCGGTGAATCCGACGGGTCCCACAGTGCATCCGAGATTTGTGTCGCTACCACGTCGTTGAAATCGTCCCAGGTGAGGTCGAGACGGGGCAACCGGCCGCACTCGCGGACGAAATCGCTGTAACGGGGTGGTTCGAGCTGGCCAAAGACGTTGAACAGGTAGGCGGCGGGCGAGGTGACGTACACCCTGGTGTCGATGTCCGACGAGGGCACGGCTTCGCCCTTGGCATAGGATCCGATCTCCAGGATGCCGGTCACCCGGGCCTGGTGTCCCAGGGCGTTTTCCAGCATGGTCACGTAGCGGCTCAGTTTGGCCGGATCGCGCTCCAGTTCAGAGTGGTGCGGATCGAACCTGTCTTGATGGTTGTTTGTTCGATGCTGTCCTGTTGGTTGTATCATATGTCTCAAAGCAAGAAGGGAAACGATTTCAACCGGCGATGTTGCCCCTCTCTAGCTCTCCCACGGGAAGGAAGTAGAGGGGAGAACTGAAACGGTAGAACGGACGGCGCAATAGATACCTTGTGTAATAGTGCGTTTCCCTGATCAGAAACCGGAACCTGGTGAGCGGGCTCTGGTAGCGGCTGGTTGGTGTAGGCGAGCTGTAGGCGTCAAGACCCATATCCCGGGCGATCAACATGGCGCGTCTCATATGCAGCGGGTCGCTGACGACGATCAGGGTGCGCAGTTGGTGCTGGCGTGCGAGCTGTCTGGCAAAAAACAGGTTTTGCTCGGTTGTCCTGGATCGCGTTTCCACCAGAATATCGTCTGGTTGCACCCCGCGTTGGATCGCATACTGTCTTGCCGCTTCTGCTTCGGCCAGGTCGTCGCCGGCGCCCCGGCCACCGGTGAAGATGATCGTCGGCGCATATCCTTCTTTGTAGAGCTGGATGGCATGATTGATTCGCTCCGCAAAGACCGGAGAGGGGCGCTCTCCAAAGACGGCGGCCCCTAGGACAACAATGCCGTCTGCTTGCCTTTCCTCCATGTGCTTGGCAAAAGAGGCGATTGCATAGCCTTGTGAGAGCGTCCATGCCAGCAGAATGCAGGCAAACCAGCACCCCGCGCGCATTAGATTCAAAGTCGTGTTACTCACGCTTGACCAACACTACGACGTCGCCCGGCCCGTACATGTTCTGGATAGCCGCTGCTGCAAACTTGCCATCCGGCGATGCGGCCGTTTCGGTCGTGATAAAGTGATAGATCGTGCTGCGATCGAATCCATCGAGAGGATCAGGATAGATGTTATTTTTTATTCTCTGCACAGTGGCATCGGTTTGCATTCCGGAAGGAAGGGCAGATACCGGACGTGGCGCGTCCTGGTCTGCCGGATCGTACCGCCACAGCTTGCGATCACAATCCGAGCCATAGTACAACACATTGTCTTGATCCCAGCCGTGCAGCGTGTACCGGCAGCCATGCTTTTCGTGTGCGCGTTGGGCGCTCTTGAACGCGCTCAGGAAGCGGTTGGGCGGCTGTGTGATCCACTGCATCTCGTAGCCCTCGGCGGGCTTGGCATAGGGCCGGTATGGATCGTACATCACCAGGACCATCAAAGGGGCGATCAAAATGGCCAGGATGCCGGCCCCAAAACCGATTCGGGCGACGAGTTTGGGCTTCCCCCGGACCAGGGCAGCGACGATCAGTGCCAGGCACAGTGTGCCAAGCGTAAAAAAGTATGCCGGACTGGGAAAAACCGGATTCATAAAGTCGGTCAGCAGCCCAAATGGACTCAGCAACGGCCTAAAGACTTGGGCAAACGGATCGGGTATGGTGTGGATCAGCCAGCGGCCATAGATGCACAGCAGCAGCAACAGCGCCGCAAGTGTCGCTCCCAGTTTAATCGCCGGTGGGCTGACATCGGCGTTCGATCGCGCCGCTGGCGTGGGTGGGTGAACGCTTACCGGGTCTGTACGTTCCACTGTGACAACTCCTTGCAGAGTGCGCCGATGTCGATCCCTTCTCGTTGGGCGATGGTGAGACTGGCCCGCAGCAAGGCTTCGTAATTTTCTCCGCAGTCCAGCCACCATCCCTGGAGGATCTCGTAGGCCATCTCGCCGCGCTCGACGTAGACATTGTTGACGTCGGTGATTTCGAGTTCGCCTCTGGGCGATGGTTCGAGCGTTTCAACGATCTCGAACACGTCCGGCGGGTACATATAGACGCCGATCACGGCCAGATTGCCGGGAGGGTGGGGCGACTTTTCGACGATCTGTTTAATTCTGTTTCCCGCTACCTCGGCGATGCCGTACTCCCAGGGATGGTCGACCGGTGTCAAAAAGATCCGGCTGCCGCGTTGCTGCCTGGAAAAGGCGTCGACGCCCTCCTTGATGCCGTGCTGGAGGATATTGTCGCCGAGCACGACGACGATGCGGTCGCCGCCGGCAAATTCTTTGGCCAGGCCCAGCGCTTCGGCGATGCCGCCTTCGCCCTTTTGGTACGCATAGTGGATGCGTGACAGACCAAAATCTTCTCCGTTTCCGACAAGCCGCAAAAAGTCGCCGGCACTGTTGCCGCCGGTGACGATGAGAATGTCGCGGATGCCTGCATCAACCAGCATCTCGATCGGATAATAGATCATGGGTTTGTCGTATACGGGCAAAAGGTGTTTGTTAGTGATGTTTGTCAGCGGGCGCAGTCGTGTCCCCAGCCCGCCAGCCAATACAATGCCCTTCATTGGTCATTCTCCTCTCATTGCCAACCCGGTTCGTTCTCGCCACGCATAAAGCGCGCGATATAGTCTGTTCCTGGATAACCTACCCATTGCAAAGCTCCGACAACCGCCTCGCGGTCATAGGGTACGCGGCGATGGTAAAGCCGATAGCCTGTCTCATCGGCCTCCAAGAGAACGTAGCCGGCTCGCAGATCGGGAGGCAGCGGGTTGCTGACGCTGCCGACATTGACCAAGCGCACGCCATCCACGGTCAAGTCCATCGGCCAGTGGGTGTGCCCCACGCAGACGAGATCGACATCACACCCGCTGATGCAACTTGAGATCTGTGTTTCGCTCAAACCAGGATGCAAGCCTGTCCCATCATCTTGACCTGGCGAGGCATGAACACCGAGCAACCGCGTGCCATCGGGGAGGGTGAGCCGCTGCTCAATGGACAAGGATGACAGCCAAGGCCGCCAGCCCGTTACCGTGACCGCTCCCTTGGTCCAGGCGATGCTCTGGGCGACGTGCAAAAGGCGAGGATATCTCTGTATGTCCTCAACTGTGAGCGTTGACGGAGTTGTAGCGTACCGGTCTGTGTTTCCCCGGCAAAAGAAGGCGTTGGCAAGCGCGTCAAGCCGTTCAAGTACGCCGATCGGATCTGGACCCAGGGCTACCAGATCGCCCAAACACCAATACCGATCGACGCCACCCTGGGCGGCAATGTCATCGAGTACGGCGTCAAGGGCAAGCACGTTGCCGTGTATGTCGGAAAAGAGGGCGATACGCATGATTCCTCCCAAAGCAAGCGATGATTCAAGTATAAAAGAATCTGCATCCTTTCTGCTGGACGTTTGGCCGTCAATTTCCCTACGTTTTCGTAGGCTCTTTGACGGGAAATCGACGGCTTGTCGCCGTGCACTTTTGGCCATTGCTGTGTTATACTATCTAGACCATATTTGAGGGGAAAAACAAGCCGTATGTACCTGGAAGAGATCAAGTTTTTGTTGTTAGCGGTTGTGTTGGTCGCCCTTTTACTGAGCACCCGTTCACGCGCCCAGGATGCACCAGTGGAGATTGTTTCATTCATCGACCCGCTTCCCCATTCGCTCAAGACGTACGCGCTGTATAGCTGGCGAGGGGATCAAGAGTGGTATTTTACCCTTGCGACCGGCGCTCATC
>JAFGJF010000533.1 GCA_016929205.1 Anaerolineae bacterium
AAATTGCCGCCCGGGTAGCGCATCGTGGTCATGTCGAGGCGGCGCAGGGCGGCGAGTGTGTCGCCTCGGAACCCATCCTCATCAGCGCGGGCGCAATCTGGATCGTAGACGCCCTGGTACACGGCTCGACCCAGGTGCTCCAAAAAGCCGCCAAAGATGCGCGGATCGACCGGCGCGATCTGAAAGGCGGTATGCAGGGTAATCGTTGTTGGTTTCATCTGTGCTCCTTTTATATCACTTCTAGATAGTCCCGGTCAGGCAGCGCTGGGAAGGGTGCTGTGGGCAGGGACTGATACCAGTAGGCTACCGAGGCGATGTCATCCTGCAACGGCAGGTAACGCCCATAGCTGCGCCAGCCGAGAGCCTGGATGGTGACTCGCAGATCTTGTTGAAAGCGAACCGGATCAACGATGTGCCAGCGGTACATCCCAAAGCGCATCTGGGAGCGGTACAGCCTATCGGGCCGCAAGACCTGGCACAACCCGGCGTATGGCGTGGTGAATTCCTCGTACTCGTGCGTGTCCTGGTTTTCAAAGTCGTACGAGCCGCAGAAATAGTCCTCGGTGCCGGTACCGCAGATGGTTGGGAAGGGATCGTCGCCGTCGAGAAAGAATTTGATCTCGCCTTCACCCCACCAGCCGCTGTTGTTGACTCCCCAGGCCAGATAGGTGCCGACGTACTGCCCACGCCCTTGCACGCCATCGAGGATGGTGTAATCCTCTTTGTAGGGCAGCGGATTGACGCGGCGGAATTGGGCGTGAAAATAGCCCACGTCATCCGGCACGTTGGTCAGGGTATAGTTGATCTGGTAATAGAGCCGCATATCTTCGTCGGCAGTGTTGGTCATAGTGATCCGGGCCTGCTTTTTAAAGGGCATCTCCCAGTAGCAGTTAAAGGCGCTGCCCGGGTTGACACACACTGCCAGCGAGGAGAGGGGCGCGTACTTGCCCCATCCCATAGCGAAAAAATCGCCAACCGGGCATTCGATTGAGGGCTGTTCCTGTCCATCCCAATAAACGCGCAGGATGCTGAATCGCCATCTGCCTGTGGGCGTCATCCAGATCTGCTGGATCGCGCCGGGCCCGGCGATGTCGGCCAGTTCGAAACACTGACCAGCTTGAATCACGACCGAAGGTGAAACTTTCCAGCCCTGTCCAAGATCGCGAGCGCAGGCTGCGCCGGTGCCCTCGGTGGCCATGCCGCCCTGGCCTTTTTCACCGCTGAAATTCTCCGGGCTAATCGAGCGCGTCCGTGCATTTGACAGTCGCGCCAGGTTGCCCATGTTCATACCCAGTCCGTTAAATGATGCCATCGTTTTTCCTCCGAGTTTATGCTGTTGCTTGTTTCTATGAAATCAGGTTAATTCTGTTCTGCTTTCAATCCACCCGGTAATGACATCCTCGCGAGGTGTGGTTTTCCCACGCCGCGTAGGCAACAATGAGCGCGCTTTGCACGGCGTTGCGCAGGCCGATCAGCCCGTCCGTGAGATGGGTGTGACGATAGAAAAAGTCGATCTCACGCTGCAGGTGACGCAGGTCGTCGATCGCCCGGCGCAGGCGGTAGGTGGCCCGGATCAGGCCGACATAATACCACATTGTGCGGCGGATGGTCTCCATATCTTGCTGGAACAAGGCCGGGTCGGTATCGTAGGCCAGTATCGAGTCGTCCCACGGTGGGATGTGTTCCAGGTCTACGGGGATGCCTTCGGAAAGATGCTCGGCCGCGTGTTGAGCAGCCCGCGATCCCCAAACCACGCCCTCCAGCAGCGAGGCGCTGCCCAGGCGGTTTGCGCCGTGCACGCCGCTGCAGGCCACTTCGCCGGCCGCGTACAGGTTGCGGATCGTGCTTTGGCCCCAGGCATCGACCCACACCCCGCCGCAAAAATAATGTACGGCGGGGACGACGGGAATCAACTCATGCGTAATGTCGACGCCATACCCGAGGCAGGTCTCATAGATTGTCGGGAAGCGTTCTTTGATCCGTTCCGGCGTGGCAACTGACTTGAGGTCGAGATAGACGTTGCTGATCTCGCGTTCGAGCATTTCCAGGTGGATCGAGCGCGCCACGACGTCACGCGGGGCCAGGTCCTTCCACTGCGGCGCGTAGCGTTCCATAAATGGCTTGCCTGCCTCGTTGAGTAGTATTGCGCCCTCACCGCGTACTGCTTCGCTGATCAAAAAGCGCGGCGCGTTGCGCTTGTAAAACGCGGTAGGATGGAATTGGACGTACTCGGCGTTGATGATCCGGGCGCCGGCGCGGTAGGCCATGGCCAACCCATCACCGCGAGCACTGCGTGGGTTGGTGGTGTGCAAAAAGATCTGGCCCAGCCCGCCCGTGGCCAGGATAATCTTTTTGGCCAGCACAGCACGTACCTGGGCGGTGCTCTGGTCAAAGATGTACGCGCCGACGCAGCTCAGCGGTTCGTACACGTCCTGTGGGCTGCGCGAGTGGTGCGAAGGCGTGATCAGATCGGCAGCCGTGTGTTTGGTCCACAGGGTGACATTGGGACGGCGGCGGACCGCAGCGATCAGCTTTTTCTCGATTTCCAGGCCGGTTGCGTCGCCGACATGCAGGATGCGCTCGGTGGCGTGCGCCGCTTCGCGGGTGAAGGCCAGGTCGCCTGTGGTATTTTGATCGAACTCGACGCCGGCCTGTTCGATCAGGTATTTGTGCACCAGGCCGGGGCCTTCTTGAGCCAGGAGGCGTATAGCGTGTTGCGCGTTGGCCTGTGCTCCCGCGCGGAACAGATCCTCGACCAGTAGCTCGGGCGAGTCGTCCGGCCCGCGGCCAATGATCCCACCTTGTGCGTAACGGGTGTTGCTCTCGATTGGGTCAGCAGCCGGGGTGACGACCAGGATCTCCAGATCGGGGTTGGACGACGCTTCCAGCGCTGCGACGCTTCCGGCAACGCCGCAGCCCAGGATGAGGATATCGACAAGTTTGGGTTCGATGGTCATAACAGATCCACTCTTTCAAGTTGTTGGCGGCCGGTATGGGGTGTCAAGTAACTGGCGGCGATGCCCGACCTATTCTGTGAATCCTGGCAATCTTGTGATTCTTGGTGTTTCAAAGCGTCAGCATACGCTCCAGCGCCTTGTTGGCCCAGTGTCGGGTTTCGTCGTCAACGGTGATGACGTTGATTGGTTTGCCGCCCAGGCACGATTGCAGCACGTCGCGCAGGCCTTGCGGGTGGGTGCGGTACATAGCCCCACACAGCGAACGGGCCAGGGGCACAATTCTTTTGTCGGTCTGTTCCTGGGCCAGGCGTCCAACCATGTTGATCTCGGTGCCGATGGCAATCGTACTGCCCGGCGGAGCCTGTTCGACGTACTTGATGATGTAGGCGGTCGAACCATAGGCGTCAGCGGCCTGGACGACGTCAACCGGGCATTCGGGGTGGACGATGACCTTGACGCCCGGGTATTGGGCGCGGACGGCCTGGACGTGCTCGACGGTAAAGCGGGTGTGGACGTTGCAGTACCCTTTCCAGACAACGACCGTGGCGGCTTGGGCTCGTTCCAGGCTACCGTCCACATCGTTGGGATCCCAGGTAACGATCTTTTCACGGGGAATGCCTAAGGCCAGTGCCGAGTTGGTGCCCAACCACTCGTCCGGAAAGAAAATGAGCCGTTCTTTTTGCGCTAGAGCCCACCCGAACAGCCGCTCCGCGTTCGATGAGGTGCATACCGCGCCGCCATGCCGGCCACAGAACGCCTTGACCTCCGCGTTGGAATTCTGGTAGGTGATCGGGACAGGATCTTGATCCCAGACCGAGGTCAACATGTCCCACGCTTCTTCAGCCTGTTCGAGGGTGGCCATCTGGGCCATTGGGCAGGGTGCGTCTCCCGCCGGCTGGACGACGATCTGGTCCGGCGCACAGAGCATAGCCGCTGTCTCAGCCATAAAGTTGACGCCGCAAAAGACAATGTATTTGGCCTGGCGCTGTCGGGCGGCGACGCGGGACAGTTCGAGCGAGTCACCGCGAAAGTCGGCAAAACGGATCACGTCGTCACGCTGATAGTGGTGCACGAGAACGACGGCGTTAGGGCCGAGTGTGTCTTTGGCTTGCTGGATTTCGGCAAAGATGGTTTCCAATTCCATTGGGTCCTCTCATTCAGTGAACGTCAGCCGTCAAACGTCAGAACACGTTTTACGCTTGACGGCTGACGAATCATGTCTTATTCTACTTCCAGACTGATGTCCAGCGCGGTCACCGAGTGGGTTAACGCACCGACAGAGATGAAATCGACGCCGGTTTCGGCCACGGTTCGAAGCGTCTCGACGGTGATTCCGCCGGACGCTTCGAGCGGCACGCGGCCGTCTACCCATTCGACCGCCCGGCGCATCTCCTGCGGCGACATATTGTCGAGCATAATCCGGTCAGGCCGGAGAGCGATGGCTTCCTGTAGTTCGTCCCAGGTTTTGACCTCGACCTCGATCGGGATGCCCTGCACGTTGTGCACGCGGACCCTTTGCACAGCGGCGGTGATGCTGCCTGCGACGGCGATATGATTGTCTTTGATCAGCACCATGTCGTCGAGGCGCATGCGGTGGTTCTGTCCGCCGCCCAGGCGCACGGCCCACTTGTCGAGCAGGCGCAGGCCGGGCACGGTTTTGCGAGTGTCGAGGATGATAGCGTTGGTGCCTTGTATCGCCTTGACGTAGTGATGGGTCATTGTGGCGATGCCGCTCATACGCTGCATCAGGTTGAGTGCAGTGCGTTCAGCGGTGAGGATGGCCTGCATCGGTCCCTTGACCGTGGCGATCCGGTCGCCAATGGCAATCGGGTCGCCATCGGTTTTGATAGGCG
>JAFGJF010000534.1 GCA_016929205.1 Anaerolineae bacterium
CCCTTGCGCATGGCCACGTCGTAGAGATCGGCGGCAAAGATGGCCAGCGACATCTCGCCGCTCCGGATATCGTCGCGTACCTGCACCACCTGGTGCCAGGGTGTCCACGGAAGTTGGGTCATCTTGCCTCCTTCAAGTCTGAATGCGCGAAACCAAAAATAGCCGAAACAAACAAGAGCGATCGTTTACCCGTGCGGACAATTCGAAGGATGTCGCATCTGGGCGGCCACCTGGATGGATACAGAGACATCAAATTGGGACAGGGTAACTCCGGGCTTGAGAAACTGGAGGATCAGTTCGGTCACAACGCTGCCATCCTCGAGATCGACAGGAGCAGTCTGCATGGTGTACAGTTGATAGCCGACGATCTTTTGCCGTTCGTCCCGCAAATCATTCATCGGCCAAGGCTCGCCACAACATCTGCACAACAATGGCAGTTCGTGGCCGTTCTCAAAGACATAATAGCCGGTTTCCCCTTCGCGCACGACGTCCACAACGCGCTTGCCACCCACGCATCGAAGCAGGTATTCGGCCACACATTCAAGCTGCCCATGAATGGCGATCATTGGAAATTGATCGTTTGGACAGAGTGGGTTATCGTTTTTTTTCATCTTGTTCTCCCGTTTTATCGCCGTTTCTTGCGCTGCTTTCCGGGTCGCCGCGCTGCACCACATCGACGACGTGCTGACCGCCGATGCAGCGATCCAGGTATTCGGCCACGCAATGCCAGCGGCCGTCGATCTTGACCTTGGGAAAGCCATCCTTGGAACAAGTTGGACTGTTGTGTTTTTCCATCGCACTCCTCGCTGCTGAATCAAACACTTGGCGTTACAATGAGCTGGCTGTCATGATTCGCCTGCACAAGCTCTTCGAATGCGTGACAAAGACGCCTAAACGAACGTGAGCGCGTCTGTGTCTGTGTGGTGTCCAAACGAGACGTGTAACCGGCCTGGTCTCGAACTTGTCGATAGCCAAAGTTTCGACGGAGCCACCCTTTTGCATCGCGCAAGGACTCGGCATCGTCGGGGTAATGATGGCCTGGATGTATGGCATCCAAGCTTGCCAAAAACCAGCTTTCATACTCCCGGTAGGCGCATACGACGACCACAGAAAAGGGCCACGGCCCTCGATCGCGAATCTGTCCGGCTACGGCAGGAGCGATGTCATAAGGGCAACCATCGTCCAGGTCAAAAAGCACCAACACGGCAGCACAATCGGCAAATTCTCGATGCGCGTCCAACGCCGCCAAAAGCTTTTCCGTGTGCGGATAAAAGTCACCGCAAGAGCTCAGCCTCCAGGGCTTCCGTTTTGCCGGGAACCAATGCCAGCACTGCACGTGCTGCAGCATCTTGATCACCAGCACTTTAGCAGCCGGATCTTGACCCGGACGTGGCGGATCTGCCTCGCCGTGCCCTTCAACGATGACATAGACCTTGTTGCGCAGCATGGTCAATCCTTCGTCGCTCTGTACAATCCCTGTGCACGGAGCAACTGTCCCGGCGCAAACAGCCTCTTGGCAATGATCTGCCGTTGTTCCGCATCGATGGCTCCGATATGGGTGATGCCATCGATCTTTTCCACAACTCGCACTTGCTCTGCAGAACACATATCCAGCAAATCTGGGCTGTGGGTCGTGATCAGAATCTGGCACCGTTCAGAGGCAGCCTGGATCTCCTCCCACAGCAGACCGGCCGCGCCTGGATGAATCGTCAATTCCGGTTCCTCCAACGCAATCAAAGGCCGTGACGGCTCCTGGTAAAGTGCGGTTAGAATCCCCAAGACCCGCAGCGTGCCATCTGATTCTTGGAAAAGTTCAAACAAGGGCGATCTATCCTCTTGTGTGACCGTGTGCTTTAGTTTGGTGACCAGGTAGCTGCCGACTTGATTGACCTGATACTGCTCGACGTCTCCCAAAATGCTGAACAACGCACATTCCAGCTTTTGCGCAGCAGGCTGGTGCTTTCGTTTCAAGTCACGAAGAACGCTTGCCAGGTTTGTGGCGTCTTCTTCCAGGGGGTACGGATTTGCCGGTTTTTGTGGCTCCTGCAAGATATTGGGCATAATCGTATAGAAACTTGAGCCGGTCAAAAAATCGTAGAGTTTGCCGAACGCGGGCAGGCCCGTTAACAAGGGAAGCATCAAAGCCGTGGGTTGTATGAGCGGCCTTTTGATACTTGGCATATCTTGAGTCGAACCGTCCGAAAACAGCGGTAGGGTCGTGGAAGCGGGTTTGCCTGCAACACCAGAAGGTACGCTAATCCATTCCCCGTTCCTAATCTCAAATTCTTGCGGTCCATAATTTGCCGTGGTAACAAGACACTGCTCTTCTTTGACCCGATATTCACTTCGGCGACTACTTCCCAATGCGAACCTGTAATGCCCTGCCACAGAGGGCATCTTGAATCTGAGTCTGAGCTCGACGTCATAGGGCCGACCCTTGGCCGACCAGCGACGCAATGCACTCATTCCGCCCCGGTTGACCACGGCTGCATCCAGGCCCCGCTGCAAAGCATCTCGGACAAAACGCAAGGCATCGATGAAATTGCTTTTACCGGCACCGTTTGGTCCAACTAGGACAGTCAATCGCCCTAGATTGACATCTATTTCTCCGAAGCTGCGATAGTTTCGGACGTATAAATTAGTAATCACAGTGAACTCTCCCTTCTTGCGGTGGTATCTCTACAACAACCGCTGCATCCGTTCTCCCCGTGTCCCCAGATGATTGCTCAAACTCTCCAACAGCGCCCGCTCCTCGCTTCCCGCTGGTGATAGCTCGATCAACGCCTGTAGCAATTGGACGAACAAGGGGCTGCGACGCAGGCCTCGCGCGTCCAGGTAGGCATCGACCCTGGTCACGTCACCAGCCTTCCAGAGGTGCATCAGCCGGTGCGCCTGGTCGATCAACGGCAGGTCTGTAAATGCCACCTCAGGTGCAGGCATACCGGGCAGTGTCAATGCTTCCGCACCGACCGCCTGCGGCGCATCAAGCACGGGATCGTAACCCACGTTCTTGCGCGCCGACCAGGGCTGCAAGCGCATCGTGCTGCCGCGCTGTTCCAACAGGTTGTGCCGCTCGGTCAGGTCGCGATCGGAGAGGTTGCAAGAGAGGGCATAGAGGATCACCGCCCCGGCGGGCGCGTCGTCCAGGCCAAAGTCGTGGCGG
>JAFGJF010000535.1 GCA_016929205.1 Anaerolineae bacterium
GAATACGCGGTATGCCATCTATTGGGACCCGCCCGATATCATGATCGGCGAAATAGACAGCGACGGCGTCGGCCGGATTGCCAGTTTCACCTACACCGTCCCCATCACGGCGGCGACAGGCGCACACCAGGTCGCGGTCGATTTGCAGGGGGCGGTGGTTGCCCGGTCGTCATTTAACGTGATTGACTAAGCTGTGATATGAATTGGAGGAATGCGTGGAGATTATTCCCTTTCTAAAAGCACTTTCCCAGGCCAGCGGCGTTTCCGGCTATGAGGACAGAGTGCGGGCGATCGTGCAAGAGACCTTTGCACCGCTGTCCGACGAGATGCGCACCGACGCGATGGGCAATCTGATCGCCTTAAAGCGCGGCAGCGGCGGCGATGGCCCGCGACGCAAGGTGATGTTGGCCGGGCATATGGACGAAATCGGCCTGATCGTCACCGCCCTCGACAAGGGGTTTTTGCGCTTCACCCAGGTAGGGGGGTTCGACGTGCGCACCTTGATGGGACAGCAGGTGATCGTGCACGGGCGGCAGGATCTGCCCGGGATCATTGGCTGCCGGCCCCCTCACGTCTTGAGCGCGGAGGACCGCAAAAAACCGGTGCCGATGGACGAACTCTTTATCGACGTGGCCCTCTCGCAGGCGGAACTGGAAAAACAGGTTCGCGTCGGTGACCTGATCACCATCCGGCGCGAGCTGATCGAACTGCAGAACGACCTCGTCTGCGGCAAGGCGTTCGACGATCGCGCCGCCGTGGTGGCCATTGGCGTTTGCCTGGATACGCTGCAATCGCTGCAGCACGAATGGGACGTGTACGGGGTGGCCACGGTGCAGGAAGAAGTGGGGCTGCGCGGCGCGATAACCAGCGCGTTTGGCATCGTGCCCGACGTGGGCATCGCCATCGACGTCGGCTTTGGCCGGCAGCCGGGCGTTGGCGACCAGGATGGCGCCATTGATTTGGGCAAGGGGCCCGCACTGTGCATGGGGGCCAACATTCACCCCGCCGTGTTCGAGCGGCTGAAAAGTCTCGCCGATGAACTCGAGATCCCGTTCCAGGTTGAGATCAGCCCCGGCCGAACGGGCACCGACGCCTGGGCGATCCAGGTGACGCAGGATGGGATCCCCACCGGATTGTTGAGTCTTCCCTTGCGCAGCATGCACACGCCGATTGAGACGCTGTCGATCAAGGACGTGGCTCGCACAGGACGATTGCTGGCCCACTTTATCGCCAGCCTCGACGAATCATTTATCGACGGCATGGTCTGGAAACCGGCTGACGAGAAAGGAAAAGACCGATAATGGGTTGGAAAACGTTAGAGGCATTATCAAACGCATTCGGTCCGTCGGGGTGCGAAGAAGAGGTGCGGCGGGTTGTGGTCGAGGCGATCGCCGGTAAGGTCGATGACTATCACGTCGACAACCTGGGCAACGTCATCGCCTTTCAGAAAGGGGTCGCCCTTCAGGCAGGAACGGCCCATTCCGGGTTCAAGGTGATGGTTTCTGCCCATATGGACGAAGTCGGGTTCATGATCTCGCACGCCGACGACAGCGGCATGCTGCATTTCCTCAAGGTTGGCGGGATCGACGACCGCGTGCTGCCTGCCAAAGTGGTTCGCATCGGCGAGAAAAAACTGCCCGGGGTCATTTGCATCAAGCCCATTCATTTGACCACATCCCAAGAGCGCACGCAAGTGATCGCGGATTCGCAAATGGTGATCGACATTGGCGCGAGCACCAAGGCCGAGGCCGAAAAGCTGGTTTCCAAGGGCGATTATGCCACCTTTGACACCACCTTTGAAGATTTGGGCGAACTGGTCAAGGGCAAGGCGTTTGACGACCGCGCCGGGTGCGCGGTGTTGATCGCCTTGATCGAACAGGGACCGTTTCCGTTTGACTTTTATCCCGTGTTCACGACCATGGAAGAAGTCGGGCTGCGCGGCGCCCAGGTGGCGGGCTACAGCGTGATGCCCGATGCGGCGTTTGCCCTGGAAGGGACGATCTGCGACGATGGCCCCAAGGAAAAGGACGAGAGCCCGACGACGGCGGTAGGCAAGGGGCCGGCGCTCAGCCCGATGGATCGTTCGGTCGTGGCCGATGCGCGGCTGCTGCGCCTGCTCATCGAAACGGCCGAACAAGAGGGGATCCCCTACCAGTTCAAGCAGCCGCTGCTGGGCGGCACGGACGCCGGCGCGATTCACCTGTCCAGGACCGGCGTGCCTTCGGTGCCGGTCAGCGTGCCCTCCAGGTTCATCCATTCGCCCGTTTCGATGTTGGGCAAAGCGGATTTTGAAAACACGGTCAAGTTGATGGCGGCTACGCTGCGGCGGATCACGCCCGACGTCGTTGCCGAGCGCGAATAAATATCATCTACTGGACTCTGGCGTTTTTGGAGTTGAGGCTTCAGCCGGTCTACACCTGGTAGTCAAAATCCGGCAAAGGCCTCGACTCCACCACTACATATCGATTCGCCAAAGTCCAGTAACCTAGTTCTGCTCGCACCCCGGGCCGGGGTGGACGAGCTGTCAACCGAGATAGACAGGCAGGAGAACAGACAACATGAAGGAAACGATCAAGAAACTGGTTGAAGCGTTTGGCCCGTCGGGACACGAAGATCAGGTCAGAGCATTGATCAAAAAAGAGATTGAGGGGCTGGTCGATGAGGTGCGCGTTGATGCCCTGGGCAACCTGATTGCCCTCAAAAAGGGGCTCGGCGCTGCAGACAGCGGCGCAGCCAAACGGGTGATGCTGTCGGCGCATATGGACGAGATCGGCGTCGTGGCGTCCTATATCGACGAAAAGGGATTTGTGCGCATCAACTCCCTTGGCGGCGTGCGCACCTTGTACGAAGTGATGGGCCGGGTCCAGTTTGAAAATGGCACGATTGGCGTGATTGGCGTGGAAAAGATGGACAGCCCGGACAAGGTGCCGTCCATGGACAGGCTGTTCGTCGACGTCGGTGCCAGCAGCAGAGAAGACTGCCCGGTCAAGGTGGGCGATGCGGCCTGTTTTATGCGGCCGATGGTCGAGATCGGCCGCCATTTGACGGCCAAAGCGATGGACGATCGGGTTGCCTGCGCCCTGCTGATCCAGTGTCTGCGCGACCTCGTTTCGTCGCCGCACGACGTGTATTTTGTGTTCAGCGTGCAGGAAGAAGTGGGCCTGCGCGGCGCGATCACCAGCGCGTTTGGCATCGCGCCCGACGTCGGCGTTTCTGTCGATGTGACGTTGTGCCCCGATACGCCCGAGCCGCAGGTCAAGATGGCGATTGCGCTGGACAAGGGTCCGGCGATCAAGATCAAAGACGGTGGTATGTTGGCCACGCCGTGGATCAAGGACTGGATGATCGAAACGGCCGAACAAAACGGCATTCCCTACCAGCTTGAGGTGCTGCCCGGGGGCACCACCGACGCGCGGGCGATCCAGACCACCCAGGCCGGCGTGCCTGCCGGGTGCCTGTCCATTCCTTGCCGGTACGTTCACTCGCCTTCCGAGACGGTGAGCTATAGCGACGTGCTGAATGGCGTCAAGCTGCTGGTGGCCATGTTGTCCGGTCCAATTGGCAAGTAACGCTGGCTGGTCTTTTGTGTTTCGGCACGAACGGCACGCCGGCGAATGAAGCACTGAGGGTGATGAACGACCCAGATTCTGACCCTGGTTTAGCTGAATATCGTATCAAATGTGATTTCTGTGCAACAGAGATGCCAGTTCGAGGTCTGATAGCGATCTCAAACTGGCATGCTCTGTTGTTTTTTCATGCCTTTTTCAAGATTGGAAAAAAGAGGCCCGGAACGGTTCCGAATCCTTTTGGGTCTGATCGAACAGGAAGGCTTTGTCGTGTAAACGGCGGCACGTACAATGGCGTGGCGTCGTGTAGAAATGGAGAGGATAGACAAAATGGGCAAGATTAGACGGTTGGTATTGGATACGCTTAAACCTCACGATCCGTCGATTATCGAACTGTCTCAAGCGTTGAGCGAATTGATTGGTGTTGAAGCGGTCAATATCAGCATCTATGAGATGGATCGTAAGGTCGAAAATGCCAAGATCACCATCGAGGGAAACGGTATCGAGTTTGAAGAGGTCAGGCAGATCATTGCTGACTATGGCGGTGCGATCCACTCTATTGACGAGGTAGTTGCCGGCAAGATGATCATCGACGATTCGAGTACGCCTCAGGACCCCCGCCAGGTAGGGTAAAGAAAGGGTGATTGTCATGACTCCGCTGCGAATGCAGTTACAGCGGCTGCGAGAGTATTCTGACCTTGCCCAGATCGGCGAGATCGTGCGCCGCTATTTTGCCATGAATGCCTTTGATGGCATTTTGACCATTATCGGCGTGCTGATGGGCAATCTGATGGGAGGTGTGCGGGAAGCAAAAATCGTCGTCGTCACCGGGTTGTCCACGTCGTTGGCGATGGGCATTTCCGGGTTGTGGGGATCCTACCTCACCGAATCGGCGGAGCGACGCCACGAAATTGAAGAGCTGCAAAGCTACACGTTGACCGATCTGTCTCAATCCAAGATTGGCAAGGCGTCGCGCCTGGCTGCCGTGCTGGTTTCGGTGGTTGATGGGTTGTCGCCCTTTTTGGCGTCCATCCTCGTCTTGTTGCCCTTTTTGTTTGCCGGTTTGTTCCCGGCCGTCTCTTGGGCCTACTATACCTCTTTTGCCGTTGCGCTGGTGACCCTCTTTGGCCTGGGCATTTTTTTGGGGTGTGTTTCCAAAGAAAACCTGATCGTATCCGGGCTCAAGACGGTGGTTGCCGGCCTGGTTTGCATCGTACTGAGCTATTTTCTCGAGTAGGCATGGGTTTGACGACAACATATATGATCTTGTTCAGCCCTTGGAGATTGCCACCGCGAGTCCTCGTGGCGGTGCTCCGCTGGATGGCCTCGCTGTGCTCGCAACAAGCTCGCAGTGACAGGGCGTAGGGTAGTGAATTGCAAAAACGACCGGCGTTGGCACCGATTTTGCTTCTGAAGGAATTTCGTGTAAAATCCTATCAAAAGAAATCTAGAGGAGACAATAAATGGCGATCCATACTGGCAAGTGGCAGGGGATATCGATTCCCGATACGGCTTTGAGCCTGGAAACCGATCTGGTGCACGGGCTGTCCTCCGGTCAGGTAACCCAACGACAGGAGCAGTTTGGGCCAAACGCGTTGGCCGAGCGGCCGCGTCCGGGCTTTTTGGCCCGCCTTTGGGCCCAACTCAACGACTTTTTGATCTTGATCTTGATCGTTTCGGCGATCATTTCGGCGGTGATCGGCTGGAACGAGTTCCGTAAAACCGGCGAGATGACCGAGTTTATCGACGCCTTTGCGATCATGACCATCGTCGTCTTGAACGCCGTGATGGGCCTGGTCCAGGAAGGGCGTGCCGAACAAGCGTTGGCGGCGTTGAAAAAAATGGCAGCGCCAAACGCGGCTGTCATTCGTGATGGGCGGCAGCAGGTCGTGCCCGCATCCACGCTGGTCCCCGGCGACCTCGTCGTTTTGGAAACGGGTAATTACGTCCCGGCCGACATTCGCCTGGTCGAAAGCATCAACCTGCGCATTGAGGAAGCGTCGCTGACCGGCGAATCGGTGCCGGTCGAAAAAGTCGCCGATATGATCGTCGACCAGGATGCGGGCATCGGTGACCGGCGCAACTGCGGCTATATGAGCACGACGGTGACTTATGGCCGGGGTAAAGGCATTGTCATCGATATCGGCATGAAGACCGAGATTGGCACAATTGCCGAGATGATCCAGGCGACAGAAGAGGACCTCACGCCGCTTCAACTCAAGCTGGAACAATTGGGCAAGTGGCTGGGCATCGCCTCGCTGGCGATTTGTGCCATCGTCGGCATCATCGGCATCTTGCGCGATACGGACCTGTCGCTTATTACCTCGCAAGGATTCGGCGTCTACTTTACCCGGTCGGTCGAAACGCTGATCGAGATGTTTATGATCGCCGTCAGCCTGGCGATTGCCGCCGTTCCCGAGGGGCTGCCGGCCGTGGTCACGATCTGCCTGGCGATAGGCATGCAAGAGATGGCCAGGCGTCACGCGTTGATCCGTCGTTTGCCCGCCGTGGAGACCTTGGGTTCGGCAACGGCGATCTGTTCCGACAAGACCGGCACCTTGACCCAAAACCAGATGACGGTCAAGATGGTGTATGCCGACAGCACGTTGATCCAGGTTGCGGGACAGGGCTACATCCCGCAGGGCGAGTTCAGCGAGGATGGCGCGCGGGTCACGCCGGAGGCCTATCCGGGCCTGGCCAAGCTGGCGCTGGCCTCTGTGTTGTGCAACGATGCCGATCTCGAGCGTAACACCGAAGCGGACGGCGGCGAAGAATGGCAAATGATTGGCGATCCCACCGAAGGGGCGATGGTCGTGTTGGCTGCCAAGGCGGGACTGTGGCGCGGCGAGGTCAACGCACAATACCCGCGCGTCGAAGAGGTGCCTTTTGACTCCAAGCGCAAGCGGATGGCAACCATCCATCGTTTGCCGGACGACTCGTACGAAGCCTACGTCAAGGGAGCGCCGGACATTTTGCTCGAATTGTGCAATCGGTTTTACGTCGATGGACAGGTGTACCCGATGACGCCCGAACGCCGCGAGCGCGCCATGGAGGTCAACCACGAACTGGCTTCCAACGCGTTGCGCGTGCTGGGGGTGGCCTACAAGCCGCTCGCAACGCGCCCCACCAACCCCACGGCAGAGGACATCGAGCACGATATGGTCTTTGTCGGCCTGGTCGGGATGATCGACCCCGCGCGGCCGGAGGTGCGGCATGCGATTGCGACGGCCCGGCACGCCGGGATCAAGACGGCGATGGTGACCGGCGATTATGAGGATACGGCAGTGGCGATTGCCAAAGAATTGGAATTGCTGCGCAAAGATGACGACGTCGAAACACGTGTTCTCTCGGGCCGGGAATTGGAGCGGATCTCTGACGCCGAGTTGGTCGAGCGGGTGAACGACATCGTGGTCTATGCGCGCGTCTCGCCCGAGCACAAGGTGCGTATCGTCGATGCCCACAAGCAAAAGGGACACATTGTGGCCATGACCGGCGATGGCGTCAACGATGCCCCGGCGCTCAAGCGGGCCAGCATTGGCGTGGCGATGGGCATTACCGGGACGGACGTGTCCAAAGAGACCGCCGACATGGTGCTGACCGACGACAACTTTGCCTCGATCGTCTCCGCCGTGGAGCAAGGGCGGATCATCTATTCCAACATTCGCAAGTTTGTCTACTATTTGTTGTCCTGCAATATGGGCGAAATCATGATCCTCTTTGTGTCCATGATCCTCGACCTGCCTTTGCCGCTGACGGCGCTGCAACTGCTGGTGCTCAACCTGGTGACGGATGGTGCGCCGGCACTGGCCCTGGGCATGGAAAAAGGCGATCCCGATATTATGAACTTGAAACCGCGCCGGGTCGACGAGCCGATCATCAACAGGTCGATGATTTGGGGCACGGCTGTCCAGACGCTTGCCATTGCCGGCTCGGTGTTGGCCGCCTTTTTGATCGGCCTCGTCCAGGGTGGCTGGAGCTGGGGACTGGATGTGGGCGAAGAAATGCTGGCGCATGCCCAGACGATGGCTTTTGTGACCCTTTCGGCTTCCGAGCTGTTCCGCGCTTATACGGCGCGCTCGGAGCGTTACTCGCTGTTCAGTATCGGCGTGTTCAGCAACAAGTGGATGCAGTGGGCGGTGCTGGCATCGCTGCTGGTGCTGCTGGCAACGGTCTACATTCCCGGCCTGAACGACACCATCTTTGGCAACGTGCCGCTGAGTGCGTCCGATTGGCTGGTGGTCTTTCCCTTGATGCTGGTTCCGGCGATTGTCGCCGAGATCTACAAAGCGATTTCCCTGGCCCAGTTACGGCGGCAGCTCGAAGCGGAAGCGGCGGCCTGAAAAAAAAGAGCGTATTTGACAGGATTGCCCAAACCAGGTATAATGTTGGTTCGCTGGCGGCATGTGCTCCCCCATGGGATAAGAGCCACTTGGTTCTGCACTGTTCACTTGGGGGATTTTGTTTGCCAACAAAGAGACCTGTGGAATGCAGGATTGTGATTGTGGAGGAAAGTATTGTGTACGCGATTGTAGAGACAGGTGGAAAACAATATCAGGTTAACGTCGGGCAATTGTTGGACGTCGAGTTGTTGCCTCAGCAGATCGGCGAATCGCTCGAACTGACCAAGGTACTGATGGTTGTAGACGGTGACAAGGTGCAAGTGGGCAACCCGTTGGTCGATGGCGTGGTGGTCAAGGCAACCGTCGCTGGCCAAATCAAGGGCCCCAAGGTTCGCACGTTCAAATATACTGGCAAAAAGTATCGTCGTCGTATCGGACACCGGCAGCAGTACACCCAGTTGCACATTGACGAGATTACTGCAGGAAGCGAGGTCAAGTAGGATGGCGCATAAAAAAGGAAGCGGTTCCGCGAAAAACGGCCGTGACAGCATCTCCAAGCGGCGAGGGATCAAAAAATTCGGCGGCGAGTACGTTATCCCGGGGAGTATTCTCATTCGCCAGTGTGGCACCAAGATGCACCCCGGTACGAACGTCGGCATGGGCAAGGATTTCACCATTTTTTCGACCATTGAAGGGTATGTCAAGTACGAGTATATGCCCCAGGGGCACGGTCGTAAACAGGTGAGCGTGTATTCAGAGAGAGAGTAGGAACGATGAAAGAAGGCATTCACCCCACGTATTATCCTGAGGCAACGGTGCGCTGCGCGTGTGGCAACACTTGGACGACCGGCTCGACGATGCCAGAGATTCAGACCGACGTGTGCTCGGCGTGCCATCCCTTTTTCACCGGCGAACAGCGTATTGTGGACTCGGAAGGCCAGGTCGATCGCTTTTACCGGCGGCTGCAACTGGTGCGCGAGCGGCAGGGTCTGCCGGAAGAGCCGGCGCCAGAGCAATAAGCCCGGTTGGCACAGGAATGATTTCAAGTCTATAGGGACAGACTCAGTCTGTCCCTTCTTTTTTTATACGGCAAACGCAACCTGACTCGCGGTCTGTTTCTTTGAACCCCAGGCTGGGGGAGACTTGGGAGGAGACGTGTATTACTCGGAACCGATGGGGCGTATCGAAGTTGTTTGCGGCAGTATGTTCAGTGGTAAGACTGAAGAACTGATTCGTCGTGTGCGGCGGGCCCAAATTGCCAAGCAAAAGGTTCAGGTTTTCAAGCCAGCAATCGACGACCGGTATGGGATCGAAAAAATCACCTCTCACAATGGCCTGTTTGTGGAAGCGCAACCCGTCCTGGATGCGGCGGCGATCCCCGGGCTGGTCAAAGAGGATACCCAGGTCGTTTCCGTGGACGAGGTGCAGTTTTTCGACTGGCGGATTGCCAACGTGTGTCGCGATCTGGCGGACAGTGGGAGACGGGTGATCCTGGCCGGACTCGACATGGATTTTCGCGGCGAACCGTTTGGCCCAATGCCGTTGTTGATGGCCGAGGCAGAAGAAGTGGAAAAACTGCACGCCATTTGTGTGGTTTGCGGCGCAACAGCCAGCCGCACGCAGCGGCTGATCAACGGCAGTCCTGCGTCGTACGATGATCCGATCATCCTGGTCGGAGCCAGCGAAGTGTACGAGGCTCGCTGCCGCTATCACCACGAGGTGCCCAACAGGCCCAAAACCGGCTCTTTGGAATTTCACAGGGTGTAGGGGCCGGGCTTGTCCCTGCCCAGGGCGACCACAAGGGTTCGCCCCTACCTA
>JAFGJF010000536.1 GCA_016929205.1 Anaerolineae bacterium
GCATGACAGGGTAACGGGAGTGGAACTGGCAAATGGCAAAACCGAGCAAGCCGGGGCAATCATCGCCAACGTGGATCCGACGACCGTGTTCCACGATCTGCTGCCAGAGGCGCGAGATTCCTCAAGACTGAGACGATGGCTGCGGAAGCCGTTCTCGTGCTCCGGTTTTGTGATGCTGCTCGGCATCGACAAGACACATGCTCAGTTGGCCCATCACAATATCTTTTTCTCGTCAGACTATCCGTCCGAGTTTGAGGCGATGTTCGAGCGAGGGGAGCCTTCGCAAGAGCCGACCATCTATGTCGCCATCACGTCCAAGAGCGATCCGGACCACGCTCCACAAGGCGGCGAGAACTGGTTTGTGATGGCAAATACGCCGCCGGCAGGGCCGAACTGGGACTGGGAGGAACAGGCACAGAACTACCGAGACCTGGTTCTCGGGCGATTGGCAGATCTGGGATTCGACGTACAGAACCATATCCGGGCCGAGCACATTTTGACCCCACTCGACATCCAGCGCCGGACAGGCGCCTGGCGCGGTGCGCTCTATGGACACGCGTTCAATGATCCACTGGCGTCGTTCAGGCGACCGCACAACCGCTGCCCCGACCTCAAAGGGATGTATTTTGCCGGTGGTGCGACCCATCCGGGCGGCGGCATTCCTCTCGCAACACTATCTGGCAAGGTTGCGGCGCGCATGCTGTTGGCGGACAGGCAGGGAGGAGCAAAATGACGTATTTTGGAGTGCTTTTACGATTTGTAGGTCCACCCTTGGTTATCCTGGCGGCGATTGTGGTGTACGATCTAGCTCGTGGCAAAAGGATGCCGTCTCATTATCGCACGTGGCCTGCGTGGGCCGTCTTTGTGGGGCACATTGCTATCGCCCTGGTCTACACGACCCCGTGGGACAACTATTTGGTCGCCACTCGCGTGTGGTGGTACGAACCGTCGTTGGTAACGGGTATCACCTTTGGTTGGGTGCCGATCGAAGAGTACACATTCTTTGTCGTGCAGACGATGGTCGCTGGACTGTGGCTGGTTGCCCTTATGCACAGGTTGCGCGCACCCGAACGGCCTTTTGTCCGTCGCAACATGCTACGCTGGGCCTCGACGGCGGTGGGGTCCATTATCTGGGCAGGATCTCTGGCATCGCTTTTAACTGGTTGGGCTCAAGGAGAGTATATGGCCCTGATCGTGCTGTGGTTCTTGCCGCCGATCCTTCTGCAGTTCGTCTTTGGCGCGGATATTCTGTGGCACTATCGCCGCCTGGTGCTATACGGGATCCTACCCCCTTTTGTCTATCTGTGCCTGGTCGATGCCATTGCCATCCACAGCGGCACGTGGACGATCAACCCGGACAAGATCCTGCAAGTGTACATGGGAGGTATCCTGCCCCTCGAAGAGATAACCTTCTTTTTGGTGACAAACATACTGATCGTCTTTGGTATGGTCTTGATGCTGTCCATCGAGAGCCATATCCGCGCCGGCACGCGACCCGGGAAAATCCGGCACGGATCAAAAGCTGATGAGTTGAGGGGTGTTTGATGGACTTTGTGCTCAATACTTTTATTGTTTTGGCCATGGCTGTCTTTATGGAATGTGTGGCCTGGTTCACACACAAATATGTTATGCACGGCTTTTTGTGGATCTTGCACGAGGATCACCACCGTCCTGTTGACAGAGGATGGCAAAAGAACGACCTGTTTGCGCTCTTTTTCAGCGCCATTTCATTCCTGTTGATCGTCGTGGGGCTGTTGCAGCGGTGGATGCCCATCGTGTCTCTTGGGTTGGGGATGGCGCTGTACGGCATCGGGTACGTGCTTTTTCACGACATCATGTTCCATCGCCGCATACCCGGCATCCGTATCAAGGCCAAAGGAGCTTACCTGAAACGGATCGTCCGTGCACACAAAGTACATCATCAAAAAGGCGGTCAACGAGGAGGCATCTCTTTTGGCTTTTTGTATGCGGGGAGCAAATACGATGAATGATCGGACTGACCCACTGCCAAGTTGGCTGAACCTACTCGAAAAGGCAATTGACTCGGCATCAGAAGGCATTACCCTCAGTGACACATCGCGGCCCGACAATCCGATCATTTATGCCAACAAGGGATTCGAGAGGCTGACCGGGTATAGCAGCCAGGATGTCATCGGGCGAAACTGCCGTTTCCTACAGGGACAGACAACCGATCCACACACGGTCAGCGAGATCCGACGCGCGATCGAGCAAGGTACAGAATGCACTGTCGAACTGCTCAACTACAGAAAAGATGGTACACCCTTTTGGAACAGGTTATCCCTCACCCCTCTACCGGATCCGTCAGGTAGAGTCACCCATTTTGTCGGTGTGCAGTCCGACATCACCGAGCTAAAAGAGACCAAGGACCGCCTTGAAACGGCCAACCAGGAACTGGAAAAGTTCAGATACGACATCACCCGGCAGATCGAGCAAGCGCGCAAAGCCCAAGCTTTTCTGTTACCACAAAAGATGCCCCACAATGACCGGCTGCGCATCTTCTCCAAGTACGTTCCGATGATACAGATAGGAGGCGATTTCCTCGACGTCGTCAAACTGGACAGCAATGCCTATGGCATCTTGGTTGCCGACGTGACTGGACACGGTATTCACGCCGCACTGCTGGCCTTTATGTCTGCCATGGCCTTCAAAAGCGCTGCCCCCAGGCACCGTTCGACGGAAAGGGTACTGCACGCCGTGAACAGGGCACTCTATGGCAAACTGCACGACGCGTACTTTGTGGCCATGTTTTACGCGATCCTGGATGGTGCATCACAGACATTGGCCTACACTCAGGCAGGCAATCCGCCAGCGCTACTGATCCGGCACCGGACAGGAGAGGTGATCCCACTTGAGACCCCAGGTGCCGTGATCGGACTGTTGCCCACTGCCCCGCTGCAAGAAAAGCGGATCGCACTCGAACCTGGCGACAAGGTTTTGTTCTATACCGATGCGATCATCGAATCGGCCAACACGGACGGCGAACTGCTGGACGTGGATGGTTTGCGATCATTCCTGTCTCAGCACAGCGATTTGCCCATCGAGGCCTTGGTGGAAAAAGTGTATGTGCTGGGCCAGGAACACAGCGGTCAAGACGACTATGGAGACGATTTCACGCTCGTGGGCCTGCAACTCGCAGATTAGCCTGGGCTTGTACACCAAGAAACTTGTAGGAGCCAACTATGTCAGTGGCCATCTGGTGGGTCCGCCGCGACCTGCGTTTGTACGACAATGAGGCCTTGTCGATGGCCCTGTCACAATCCGATCTTGTGATCCCGGCGTTTATCCTCGATCCGCACCTCCTGACACTGTATGCCGGCAGCAAACGAATCGGCTTTTTGTTCGGCGGACTGCGGCAACTGGATGGCGATTTGCGTGCTCGCGGCAGCCGGCTCATCGTCAAGCGTGGCGAGCCAGGCCAGGCTCTCGCCCAATTGGTCGCCGAAAGCAATGCGAAAGCCATTTTCGCCGAGCAAGATTTCTCACCATATGCCAGGCAACGCGATGCACAAGTGGCAAGAGCCGTGCCGCTGCAACTCGTTGGCAGCCCCGTTCTGAGGCCGCCGGGTGTGGTGCTCAAGGTCGATGGCACGCCTTATACGGTCTTTACGCCATTCAGCCGCAAGTGGAAGACGTTTTCGCCACCGCGTGTGGACGAACTGTGCACCGTTCCCGATCATCTCTCCGTGCTGCCTCACGTGTCAAGCTTACCCATCCCCTCACAAGCAGATGTGGCCGATCTTGATTTGGCAAGCGGCTTGGATTTCCCACCCGGAGAGATTGAAGCCCAAAGGCGCCTGGATAGTTTCATCACCGGCCACGATCCGCCGGTGTATCGGTATGCAGAGCAGCGCGATCGGTTAGACTTGAACGGCACCTCGGCTTTGTCACCCTATTTGCGTTTTGGCATGCTGTCGGCACGGCAGGCGATTGTGGCCGCCTATGACGCGATTGACTCTGCTCCCAGTGTCGCCGCACGCACCGGCGCCGAAAGCTGGCTCAATGAACTGATCTGGCGCGAGTTCTATACCTCAATCCTGTATCACTTTCCACACGTCCGCGAGCGCAGTTTTCGGTCCAAGCTGCAGTCAATTCGCTGGCAAAACGACGAAACATACTATGAGGCGTGGTGTGCAGGACGAACGGGGTATCCGGTGGTCGATGCAGCGATGCGCCAATTGGCCAGCAGCGGCTGGATGCACAATCGCGCGCGCATGATCGTCGCTTCATTTCTGGCCAAAGATCTATTGATCGATTGGCGATGGGGGGAGCGACATTTTATGCAACATTTGCTGGATGGCGATCCGGCAGCGAACAACGGCGGGTGGCAGTGGACGGCCGGGACGGGGACCGACGCGGCACCTTATTTCCGCGTGTTCAACCCGATCTTGCAGGGACGGCGATACGATCCACAGGGCGCCTTTGTAAGACGCTGGGTGCCTGAGCTAAGCCAAGTGCCGGAGCGATTCATTCATACACCGTGGAAGATGAGTATCAAGGATCAGCGCAGGTACGGCTGCACAATCGATCAAGATTATCCAACGCCAATCGTTGATCACAAGGCAGCCAGAGAAAGAGCGCTAGCTGCCTATCGTACCGCTATGACGGCGTAGGCAGTTGCTGCTCCGGCAGAGATTCTCTAGACTTTTGGGCGCCCCTCGCGAGATGCCAAAACCGCTTGGCTTTTTGAGTGGATCCGTAGTGAAAAATGGATCGAAAACTTGGTTTGTTGTCCCCCTTGGTTGACACAGCCCCCATGATCAAGAGACTAGATCAACGTATAGCCTGCGCACTAGACAAAAGTGTGATTGCTGGCCGCTTGATTCATGATATACTATGCATGGTTGTTCTGACATAGCGCTGACTATCAATCGCGTTATGTTCGCTGTCAAGGCAAGAACACGTTGTGGTTGTATGAAAAGGCAAAGGAAGCAAACGTGAATGGATTACTTGTTGTGTTCGTTATCCTGGCGACCGTAATTACCTACCTGGTCATCCGCCTCATCGCAATCTGGAACGCGTCGCATACAGACAAGCGTGGCAAGGATTGATAAACGCGGTATTCGTCCGCAAGCGGTTGGGAGAGCGACGTGTCAAGGTGTGCAAGGCACGCCGAGTGAGCAACTCATTCAAGGCCTCTTTGGGAACAAGTGCTTGCGCTTCTCGCTCGAATGCGAGTAGATAAACCAGGAGACAAATATGTCTGATTGGCATGTGCGACCTATAGAGCAAACGATAGAGACACTGGACACAGATAGTAAGCAGGGCCTTGGAGATGAGCAAGCCCGCGCTTTGCTGCTTGAACAGGGCCCCAACGAACTGGTCGAAAAGGCGACCAAGAGCCCGTGGCGGATGTTGCTGGCCCAGTTCACAGAGACGATGGTCGTCATTTTGATCGTCGCCGCCATCGCATCTGGCCTGCTGGGCAAGCTGACCGAGACAATCGCCATCCTCGCGATCGTACTCATGTTTGCTATCCTGGGGTTCGTTCAGGAATACCGCGCAGAGCGGGCAATGGCTGCCTTGAAAAAGCTAGCCGTCCCCAACGTTCGCGTACGTCGAGGCAACCAAGTACGCGAGATACCCGCCCGCGAGCTTGTACCAGGAGATATTTTGCTGCTGGAGGCAGGTAATGTGGTTCCTGCTGACGTGCGCTTTCTGGAAGCAATCAACCTGCGCGTGCAAGAAGCTGCGTTGACTGGAGAATCAGAACCGGTGGAAAAGCACGTCGACCCACTAGAGGAACCCGATCTGCCCCTCGGTGACCGGCGCAATATGGGCTATATGGGAACGATGGTCACCTATGGACGCGGCACGGGGGTGGTGGTCGAGACGGGTATGTCGACCGAACTGGGCCGCATCGCCACGTTGCTGCAGCAGGTCGAGGTGGAGCAGACGCCCCTACAGGACAAGCTGGATCGGGTCGGGAAGACGCTGGCCATTGTTGGCGTGGTCGCCGCGCTACTGGTGGCGGGGATCGGCATACTTGGCGGTGAGTCACTGCTAGAGATGTTTGTCACGGCAGTCAGCGTCGCCGTCGCCGTCGTGCCCGAAGGTCTCCCCGCCGTAGTCACAATCACCCTGGCGCTTGGCGCGCAGCGTATGCTCAAGCGAAACGCCCTGATCC
>JAFGJF010000537.1 GCA_016929205.1 Anaerolineae bacterium
GCCGCCGTGGCTCGGACGCTGCGCAAAATGCGCCACAGCCCGCGCTACGCGACATCGCAAGCACAACTGGACGAATTGATCGCCCTGGCAGCCCAAATCGAATCAAGCAGCAAAACCCGTGCCGTGCTGCAAATCCTCGATCAAGTCCCGGGCAAGCTGCTGGTGTTCACCGATTATCGCCGGTCCATGAATTCGCTATACGAAGCCATTTCCAAGACCGGTATACCTGCTGTCCAATTCCACGGCGGGATGTCAGCGCTGGAGAAAGAAAAAGCCGTACGCGCTTTTCGCCGCGAGGCGCGGGTGATGATCAGCACCGAATCGGGTGCCGAGGGCCGCAATCTGCAGTTCTGTCACCAGATGGTCAATTACGACCTACCCTGGAACCCTATGCGCATCGAGCAGCGTATCGGCCGCATCCACCGCCTGGGACAAACGCACGAGGTGCTGATTTTCAATTTGGCCGGCAAAGAAACCATCGAAGCGCAGATCCTCGACCTGCTGGCGCGCAAAATCAGGATGTTTGAACTGGTCGTCGGCGAACTGGACCTGATCCTGGGAGCTATGGAAACGCGCCGGTCGTTCGAAGCCCTGCTACGCGACGCCTGGCTGGGCAGCCAAAACGACCGGGAGCTGGCTGAAAAGATCGCCGATCTGGAACGTCTGATCGATGCTTCACAACGCACCTTTGAACGGATACAAGAGACATCCGTCGCCCTGTCCGACCTGCTAACGGCCAAAGAAGAGATCCAGGAGGACATTCGAAACGCCAGAAAGGACGTGCCCGATGCTTGAGCCGCCGACGGACAAACGGGCCGCCATACGCGATTTTGCCATTGCCTTCCTGGATGCCTTTGGAGCCACGATCGAATCGGCCGGTGGCGATGAGCTCGTCGTCCACCTGCCGCCCGACCTGGCCGATCATTTTGGCAAGAAAAGCCTGCACCTCGTTTTTTCAGCCGTCGAAATGTCGCCTTTTGAAGACCTGGTCGTCTATGGCAGCCGAACCTTTGAAAAGATGGCAAGTTGGTTGGAGAACCGGGGGGAAATGGCCGCACTGCACCTTCCGAGACAGGTTGCCGAGCCCGCTGGCAGGAAAACACCACCCGTGCCGCTGACCCTGGTTAACGTAAACGCCAACGTACAGTCGCGAGCAGGTTCGAGGCCCTACGCGCTCTTTAATCTGCTGCTCACCTACACCGCCGACGACCGCAGCGAAGAACTGCTGACCCTGGTGCTGGACGAGAATGGCGACCTGCATCCTGAACTGAGCCAGGCGCACCGCGACGCCGTCGAGTGGCCGCAGCAAACGCTGCCTTTGCCGGCCAAAGTGTTCAACACGCTTGCCCAACGCGCCGTCGAACACGCCCGCGCACATGCCGAGGAACGAGCGGCCGCCATCGAAGCCAAAAACGAGCTCCATCGAGAAAAAAGCCTGGAACGCCTGCGCAGCTTTTACGATCGACGCATACAGGATATCGAGCCGCAAAACCCAGAGGATAAAGCAATACAGCAGATGCTCAGAGAAGAACTGGCACGCAAGGTAGCCGATGAAGTGGAACGTTACCGCGTGCAGGTCACAATCTCGCCGGTCAGCTTGGCCGTGCTCGCCGTACCCTATCAACATTACAAGCTGGCCCTAGAGCGTCCCAACGGCCTGTCGGCTGCCCTGTCTCTGGAACAGAATATGCACGACGGCACGCTGACCGCGATCCACTGCTATGCCTGCCACGAAAGCACCACCCACCTGGGATTATGCGACCACGGGCACATCGTTTGCGGCTCTTGCCTGCACACCTGCGCCGCCTGTCATCAGGACGTGTGCGAGGCCTGCAACATCGTGCCAGATCGGATCAACGGCGACTGGGTGTGCGCCGAGTGTGCCATCACCTGCAGTGGGTGCCAGAACACCTTCCTGCCCGCACATACCGCACCTTGCGCCCACTGCGGTGAGCTGTTCTGCGATACATGCCTGGAAACGTGCCCGCACTGCGGGAAGCGTTTTTGTACCGGGCACATGGTAGCCTGTACCACCTGTGGTACCAGGCGGTGCATAGATCAGGGGCTGAGATGCGAGAAGGAAGACCATCCTGTTTGCGAGGCACACCACGCGACGTGTCCCATTTGCGGAGACGGACACTGTCCAACGCACGGTACGACCTGCGCCATCTGCCAGCAAACTGTGTGCCAGGGATGCATCAACACGGAAGGCATATGCCGGACGTGTGTTCAGGCGATGCACAACCCCCCGCTATCGTGGCCCGAATTGGCCGGCCGCACAACATGGGAAGCAGCTTACAACTGGCAAGTCGCCCAGAATCGGGCCTGGCGCGTGTACTATGGCGAAAAAGGCCGGGGGATCGTTCACACGTGGGCCGTCATTGTCGTTGATGTGAACAATGAGGCCATTCTCTACCAGCATCGTCAAAGCGTGCTCGATGGCGTCGTCGCCCGGCTAACCCGGTCGAAAACAGGCAAATAACGTCGTGTCCCCACCTATTCGTCCAACACACTGCGTATCATACGCAGCAAGGCATCTGGTCTGAAAGGCTTTTGGATAAAGTGCACTCCCGGATCCAACACGCCGTGGCGGGCGATGACATTGTCTGTATAGCCTGACATATAGATCACTTTGAGGCCGGGCCGCCTTGCAGTCAGGTGTTCGGCCAACATCCGTCCGGTCGTCTCGCCAGGGACAATGACGTCTGCAAGCAACAAGTGAATCTCGCCCTCGTATTCCGCATCAAAGGCCATCGCATCGTCGGCGTTCATCGCTTCGAGCACGCCGTAGCCCTTGCGCGCCAAAATGCGCCGCGCCAACGTACGAACTGCATCTTGATCCTCGACCAGCAAAATGATCTCATTACCGCCAAGCTCCCCACCCAGCAAATCCCTTTCGTTGGTCTCGACAACCTCGCTTTCGACGCGCGGAAAATAAACCTCAAACGTCGTACCTTTTCCAAGTTCACTCTTTGCCCAGATGTTGCCACCGCTCTGCTTCACAATGCCATAGACCATCGCCAGCCCCAGTCCTGTCCCTTTGCCCCGCTCTTTGGTCGTAAAAAACGGCTCGAAAAGATGAGACTGCGTCTCTTCGTCCATGCCAACACCGTTGTCGGTAATAGACAACCGCACATAGGAACCGGGATCGGTATCGGCGTGCCGCTGAGCAAACGCCTCGTCGAGATCGATGTTCGCCGTTTCAATTGTCAATTTGCCCCCATCAGGCATGGCATCGCGCGCATTGACGACCAGATTGACAATGACCTGCTCGATCTGTCCCGGATCGGCCTTGATCGGCCACAATTCCTGGCTCAGTCGTGGAATCAAGGCAATGTTTTCGCCAATCAATCGTTCCAGCATCTTTTCTGTATCTGTCACCAGGTCATTGAGGTTCATCACGACCGGCTGGATCACTTGTTTACGGCTAAAGGCCAAGAGCTGGCGAGTCAGCGACGCAGACCGCTCGGCAGCTTTTTGGATCTCTTGAACGTCGGCCCGCTTGGGATCGCAGGCATCCAGATCCATCAACAAAAAGTCTGCGTACCCGTTGATCGCCGTAAGGTGATTGTTAAAATCGTGGGCAATGCCAGCTGCAAGCTGTCCCATCGCCTCCATTCTTTGCGCTCGGCGCAACTGAGTCTCCAGCATCACACGCTGCGTGACATCGCGCTGTGAGATCACATAGTTCATAATCTGCCCGGCCACATCGTGGATCGGCGAGATCGTCACTTCGGCCTCATAAGGTACCCGATCCTTTTTCTCGCCGGCAAGACGCCCCTCCCATGCTTTACCAAGAGAGAGATTGTGCCACAATTCGCGATAAAATTCGCCATCGCGCACTCGGTTTTCAATCATCCGTGGCGGCTGGCCCAGCACATCTCGACGCCCATATCCCGTGATCCGCTCAAAAGCGGGATTCACATACTGGATCACGCCCAGATCGTTCAAAATGATAATGGCTTCGGCAATCTGCTCAATAGCCGTCGCCAGGCGCGTCCGTTCCTCCTCTGATCGTTTTTGCTCGGTAATATCACGGACTGTTGTACGGATCCCCACGATCTGCCCCGTCTGGTCCTTTAGGACACGATCCTCAGTCATGGCAGGAAAAACTGTGCCATCTTTGCGCTGCCACGAGAGTTCGACGCTTCGCCCTTGAGCCAGGTATCCTCGCAGTCTAGCCATTGCCGCCTTGGCGACGATCTCGGCCTCGATCACAAACTCCCACACTGGCCGCCCCAGCATTTCTTCAGCCGCATAACCAAGCATATCCAGCTCGGTTTGATTGACACGAACGATGCGCCCCGAGATATCGATCTCGTGGTACCCAACCGGGGCCTGGTCAAACAGCTCACGAAATCTCGTCTCGCTTTCACACAATGCCTTTTCCGCTTGCTTGCGTTCGGTCACATCTGTTGCGATAATCATGACCGCAACCACTTGTTCGTTTCCCTGAATTGGAGCGAGCCGATACGCGTACCATATTTCTATACCGTCGGAAGCGGCAGCGCGCACCGTGCACTCATCGCGCTCGCCACACTGAAACACGTGCTCGATCGCTCGCCTGGCAATAAGGTGGTCGTCCGGATCGATGACACCATAGACACTGCTTCCCACAACCGGCTTTACCACATTCGTGGCTGCCGGACCATTGACAAAATCGATGCGCCCCCCTCGATCGACAATCATGACCAGGCTGGCTATGTTACTCACCAGCGCACACCATCGGGCCTCAATCGAGCTTTTATCCATAAACGTCTCCTGGTGTCTGCATACTTACCAATTGGTCACTGATCCATCCAGACGGTGTAGATGCGTCAGTTCTTTCATTTGAAAGGGATGCTTTACTGCGGCTTTACGATCGAATTCGACACCCAAGCCCGGACGCTGACTCGGCAGCAGATAGCCATCTTGCCATTCCGGCTGTACGGGTACCACATCGGCCAGGGCCGTGCCCGGTTTGCTCGGTTGTTCCTGAACGCCAAAATTGGGGCAGGCCAGGTTCAACTGCAAACACGCCGCCGACGAAACTGGACCGAGTGGATTGTGCGTTGCCAGCTTGATGTAATGTGTCTCGCACCACCCGGCAATTTTCTTCGCCTCGGTCAGGCCACCGGCAATACACAGATCAACACGCGCATAGTCGATCCACTCTTCTTCGATCAACTGCCGAAATTCCCACTTGGAACTGAACTGCTCGCCTGCGGCGAGCGGCGCCGTGGTACGCGGCCGTAGCGTCTTGAACGAGTCAGGATTTTCACAGCGCAACGGATCCTCGATAAAGAATGGGCGAAGGCGCTCGACTTCCTGGCACAACCACAGCGCATCGGGCAGGTCGAGACGCGTATGAACGTCGAACGTGATCTCGATCTCATCTCCAACGGCCTCGCGAACCGCGTGAAACTGCTTGATCGCCGTCAATACCGCCTGGCGCGGCTCCAATACACTGCCATCCTGTGGCAATCCCCAACGCACAAACTTCCACCCTTCCTCTTTGGTCTGCAAACACGACTCGACCAATGGCGCAATCTCGCTGCCGTGCCCACGGTTGTGAGGATAACAAACCACCTTATCGCGCACACGACCGCCCAACAATTCATAGACCGGCACGCCAAGTGCCTTGCCCTTGATATCCCACAACGCAACGTCGATCGCCGATATCGCGGCGGTCAGAATGCGCTGCGCAGGGAAAAAACCGCCGCGAAAGAGCATCTGCCAGATATGTTCGATCCGGAACGGATCTTGACCGACAAGCAGCTCTTTGAAATGCGCAATAGTCCCTATCACCGCCAGCTCACGGCCGGTGATCCCTGCCTCACCGACGCCATAAATACCTTCATCGGTATCAACGACGACAAACAAGAAATTACGATGCCCACCCCACACGGGAAATGGCTCGACATTGGTGATGATCATGTTGCCCTCCATACTAGACATATCGAATCAACGCAACCAACTGGTTGCAGACTGTACGACAATTCACCGGAGCGAATGACACCATGCTCCGACTTCGGGATGCTGTCAGGCCACCCCAAAAAAACGCGCAACAGCGACGATGACCATACCACAGAGAACGGAACCAAACAGACTCTGCGTTTTCCAGGCGACAAACAACGTCGGAACCGCCGCCCACAAAAAGAGATTGCCCGGAGCAAAATGGATTCGCTGCTCCACAAGCAAAAGTGAGGGGAGCAGCATTGCCGCCAGCACGGCAACGGGCACGTGACGCAGCCAGGCAATCACCAGCGGCGGCAGTTGCCTGGACGAAAACAGCAGCACGGGCAACACCCTTGGCACATAAGTCACGATCTGCATGCCCAAGATGGTAAGCAAGACTACTTTTTGATCCAATGTTCGACTCCAACCCCGACTGTCGCGCCGATCAACGTGGCAACGATCACGCTCCAGCGATCCATCCCGGCCAACACCAACCCCACTGATACACCCCCGGTAAACAAGGCCACAACGATCTGTGTACGATCCTTGATCTGCATAACCAGCAGGGCAATAAACATCGCCGGCAGGGCATAATCAAGAGCCAAGGGCCGCACGTCGCCGATCAACTGCCCGACCATCCCCCCCATCCAGGTGCCCAAAACCCATGACGTTTGGGCAATGACATTGATCGTAAACGCCTGGATCTTGCTCGCCTGGCCGGACGGAAATCGCATCGAGTGAACGGCAAACGTCTCATCGGTCAGGTGATAGGCAAATGCAGCCAATTCGTGCGCGCGCCATCGCCGTAGATAGGGCGAGAGCGCCGCAGACATGAGCAAATGCCGCAGATTGACGACAAAGGTCGTGACAATGACCGACACCGGCGATGCCCCTGTGGCAAACAATCCCACTGCAATCAGCTGGGCCGATCCGGCATATACCAACAATGACATCAATACCGCGTTCCAGGTCGAAAGTCCGGCCTTTTGAGCCAAAACGCCGAACGCGAACCCAATGGGAATGTAACCCATCACGATCGGACTGGCCTGAGCAAGCCCACCCAACCACTCGGGCTGGTTCCTGACGATGCGAGAGTCATGCATAAAAAGCCCTATTTCCCCAACTCGTGAACCAGATCGATATACAACCGAACGCGGGACACTGGCGTTTTTGGTGTGACCGGGCTGCCAATGCTCATCACAAACCGGCTGCCATTGCGCCGCCCGGCAGCGATTTGGCGGGCGATTTCGGTGCGCAGTTCCTCCTCGCTGCCCTGCTCCAACACGCCAATCGCATCCAGGTTCCCCAATACGGCCATCCGTCCTGCTACACGCTCAATGACGTCACCGATGTCGATCACGAACCGCTTTTTGCTCTCCTCCAGAGCCACCGCATCGGCCCCGCTCGCCAACAGCGCATCCCATTTGCCAAGCGGATCGCCGCAGAAATAGTGGATGCTGTGCATGCCTAATCTGCGAATTTCGGCTGTCACCTCGACCAAGTGGCGCAGGTTGAACTGCTCAAAATGCGCTCGGCTGACCATATCGGTCATACAATCTTCAATCCAGATACCTCTTGCCCCAAGCCGAGCCGAGACGCGCACGCTGCGCAAGGCGCGTTCGGTCCACCGCCGTACCGCATAGTGCACCAGGTCCGGATCGTCGACCAGGGCCAACATCATCTCCTCAAAACCCCACACCCGGTAGCATGACCAGAGCGGTGCGGTGACGTACCCGAGCGGATACAGATTCTTGCCCCAGGTAGCCAAAATCTGCCTGGGCAAATCGGCACGCCCATCCGACAGCGCGTCTTCAACCACGCCCAGGCTCGCCATCCAGGCATCGATCCCATCGAGCGTATGCGGTGGATGCAGAGGGCGAACGGATGCCACCTCTTGTCCCACCCAACCGCCGACTCTTGGCCGTGTTATCGCCCGTTTGCTGCCGTTGCGAGCATCACAAACGTAGGCCTGGCCTTCCCGCTCTTCTACGGACAAAAAGGCACGTTCCAGAGAGGAAGAGCCGCCGGGCAGCATAAACCAATCCTGGTCAATTGCTTGTGCGACCTGCCGGCGCCACGCTGCCTGTTGTCTCGTATCGAGCACAAGCTGCGTCCACCAGGGTTCCCGGCTTAGTTCCGGCCAATGATCGCGGGTGAAAATACCTTCGTAACAGATCACAGCCGGGATCTCGGGCGCACCGTGTGGTGAAAACGCGGACTCGAACTTTTCCCGGCTATTCATAATACGATCTGTATTTTTCCAAAGCCGCGCAAATCGCCTCGACATTTTCCAACGGCACGTCGTCGCCGATTTCGGCCTTGAGCCACAGGCCGCCTTTTGGCGAA
>JAFGJF010000538.1 GCA_016929205.1 Anaerolineae bacterium
CTTGACCACGTCTTGGAACCAATAGGTATTCTTGACTCCCGTCAAATCCGCGTAATAGCCTCTCTTTTTTTCCAAAAGCCCCGTGAACAAGATCTTGAGCAAGGTCGGAAAGTAACTCTGGATTTTGGCGACGATAATATGTTTTAACGGTGTCTTGTCGCGGATTTCTTCTATTGTCTTATGAAACGCACTAAAGGTAATGATTGTCTCTGCGCCAGCATCGCTGATCTGATGTTCCAACTCGCGAGCCACATAAACCGGGTTGCAGGGTACGGCTATCGCCCCAATGCGCAAAGTAGCATAGTAACCGATCACAAACTGGGGACAATTGGGCAGATGCAGCGCCACACGATCGCCTTTCTTAACGCCAAGCGCCTGCAGCGCTGCGGCCATCCGATCGACCAACGCATCCAACTCGGCATAGGTCAGTTTACCTCCCTTGATGATTGTTGCCACAGCATCGGGCGTTTTGGCCGCCGACGCCGTCAGAGCTTGTTCGATCGTGATCTCGGGATACGTGATACTGTGCGGCACATGCTCGTCATAGAACTTGAACCAAGGTCTATCCATCTTTTTCCTCCTCAGGCATAAATGTATCCATCAAACTTTGAATTCTAGAACACATAACCAAACGCCAAGTTGCCATTGCAAAACGACTTTGACAACAACGAATCACCATGTTATACTCGCACAATCAAAAAAAGGAGAATACCGTGCAGGTCAAACTGATCGCTATTACCCGTTATCTGGATCAAGATAGCTCACCCGAGGCATTGATCGAGCGCGCAGGCCGAGTGTGCTATAAAAGCCAAACCAAGGAAACGACAGGCAAAGCATCCGCAGCAGCACGAGCCCGTTTTATCCAACACCGGATCAAAGAAGGCCACGAATCGATCATCGAGCACGCATCCGCAACCTTTGAGATCAGCGGTATCAGCCGGGCGGCCAGCCATCAGCTTGTTCGCCACCGCATCGCCAGCTATTCCCAAGAATCTCAACGCTACGTCGACATGTCGGATCCGGAATGGGTCGTACCACCGGATATCGCCGCCAGTCAAGAAGCGGCAGACCTGTGGGACAAAGCAACCGATCAAGTTCGCCAAGTCTATCGCCAACTGCGTGAGTTGGGCATCAAAAAAGAGGATGCCCGCTTTTTGCTTCCCAACGCCGCTGCTACGCGCATCGTCGTGACGATGAATTTCCGCGAACTGTTACACGTCTTTCGGATTCGCATCTCGCCGCATGCCCAGTGGGAAATCCGGGCGATGTGCGTACAGATGCTAACGAGTCTGCTTCCCCACGCGCCCAACGTCTTTGGCCCGCTGGCGAGCCAACTCGAGGACACCTTTCCATCGTTCTTTCAAGATACCGCTCCCGAAAGCCAGTGAAAAACCGGCGCTGTCAAGCGTCTGGTTGCCGGGCAACAAACGACATAGACCTGCCACGGTTCGATCCTGGCAGGTCTATGTCACGCTGTGCGGAAACTTTATCCTGCAAATTCGGCCAGGAGCGGGCGCAAGGCGCGTTCGACAGCCTGGTACGAAAAATGCTCGGCAGCCAGGGCATAATTCTTTTCCACCATTTGCCGGCGGCGTTCTGGCGACCCCAGACAGGCACGCACCGCCTCGACTGCTTCATCGGTTATCTCGCCATCGATCTCGACAAAGTCGAACCCCAGCGGCGCAATATCATCCACGTATACCGAATAGCGGTTGAGAAACACCGGCAGTTTAAAATAAATCGCTTCGATAAGCGCGTTGCCAAATCCCTCGTACAGGCTGGGATATGTCACCAAGTCGGCATGGGGATAGACGTCCCACAAACCATAGATCTTGCGCCCATCTCGCGTGCCGCGCAGGCTGTCAATACGATCGATTGGCACGCGCATATCTACCTGCCACTTGTTCGCTTGCGCTTCCAATTGTGCCAGGTAGTCTGGATCGACGTCAGTCGCGTGAGAAAGCACCAGCTTGCATCGTGGATCATTCAGCCGCCCTACCAACTCGATAGCAAGTTCGATGCCCTTGCGCGGGATAATGCGTGTAGGTTGCAAAACTAGAACATCCTCGCCAGTGAGCCCAATAGCCTCGCGCAAATCAGCGTTATACCCGTCAATTGTTGGTGCGGGCACCGCGAAATCGAACACGTTGGGGATCACGACCGAATCCAAATCAAATCGATCTTTGAGCACTCGCTTGGCCGCTGAATTGATAACCGTGTGACGAATCGAAGGCAAACGAGGTGGAAAGCAGCGATCGAGAATGTCTTGAATGCACGTCGTCGCATAGACTGCACGCTCCCAGTAAAAATCGTGGTGGTGGGCGATGGTTGGTATGCCGCTTTCCTCAATCAAGTCGGTGATGGCTGCCGCCAATGCGATCTGGATGGGAACAGTAAGCGCATTCTCGGGCACGATCAAATCGATGCTAAACTGTGAAATGAATTTAGTCAGCCGCTCCTTGAGAAATGCCGCCAGGCTATCGATACGGGATCGCAACTCCGGATGCGCCTCTGTTGTACCATAGGCATGATCGAAAATCCAGTCTGCTTCCTGTGTGTGAAAATACATCCTTGGTTCGAACAACGATGGCGGACCATCCTTTTCCAATTCACCAGCACAATAAAAGACCTTATGCCCTAGTGTCTCCAACACCTGTGCCCATTTCGCCGTCTCTAGCGAAACGCCATCCGTGCCGGCCAGACGCCCCGATATAAAACCGATGTTCATCTTAGCCTCCTTGGACTCACTGCTGCGATTTCAGATTTTGTATTTCATTGATAAATACCTGCAACTGGGTCTTGTCCTCTTGGGTAGCCGACGGTGATTCAGACGCCTGCTGCGCATACGCGATCGCATCGTCGTAGCGAGCGAGCTGCCGATAGATAATGGCTAGATTCTTGAGCGTAGCAAAATCACCCGGAATCGCCGCCAATACGATCTGGTTTGCCCGCTCGGCCTCTTGCAAACGTCCTTGTTGCGCATAGATATAGGCCAAGGCACTGTGAGCAACAACTGAATTTGGATCAAGGCCCAACGCTTTATCATACGCCGCTTCGGCCTCAGCCCATTGTTGGCTGTTCAGCGCCACATCGCCTTCGGACAAAAACTGCTGAATGAGCACATTTGCTTCTGGGGCAGCCCCGCCCTGTGACAACTGCCCAATCAGGCCCTGAATTGCAGCACGCTCGTTCTCCGGGGCACGAGCCAGCGCCTCATTTGCAGCCTGCATCGCTTCGTTTGGCTTTTCGACCTGCTGGTAATACAAGGCCAGGTTCTTGTAGCTGTTGTATACCAACTGCTTGTTATTAGTCAACTCGAGAACCTGCAACGTTTCTGAAATTGCTTCGTCAATGCGATCCTCCCTGCCATATAGATAGGCCAGCACGCTATGAACTTGGGCCATATCCGGATCGATCTCAACTGCTTTGAGATACGCCTCTTCTGCCTGTGCATACGCTTTGACGGCCATATAGGCATCACCCAATGAGAGATAGGTGTTGATATACTCGGGGTCGATATCCAAAGAATATTCATACTTGGCAATGGCTTCATCGTATTCCCGCATCACAAAGTACACCAATCCCCACTCGTCAAACAAATGCGCAGCATTGGGGCTGAGCGATGTGGCCTGAGCATAGTACTTGAGAGATTTGTCAAAATACACCTGTTTTCTTTCTGGATCTGCCTCCAATTCAGCACGCGTGCGATAGAGGCGCCCCAGGTTGGCCGAATGGTCCGTATTGAGCGGGTTGATCTCACGTGCCCGATTTAACACAGCATCGCTGCAGTTTAACAAGTCTCCACGAGACAATTCGTCCATCTGCTGCGGCGTCAACTGCAAAACCTCTTGCCATTTGAATGCTCGTGGAAGGCGTTCCGCCGTCTGTGCCGATTTGGACTTTTCCAAGAACGCTCGCCCCAGGAACAGGAAATAAAAGTCCTCTCGAGGGACGCGTTCGATCGCTTTCTGATGCAGAATAATGCTAAAATCCCAGTAATTTTGCCGTTCATACGGTTCGGCCTGTTTGTAAATCATATCGGCATGCACCACCCGGAGATTGCTGTTCACAATAACGAGAACCAACACGATCACGAGAACTGGATGTATCCACACCGTCATCGCCTGCCAGAGCTTTGGTGGAAGTGTGACCTCACGTAAGAGAGAGAATGCCATTGCTACAATCAGACCGAATATCAACACGTAATAACTGGTAAGCATTCCCATCACCAGACTGGTCACTTCGAGTAGCTGCTGTCGACGCACGACGCTGGCTAATCGCCCTGCCAAAACCATCGCAAAAAGAAAAGCAATGACAAACGCAATGGATAGACACATCCCCAAGAGGCGACGCAGGTTCCCCTTGCCACCCCGCCGCATCCACTCGAGCACAACAATCACGCCGCCCAACAGCCAGGTGATACCGACCAATTCGATGACGCCATACGAGGGCACCAGTTCTTTTTTGACCATGCGTTTTGTCAATGCGGTCCACAGCACCTGCTGGGGAGAATCAAGCTGATTTTGGTTCTGGACAAAATCAAAGGCCAGCGTACAGAGAATCAGGGCAAGAATTAGAGCATACGGGATGAGCATCGCCCATTCGGACGGCGTCTCCCGCTGTGTCGCCTTTTTGACACGGAAACGGCTGTCGCTCTTGCGCTTGCGCCGGCGTCTGGATACAATCGGGTCTTCACTCACTTGTTCCAGGGCAATCTGCCGATCGATTTCCCACTGGCGCGGCAACAGATAGCCAACGGCGACCAACAAGCCAGCATATATCCAAAAATACGTTCGCGTTGCACCAATAGCAATCCCAAAGTGAATTTCTACAAAATGAGCAATGATTGCAGCCACCAAGGCCACAACCAACAACTGATACGGATTTGCAAATTCACCTTCGGGCTTTTCCTCTTGGTGCCCACTTAAAAACAACCCCCAAACAACGAGATACACCCCCAACCCGGCAGCGATACCGGCCGGTAGCCCCACGCCAAAAAACTCGATACCTTGCCACAAGGACATCACAAGCGCTCCCAAGATCCCCCCACCGATCCAACAGGCAACAAAAAAGACGCGCTGCATCGTACTTGCGATGATGCCTAACCACTTGAAACCAAAATAAAAAACGCTGGCAAAGAGCCACATATAGACCAAGAAACCAATAATGCCCGTAATGACCAACGAGTCAAACGTTTCGTTATGAGAACGGTCAGGAGACGCATTTCGTGCCTCATAGTGAGCCAAGTCTGGCGGGTAAAACCGGTTATAGGCCACGTACATCGATTCCGGGCCGTATCCAATCACGGGTCGCGCCCAGTTCATCCGATCTTTTGCACCATTTGGCTGTTCCAATGGTGAGTGCGGCATCACCATGTCGATTGCACCTTCCCAAATCAAAAGGCGTACCGTGGACGTTCGCTGCCCTTTGTCCAATGCCTGTCCCAAACGACCAATGTACGGAACCGACTTGAGCGGTTCCAAAGGCGTATTGGGCAAGTTGAACACCACCAAAAAAGCAGCTACGATCAACATCAAAATCACCGAGCCCCACACCAACCAGCGCCAGCGCCGGACAACGGCGAGCACAAGGAAGAAGAAAAAGAGTCCGCCAATCAAGCCTAACCAAGGGCCGCGGCTTTTGGTGAAAAAGATACAAATACTTTGAATAGCCACAATGAAAATATAAGCTGCGCCGAGGATAATATCCACCCAGTTGGTTTCTTGTGCTGTCAAAATGGCAATAAAGGATTCGACCGTCCGGTATAGCGTCAAAGGCAAAGCCATAATCAAATAAGCGGCAACAAAAATAGCATTACCCATATTCGAAGCGACGCGCGCCTGAACATCACCGCCCCAAGGAAGTGGATCCAGTCCATAGTGCTGTAGCACGCCATACAAAGCGATAGGAACGCTGGTCAGCACAACTGTCGTCACCAACCGTTCAATCTGTGCTTTGGTGCGCATCTGCAACAACATCATTGTAAAAACAATGATATAGGAAAGCGTCGAATACGTGCCCTGCAAACGTTGATAAGAACCCACAAAACTAACACGTGGCACCACAGAGAAAACGGTCGAAATCAGATAAATGACAACCAACGCAAGCGTGGGCAACACGAGAGGTGTTTTGATAATCTGGCCCCACAACCCTCCTCTAGAACGTTCCTGATCCAGCGCCGGTTGTCCCCCGTGACTGGAACGGAAACCCTGCTCGATCATCTTGATCAGCCAGGCAACAGACATCATTACCGCAATGGAACGAAGTGTCGTGATCTTGTCCGGCTCGAAAACGCGACTCGAGTACACATTAAAGAACAGGGGAACGATGACCAGAGCCGCTAACCAGCCAGCCTCAATCAGTTTGTCACAAAGAACACTCAATTTGGTTTGCGAATTCATTTCAATCACACTCCCGCCCAAGCTTTTTCTGCAACAATTCCAAATACAGCATTTGTATGTCTGATACCATTTTCTGCACGCCAAATGGATGCACGGCATTTCGCCCGGCCTGTCCCATTTCAGCCGCTTTTTCGGGATCAAGCAACAAAGAGGTGATCGCCCTCGCCAATTCGTCTGGTTCGCCCGGCGACACCAGGAATCCGTTCGTGCCATCCTCGATTACCTCGCCACTGCCATCGGCCTCGGTAGCAACGACAGGCTTGCCTGCTGCCATAGCCTGTAAAATCACTCTGGGCAGTCCTTCCCAGAGCGAAGAGAGGACAAAGACATTGGCCGCACCCAACAAATCAGGGACATCGCGTCGCAATCCAGCCAGCACCACGCGACCATTCAGTCCTGTCCTTTGGATCACAGCCTCCACCTCGGCTCGCATTGGGCCATCGCCAACGATCAGAAACCGCGCATCCGGCACTATCCCGATGACCTGAGCAGCTGCCGCCACAAAGTCAAGCGGGGCCTTTTGTGGCGCAAGCCGGGTGACCGTGATCACCAAAGGCGCCGATTCAGAAATGCCAAACAATTCTCTGATCGCAGCAGCTTCCACTTGAGGGTGAGCAAACCGCTCCACATCGATACCGCTGCGAATGGTCAAATACTTGTCTGGCTCGGCGATCCCCGAGGCCAATCCCTTTTCCGCATTCTTTGGCGAGACAACAATCAGCCGATCCGTGATTGGCACAGCCAGTTTTTCCATGGTGACGTACAACCACCGCGTCACTGGACGCATCCAGTCGTGAAATGCCCACCCATGAACGGTATGAACAATGATCGGAACGCCAGCCAACCAGGCAGCCAGGCGTCCCACAAAGCCGCCCATAGAACTATGGGTATGCACGATCGTGTACTTTTCTCGACGAATGCACTTCCACAGAGCAAATATTGAGGTCAAATTCTTCAGCACATCAATCTGGCGCACCAGGCTGGGCACAATGGTCAATGGGATGCCCCGCGCTTTTACCTCCTCGATCAGGCTTCCCTCTGTCCCGGTCTGCGGTCCCGAGATAATGTCAACGGCCCATCTAGTCGGATCCAGCATCGCGGCCGTAAACATTGTGTTCTCCTGCGCGCCACCAACGATCAACCGGGTGATAATGTGCAACACTCGAACCGGCTTTGACATGCGGAAATCACGCTCCTTATCCAACTCAATAGTCTTCCAATGGGCCGTATTCTAGATCGTCACTATCCTTACGAGCAGTCCCTGTATGAGCCCGCCTGATGTTTTGATCAAGCTCTTCGACTTGGAACCCATCAGGTCCATCCTCGATCCACTGCGCAGCCAGACGTGACAACTCTATCATCGAACCGCGCGCAATCGTGCACGTGGGCAGAGAGTGCAAAAACAATTCACCATAGCGTTTGGTCTGCACCCGTTTATCCAGCACTACCACAACACCACGATCGGACTTGGATCGAATCAACCTCCCAAATCCCTGCCGGAAGCGCAAAACAGCATCGGGCACTGCATATTGGAAGAACGGCTCATCCATACTCTCCGAACGCGCGGCAAACACAGGGTCAGAAGGAACGGCAAATGGCAGCTTGACCATCGCCAGACAGCTCAACGCCTCACCCGGCACATCGACACCTTCCCAAAAGCTACGCGTTCCCAGCAGCACGGCCCTTGGCACGGTGCGCAAGTTCTCCAACAACTGGCGGCGCGAGGCTCCGCCCCCCTGGGCAAACACGGTGATCCCATCAGCCGCAAGTGGTTGCCTGATCGCATTGTCAACTGCTCTTAATTGGCTATACGAAGTAAAAAGCGCCAGCATCCGCCCCTTGGTTGCTTTGGCCAACGCAGCTAGTGCCTCATTGATCGATCTTTGATAATAGGGCTGATTTGGCTCGGGAATATCCATCGGCAAACAGAGCAAAACCTGCGCTTCGTAATCAAAGGGCGACCCGACGCACAATTCTTCAGCATCTTGAGCGCCCAGACGATCCTTGATAAAAGAAAAGTCCTCGTCAATCCGCAGCGTCGCCGAGGTAAAGATCACCGTCTCCTTGGGCCATAACAAGTGCTGCTCGACGAGATGTCCCACGTGCAAAGGCGCGACACAGAGCGAGATATCGTCACTTTTGGCACGGGTGCGCAACCACGTCACTTGTCCCGGCCCTGGTTCAAGCAACACCGACTCCATTTGGGTGCGAACGCCATCTAACTGGCGGGCCAGACCGACACCCTCTTGCAGCAGATCATCGTATCCCGGAATCTGTGCATGCGCCAGGTCTTGAAGCATTTCGACAATACGTTCAAGTGCATCGAACGATTTGGCCATTTCGCCCGACACAACATCCCAGGCCATCTCAATTTGTGCCCAATCCGGCTGGATGCGCAACGCGTCCGTCAGACGGACGCGATAATCATACTGCCCCTTATGTCCCTCCTGCTCGGCAACAAACGCAGCCAGATCCTGAAACAAGCCATCAAGAAAACGGATCACACTTTCATTACTGTCGCCAGACGCTAGAGTGGCATTCTCTAGATCGCCAAAAATCTCATCAGGAATGCGTCCATAACACTGCGCGTATACACGCTGCAAAAAGCTCGCAGACGATCCCCCGCTACAACCGATTTGAGACAAAAGAAATGCGACCTCGCGATGGGTCAGCTCGTGACCGAGTTGATTTGTGGTCGCGTTTTCCAGATGATGCGCTTCGTCCACAATCAAGAAATTGTACGAGGGTAGCACACGGTTCTCCGTGGCAACGTCCGCAAGCAGTAAGGCATGGTTGACGACAACAAGATGGGCATTCTCTGCCAACCGTCGAGCCTGGTAGAAAAAACATTTGCCCTGGCGATTGTAAACACATCGTTCGCCGGTACACATATGCGTATCTGCCGAGACTTGCGCCCATACCGCCCAATCGTCCGCACTGGGCAAAAAAAGTTCCGTCCGGTCGCCAGTTACCGTATTGGGCAGCCAAACCAGGACTTTGCTCAACACCAACAACTCATTATCCTGCAAATCCGGCTTGCTTTTCAGCGCCTCCAGGCGACGCATACACAAATAGTTGTTCCGCCCCTTGAGCACTGTCGCCCGCACCTGAAAGGGCAGCAGTTCGCGCAAGTCAGGAATGTCTTTGCCGTACAACTGATCCTGCAAATTGATTGTGTTGGTCGATACGATCACGCGTTCGCCATTCTGCACAGCCCAATGGATTGCGGGAAGCAGATAAGCGATCGACTTGCCCGTTCCCGTTCCCGCTTCGACAAGCACATGGCGGGATTGATTGAAAGCTTGCGCGACCTCACGCAACATATCCACCTGTTGCGGCCGATACTCAAAGCCTGGAAAAGCAGCGCTAAATGCCCCGCCTTCCTCCAGCATTGCCGCCAGTGCATCGACATCGAGCGCAATGCGCCGATCGACCGGCACGAGCGGCTCGCCAACCTTGTCCCTGACAAATGATGAGCCATCTCGATCCAGCAATCCCTTGGCCCGCAACTGCGCGGCGATGCTGTTTCCCTGTCCAAAACTCTGTTGCATCCGTTGCGCATCACGAAATACCTTTCCCAGCGCCCAGCTTTTGTCTCGCGCAGCAGCGTTGATCGTTCGCAAGGCTTCTGCTGGCAAGGCAACGGCCCGTTCCTGTAACTCACGAAACAAGTGCATCGATGCCCGTGCATCATCCAAAGCCCGATGGCGCCCGGTGAACTCGATCCCCAGGCTGTCCATCAGTTTGCCCAGGCTGTACCGGCTTTCGTGCGGCATCAAGATTGTCGCCAGCGCAAACGTATCGACAAAAGCATGGTCACGAAAACAGTCCTGTTGTCTCAAGAAAGCGAGATCAAAGCGTACGTTGTGCCCAACAATGACGCCATTGCCGACAAAACTCTGGAACCGGGCGCGCAGCGTAGGAAAGACCGGCGCATTGCTCACGTCCTGATCGGTAATGCCGGTCAGTTGTGAGATTTGAAATGGGATAGGCCTCCCTGGATTGACCAGGCTGCTAAATACACCCAACTCGCGACGATGATCAAACTTGATCGCGCCAACCTCAATGATCTCGTCCCGAGAAGCATCCAGTCCAGTCGTTTCCAAATCAAGGGCAACGTAAATCAACAGACAATCCATCCAATTCGAGCACTCGCTTTAGCGCGGCAATAGCGACCTCGACCATATCATCGTCGGGCTCGCGCGTTGTCAGCTTTTGCAGGGCCAGTCCCGGCACCAACAAAACGCGCATCCAGGCACGATGTTGATGTTTAGCGCTGAACTTGAGCCATTCATAGGAAATGCCAACGATAACGGGAAGAAGCACAATCCGAGAGGCGAGTCGCAATAACAGCGTCGGTCGCCCGAGCAAGGCAAAGACCAACACCGATATGACCATCACCACCAGAATGAATGCCGTGCCGCATCGCGAATGGGCAGTTGTATAGCGCTGAATCGCCCCCACAGACAATGGAACGCCCTCTTCATATGCGTGAATGGTTTTATGCTCGGCGCCGTGATATTGAAACACGCGCTCCACATCGGGCAAAAACCCGACACCCCAGATGTAGGCCAGAACAATGGCCAGCCGAATCACGCCTTCGACCAGGTTGCTCAACAGCGCACTGCCAAGGTATGGATCCACCAGGCGGGTCAAAAAAGCAGGCAACACGAAAAACAAGCCGGTGGCCATCACGACTGCCAAAGCAATACTTCCCAGGCCAGCTGCACCGCTGAACGTGGACTGGGACGGTGTATCATCCGACAATTTGACATCCTCGCCTTGAACCGCCACATCCGCCGAGTACATCAAGATGCGCATACCCAGGACAAGCGTATCCCACAACATGGTGATGCCGCGAACAAAAGGCACCTTGGCAATCCAGCTATTGTAAATCATCTCGTTCAGCGGCTCGCTGCGCACAACGATCTTGCCATTCGGCGCACGAACGGCCACAGCCATCGCCTTGGAACCGCGCATCATAACCCCTTCCATGACCGCCTGTCCGCCGTAATTGAATTCACTCACGCCACGACTCCTCAATACAAAGTGCTAGGATTATATCATTTTATCAGGGTGTGTCAACCACCATTGAACCAGGCCAGCGAACCGTTTTGTAGGGCGAAACCAGCGGTTCACCATCAGGACAAAACAAGCTGCCACCCTGCACCCAGCCGCAGTCCCGCGCTGCTAATTCTTGCACCAGGTAGTTACGCCAGACGGCAATTTCGGGCTGGTGACCGGGATCATCGATCAAATCCGTGCACTCGCCCGAGTCCTGCTCCAGATCGAAAAACTGTTCGCGATTAATACGTGGTAGCCAGATAAACTTGCGCCGTCCGTTGGTGACGTACTGCATTTCCTGTGCTTCTGCGTAACACGTGCAGTGCTCGCCGTGAATGTACCGCCGCCAGTCCGATGCCGGCACATCGAGAAGCGGCAAGACGCTCCGTCCATCGACTGTTTCTGGGACAGCCAATCCGGCCGCTTCCAACACTGTCGGCATCACGTCGCGCAGTTCAATCACCTCGCTGGCTACCCGGCGCACCCGTTTGTCCTGTCGCATCGGCGGCGTCACCACAAATGGGATCCGTGCACTGCCCTCGTAGGCATAGGTCTTGCGCCACAGATGGTGATCGCCCTGCATATCGCCGTGATCCGACGTAAAAACGATCCAGCTGTTCTCCAATGCGCTGTACTGAAAGCGGCGCATCCAGTTCATCAACCGTCCAATCTGAGTATCGATGAACGAAATCTCGCCATAATAGCCGGCGCGTGCGCGGTGGATCTGCTGTCGCGTCATTTTGCCGTGCCATGCATTGGGATTAACCGCATCCTGCGGGCAGTCGTGCATCGCCGCCCATTCGCCAACCCACGGTGCTGGCGTCTCGCTGTGGATAGTCGCCTCCCAATAGGCGCGTGGCGGCACATAAGGCGAATGCGGGCGGGCAAAAGAAATGTTTAGAAAAAAGGGACGATCCTGGTCTCGCGTCTCCATAAAATCGATCGCCCGGCGCATTGTCCACGCTGTGGGATGAAGATATTCTTCCGTGTGCCAGGGACGCGCCTGCCAGGCATTCCAATCCACACCATGGTCGTCCGGCGTCACCCCATCGGGTGCATGTCGTTCAAACCAGGTGCGATACGCGTCCTTGAAACCGTTACGCAGCGTGCGCCCCGACTCATCCAGCTCGCACGTTTCGAACCCCATCGATGCGCGTTGGGGATGAAAATGTCCCTTGCCCACCATGTGCGTCCGGTAGCCTGCGCGCGTCAGCTCTCCTGCCAAGGTATGCGGAAAATCGTTCGGAATCTGGCCTTGCCCCCAACCCATGCCGAGAACACCGGTATGCCATTGATTTTGACCCGACCACAGCGATGCCCGCGCTGGCAAACAGGACGGCACGGCAGAATAAGCGTGCTCAAACCGCGTACCACAGGCCGCCAGGTAATCGAGATTGGGCGTCTGCACGATCGGGTGCCCGTCTGCTCCCAGGCAGTCGCCGCGAAACTGATCGCACACAATCAGAATAATATTGGGTCGATCCATTCTTTCTCCTCATAAGCTTCTGGTCCACGGCAGCCCGTCAAGACAACCACGCATCCAACTGTTCACGCACAAAGGTATCGTCGTTGAGATGTGGATAAGCCGCACAGACACGGTCAATCTCTTCCAGTTGCCCCGGGGACAGATCCTCGTCCGGATTCAGGCACCACCGCCCGGCCATCAGACCCTGCCGCCTTAGCACCTCATGAATGCCGGCGATACACCCCGCGAAATGGTTAGCAGCGTCAAAAAGGGCGGCGTTGCAGTCGGTCACCTGTGCCCCCAGAGCCAGCAACTCGGCAGGGATAGAGGCGTCATCTCGCGCTTGTTTGCATTGCTCCAGCAGATCGACCGCCCTACGCGTCCAAACCGCCCAATGCCCCAGCAAGCCGCCGGCAATTCGTAAAGAAGCCGTGCCAGGACCCAGGCTGTACTCGGTCAACAAGTCGCCCACAATATAGTCATCGTTGCCCGTATAAAGCGCAATCTCGCGTCCCCGTCCCGATTCGGCGACGGCACGTACGACGTCCAACGTCTGGTAGCGGCTAAAGGGCGCGATTTTGATCGCCACAACCTGCTCGATCTCGGCAAAACGCCGCCAGAAAACATAGGGCAGCACTCGTCCCCCGACGGCAGGCTGAAGATAAAAACCAAAGAGCGGGATCACCTGTGCCACAGCCTGGCAGTGAGCAAGGATCTGCTCCAGGCCGGCTCCCTTGAATGCCGACAGGCTAAGCAGCCCGCAGTCGTAACCTAGCATCCGGGCCAGTTCCGCTTCGCGCAAAGCCTGCGCCGTATCGCCCACCAGGCCCGCCACACGGACAAACGGCACTGTCTCTGTTTCGGACACCGTCTCCGCTGCCAATTCGAGGACTGGGCGGTACAGACCAACCAGCGGATCGTGGATCTCAAACTGCGTGGTGTGCACGCCAACAGCCAACCCTCCCGCGCCGGAAGCGACATAGTAGCGCACCAACGCACGCTGATGTCGTTCGTCGAATCGACGTTCAGCGGTCAATGCCAGCGGACAAGCAGGAATAACCAACCCCTTCTGCAAATGACTGCGCAAACGCTCGTGCGATAATGCTGTTGGCATTGACATCAGATCACGATCTCCTCGATCTCGCTCAATCCTTGACTAAAACTTGCCGTCTCGAACCTGGAACTTGGTCGGTTTGGCCAGCGTCGGGCCATCCATCCGCACCCACTCGGCCACCCACTCGATTGCTCGCCCCACCGGCACGCGCGGATAGCCCAACAACTTGAAAGCCAGTGCCGCGTTGTTGAGCAGCGCATCCGGTTGTTCAACGCCCTCAAACAGTGGTTCCCGTCCCAACAATTCGCCAAACTGCGCTGCCAGGCAACGGATCGAA
>JAFGJF010000539.1 GCA_016929205.1 Anaerolineae bacterium
AAGCTGGCTATGACCGGCGAGATCACCCTGCGCGGATCGGTGCTGCCGGTCGGCGGGATCAAGGAAAAGGTGCTGGCCGCCCACCGCGCTGGCATCCAAAAGGTGCTGCTCTCGAAAGAGAATGAACCGGATCTGGAGGATATCCCGGAAGAGGTGCGCAACGAACTGGGTTTTACCCTGGTCGAGACGGTCGAGGACGTGCTCAGAGAAGCATTGGACGTAGACCTGCCGACACCAGAAGCGTTGTTTGCGCACAGTGTCGAGCTGTCCCTCGTAGGCGAGCCCGCTCTATAGTAAGACTGACTTGTGTGTTGCTTGCGTAGGTGAAATTGAGGCTTTAGCGGTTTGTACGTCCTCTATGAAGGTGTCATTCAGCTAAAGCCTCAACCTTTACCAAACAAGCTCCTGGACGAGGCAACATCATCTCAACGCCTCCTGGTCGCTAAATGTGCGATATGGCGAAAGCACACTTAGCACCTCCCAATCCTCCGGTGACAGATCGCGCTGTGCGACCATCCGCGCCAGCAGTTCGCCCAAACCGGGGCCGAGCATAAATCCCTGCCCGCACATCCCGACCGCCATCAGGTACCCCTCGACGTCGCGCGACCAACCGACAATCGGCACGCCATCGGGCGTCATCGGATAGATCCCGCGCCAGGTGCGACGCACTCGGACGTTGGCCAGGCGGGGCATCAAATCAACCATACGTGGCGCGACCAGCGGCAAAAAGACACTGCTTTCGCGGCAGTCCAATCGCTCGATGGCCGGTTCGGGCGTGATGCAAAAGATCACCTGCCCGGTGCGGATTTGGAAAAAGTAAAAATTCCTGGACCCCGGCGCGGGACGAATGTCCACCACTAGCGGGTCCAGAAAATGGGTCACCGGCTCGGTCACGCCCGCCTCGTGCGCTTCGCACACGATCGGGTGATGCAATCCGGCCATCCGCCCGACCTCGATCGCCCACGCTCCGGCCGCGTTGATGACCACCGGCGCACTGTATCGGCCCCGGTCGGTACGCACGCCTATCACTCGACGTCGTGCGCTCGTCGTATCGGGTGTGGTCAGGATCTCGCGCACGCTCTCGCCAAAATGAAACGTCGCCCCAGCCTGTTTGGCCGCATCATAAAACGCGTGTCCCGCCAGCAGCGGCGAACAGTGCCCATCTCCGGGCGAAGTCGTGCCCCCGATAAGCCCTTCCGGGTTCAGGTCAGGGATGATAGCCAGCAATGCGTCGCGGTCACGCCATGCGATATCCAATCCATAGGACTGCTGTACCGCCAACAGATCCCTGAGCACTTGCGCTTCCTGTTTGCGATAAGCCACAAAACTGTACCCACCCCTCGTCCACTCGATATCGTGCCCATAAACCTCCTGCCACGTCGAAAAAACAGCCAGGCTGCGCAGACAGAGACGGATCTTGGCCGGGTCGGAGTGCGACGCCCGAACGCCGCCAATCGCCGCCTTGTTCGATCCCTGCCCCTGGCTGGCAAACTGGTCGATCGCCAACACCTCGATCCCCGCCTCTGCCAGCGCCAGCGCCGCAGGCACGCCGACGCTGCCGGCCCCAATAACAATCACATCGTACAAAGTACGATCCGCGATCGATGATCGGTGAAATGTGATCGGTGAAGCATCATCCGTCATCCGTGATGGATGATGGATGACGGATGACATTTCACGTTTGACGTCTGACACTTGAGACGTTTCTTGATCTTCCAGCCCTCCCGCAAACACATCCAGCGGCACCTCGACGAACAACGGTCTTTTGACGTTTGGCGTCACCTCGTCCAGAGAGATGCCCTCCTGTTGGAATAGGCGGGCGATCAGGGCAGTGCACGTTTTGCCGCCGCAGGCCCCCATACCGGCTCGGGTTACAGCCTTGATCTCGTTCATATCTCGGTAGCCTTTGCGGATCAGGGCAAGAATCTCGCCGGCCGTGACCCGCTCGCAGCGGCAAACGATCTCGTCGTCAGCTATACGAAGCACTGTGTCCGGCAGTGCGGCTCCAACCCACGGCTGCTGCACCTGGATCCCGGCGATACGCTTGGCATACGCGTTCGGCGCACGCACCTTGACCACCACCGTATGATCGTTGCGCTTGAGCGCTCGCACGCTGGTGACGATGACATTACCCAGTACCTTCCCTGCCGTGTCCAGGACCGTCACCGTCTGCCCTACCGCCAGGCTGCGCTCCGAAAACTCGTAGGCCAGGGTCACTGTCGGCATCGCCGCATCCTGCCGGTAATCGACCAGCGTGATCGCCAGGCCGGGGCAGATCGTGACACAGCGCTCGCAGCCCAGGCACGGTTTTCCGCTCTCGGGTCCGAGGAATTGGGGGAGTTTGCGGATGTCGTGTTCGTCGATGTGGATCAACTGCTGCGGGCATACCGATACACAGGGATTGCAGGGGATCTCTTGCGCGCAGTGAAAGACGGGAACGACACCTGTCTCCTGCTCAGGAAGGCATTCGGCAATCGCCAGCCCGGGATGCGACTTTAATATCTCGGCAGTGCGATACCACTCGCCGGGTAGATCCCCCACATCCAGCCCTAATGCCTGTGCAATTTCCAGGCCACGGATTTTGCCGGAAACCATCGCTGCCGACGCTTCGGCGATCGCTTCCGCATCGCCGGCGGCAAAGACGGTCATCCCATAGGCCTTGGCCTTTTCATAGAACTCGTTCACCGGGTCAAGCCCCACAGCGATGAGCACCGTATCGCAAGCGAACGATCTCTCTGTGTTGCGAATGAGTTGAAACTGCGCATCGATCTGGGCGATGGTGAGCGATTCGACCTGTTCCGTGCCATTCGCGCTGTGGATCGTGTGCGAGGTGTAAATCGGCACACCCAGGCGTGCCAGCTTGTCGTGATGCACCTTGTAGCCGCCGCACTCGGGCATCGCTTCGGCCAGGCCCACGACCTCGATCCCGGCCTGCAAAGCGTGGTACCCGGCAATCAGGCCCACGTTTCCCCCACCGACGATAAACAGCCGCTCGGCAGCCTTGACCCGATCGCGGTTGACCAACGTCTGGAACGCCCCGGCCCCGTACACGCCGGGAAGGGTGTTGCCCCGGAAGGCCAGCGACTTTTCCCGCGCGCCAGCGGCGACGAGCAGCACCTGGGGCTCGACGAGCACGTATTCGTCGCCGCGCAAAATGCCTACCTTGCGATCGCTGAACACTGCCAGTGCCGTGCTGTTGAGCCAGACCTCGATCCTGCTGTGACGCCGTACCTCACGCTCCAGGCGCGCAGCGATATCCACGCCGCGTGTTCCGGCGTACACGGTGTGGATGTCGCCGAAAAAACGATGCGTTTGCAGCACCAGCTTACCACCCAGGTGCGCTTTATCGTCGACCAATAGCACCTGCACGCCCTTTTGCGCCAACTGGATCGCCGCTGACATTCCTGCAGGACCGCCGCCGAGAATGAGCACGGACACAGAAACAGACCTGACGGGTTTTCGGAAACCCGTCAGGTCTGTTTCTGGCAGCACGGGTAAGCCGTTCAACGGTTCAACGCACATCCCCGGCGACACCGGCGTCATACACGCTTTCACCGGCCGGCCATCGGCGACCACCATACACTGCGCACACTGCCCGTTGGCGCAAAAGATGCCCTGTGGTGCGCCATCGCGGTGATGATGGCCAAAGACGCGGATACCGTTCGCAAACAAGGCCGAGGCGATCATCTCGCCGGGACAAGCCAGCAAAGTCCGACCCTGCCACGTGAATTCCACGGATGGCATATCGCCGGCGGGCAAAATAGGATGGTCCGTGATTCGATACCCGGGCATATTCCCTCCCAACGCGCCGTTGCGCGGAGGACAAATTGTGTAGATTTCAGTCTGCTAGAATCGCGGCAAAAGGTCGCGGTGCGCGTCTAGCATCTCATCCAGCACGCGCAGTGCTGCAACCTTGTCAGCGATCGCCATATCGACGGCGATGGCCCGTTCCAACATCCGGCGATCGCCGGTCGCCGCGCCCTCGGCGACGAGTTCATGGACTTGAGAAATGCTGCGACACAACTCACCTACCCGTCCAGGAAGCGATCCGACGGTGATGCCGCGCAAGTTGCCGTTCTCGATCACCGCCGGCACCTCGACGATACAGCCATCCGGCAGGTCGGGCAGATAGCC
>JAFGJF010000540.1 GCA_016929205.1 Anaerolineae bacterium
ATCGCGTCTTTTTCCTGGCCCTGGCCCATGCGTTGGCCGAGGGAAACGAGGTGATCGTGATCGGCGGCAACCACGACATCGAATGGCATTGGCCGCAGGTGCAGGAAACGTTGCGCGAGCAGCTGCGGCAGGTGTACGACTCGCGGCAGATAACAGAACGGCTGCCCAAAAATGCACTCGCCCGGAGCAAGCACGGGGCCGATCCCGGCCCATTGGCGGCTGCGCTCGACGAGCGTACGCTGGCGCGGCTGCACTTTTGCCCGCGTTTTTATTATATCAAGGACCTGCTCTACGTCGAACACGGCTGCCAGTACGACGTGTCGAACTCATTCCCCGATATGTTCGATCCCGTTCTGCCCGCAGACAAGGTGCTCGATCCTGCCCAACGGCGGATCGAACTGCCGATTGGCTCGTTTTTCGTGCGCCATTTTTTCAACCTGGTCGAGCAGGGATCGCCCTTTGTGGACAACGTCAAGCCCATCCTGCGTTATTTCAGGTGGGTGATCCGGCACCAGTTCGGCTGGGTGATCAAAATGCTGCTCACCCGGTCGTATGTTCTACGCGTGATCTGGCAGCGGCTCATCGAGATCCATCGCAGCCGCCTGTCGCAGCAGTCGCACCCGCAGGTCGTGTCCGCACCCGCCTCGGATCGATACGGCCTGGGGGAGCAAGCGATTATCGACCCCGTGCGGTTCCTGCAAGAGCTGCGCGATTTGGAAAAACACGTCTTTAAGAGCCGCCCGCCGCTGCTTTACGTCAAGCCCAGGAACTGGATCGCGGCGATCAGTGGGTTCAGTCGCGACATTCTCATCCGTGCGGCCAGCGCTGTCCGGGGACTGCTGCGCGCCCAGGGCCAGGATGCGCGTTATTTCGTGTTCGGACACGATCACAACGCCGCCATCCGATCGCTGGGCGACGGGGCCTGGTACTATAACACCGGCACCTGGACCGTCATCGAGGGAGATCGCGACCGTTTTTTCCGCGATACCCGTGAATTAACCTACCTCAAGATCGTACCCGGCGCGGAGCAAGAGGCGCAGCTCTTGCAGTGGCGTGACGGCCCGGAGCGGGGCGAACGCTTGATCTTGATGTCCGATACCCAAAAAGTCAAGGCGGAAAACCGGCTCTGGGGATTGGCGATGCTGGCTGGCGGGCTAACGATGCTGGCCTTGATTCTGAACAGGTGGAAGCGCAAGAAAACGCGTTGAGGGGATGGTTCACTCTCCGTTCCGGATCTGGCGATCCAGACCGCGCCATCCTGGAGCCATTGAATCTGGTTATGGGGCGGTCACCTCGATCGGCTGGAGCAGCAGCCGGTCGGCGACGGGCGTGCCTCCGTCGTGCACGGCCAGCCGCTGCATCGTATCGGGAATGTACAGGCCCAACTCGACCTGGTAGGTTCCCCGTGCAGCGTCGCCGGGGATCTGCATGCGATGCACTTGCACGACCAAGTCTCCCGGTTCCCAAGTCAATGGCTCGCTGTCGAACCGGTCCTGGCCGCCGCGCATCTGTCCTTGCGCGTCGAGCAGGTGCACAAAAGCCTTCAAGTCCCCGCTTGCCGGCGGCATCTCGGCCGTTATCCGCCATACGGTAACCAATTCGATCTTGTCTCCCGGTTTGAGCTCGGCGCCGGAGAGCAGTCGATACCCCAGCAGCTCGAGGCCGGAATCAAACACGACCGGCGCTGACATCGCGTGCTTGATCGAGTCGCCTCCAAACTGGACCGCCGGGCTCCACGCCAGCGGCGCACTGAGTGTGGAAAGCGCGCGATCGAGTTCCTGGGCCGAGGCGCGGTCGAGGTGATATACCAGGGCCTCGGCGCGTTCCCCTGTTTCGGCTTGTCTCTGCGCCATCCGGGCGCGTGCGAGGAAAAGCGCTTGCCAGTCCGGGGCGAAATCGAGGGGCGGCGAGGGCAGGACGTATGCCGTTTCTCCCGTTCCGGGCAAAACGAACCCCAGGTTGCGATCGAACCACTTGATCGGGCCCGGCCCGCGCTCCAAGGTGAGTGTGCGAACGGCTGGCGACAGATCCTCGATCTCTAGCCCCGAGATGCACGTCGGATTGGCCTCGACCTGCGCATCAGGCACCTCGTATACAAAAATCGAGTGCCCGATGCGTGCGACCGGTTTCCTGGCTCTAAATGGGGCAAAAATATCCCCTTCGGAAACGCCCATTTGTAGATTGGTGGCACTGATCGCGTACCGGCCCGGCGCTGGATAGAACGGATTGTACGGCGAGCGCGCCATCTCGTTCGCATAGGGGAACGAATAGTGCCCCGGCAAATGGCGGTACGCCAGATCGTCGGTGTACAGATAGGGATACGTGCTGCCGAACCAGCTCAAGTAGAGTGGCATGTCGCCATGTTGATCGGCATACGCTTGCAAGGCATACAAATCTTGCCCCCAATCCAGGTTCGAATCGACGAGGTATCGCCAACCGCCATCTGGCCCGCCGACCAGTTCGTTAAAGTAGGCCAGGTAATCGGGGTAAATGGACAGCGTGCCGATTGCCTGCCATACGATCAAAAGCAAAGCCGCGGCGCGACACAGCCTGGCGCGCGACACAGAGACGTATTTTGCCGGCAGGAACAACCCTATCCGCCCGGCTGCGACCCACAAAAAGGGCAAGACCGGCATCAAGTGCCGGTAGCCGAGGTTCAGCGCACTGCGCATGCTGGTCGCAAAATAGACCACCGAGATCACGGCCAGCGGCCACTCATCCTGCCTGGGGTGTCGCACGATCGTCGAGATCGACGCCAGCAGCAGCGCGATCAAGAGGGGGAGGGGGGTCTTGATCGCGAACGCGATCAGGAAATAGTCCCACCGCGCTTTTGACAGCCGTTGGCCCAACAGAAATGTGGGGCGGTCGGTCGAGACGCGGGTCAAGATGGTGCGCAGCCCTTCGACGTATTGGGGGGCCGGAACCGTTGCTGCCCATCCGTCGGGCTTGCCAACTTTCAAACCGTATACAACCCAGATCGCCAACGCCGCCAGAACCAAAACCGCGATCATCGCACCGCTCAGGGCCAGCAGCGACGATAGCCAACGTCGTCCGGCGATCCGCGGCCGGTTGGGCCAATGAAGCGCATTGTGTGCCCCGAACACCTTGATCAAGCCCAACACGCCGAGCACGGGCAGGAGCAGAATAGCCGAGAACTTGGTGCATTGGGCCAGACCGAGGGCGATGCCGGAGGCTGCGAGCAGGGGGATCGATGGCCTGGACAGGAATCGCCAGAACAGATACAGGGTTAGCGTGAAAAACAGGGCGACGCCGACGTCGGTCGTTGCCAGCCGTCCATGGGCGATCAGGTTGGGATCGAGGGCGCAGAACATCAAGGTCACGCCCCCGCCCCACAGCCCGTACAGTTCGCTCGCCCAACGTGCCAGCAGGGTGACCAGCACGAGGGTCATGGCCATCACCGGCAGCCGTCCCAGAAAAAGGAGTCGTTCCAGAGGCACCGGGCTGCTGAAAATAAAGGTGGTTGCAAAGGCGTTGAGAAAGCCGGCTTGCCACCCGGCATAGTCTCGGGGAGAGCCAATCTCTGGCAGCATCGTCAGCGGCAGGGCGCAGAGCGAGTTGAGCAGAGGGGGATGGCCGGTCGTGCGGCTGAAGCGCAGATCGCGGGTGGTGAGATAAACATATCCCCGGGTGAGATGATTGGGTTCGTCAACGGTGGGCGATTTGAGCCTGGCTGAAAATAAAAGCTGGGCAAACAAGGCCAGCAGGACAAGCACGAAAAAAGGATAAAATAAGCGGCGGTTCATCGTGATGGTTTCAGGGTGATTGTGGATCGCCGGTCGAAACGTTTTTGCCGGCGCCGGACGACGATCCACAGCCCCCACATGCCCAGAAGCGCCAGGGTGGACAGGGTCAGACCCAGGCCAACGGCCCACGATCGCGGCCGGTACACCATATGTACCTCGTGCGTACCCGGTTCGAGGTACACGGCGCGAAAGGTAAAATTGGCACGCGCGACCTCGTGTTGTTCACCATCGATGATGGCTACCCAGTCGGGCATCCACATCTCGCTGACAAACAGGTATCCCTCCGTTGGCGTCACGACGTGGATATCCAGGTGATTTGGCCCGCGCTCAACGATCTCGACACGCCGTTCGCCGCCGGGGGGATCGATGCTCAGCGGCACAACGTCAAACTCTTTTTCCAGAACGATCTGATGGGCCGGATCAAAGTCGGGTTTTTTAGCTATATTGAGCGCCTTGATCGCGCTGTTTGCCACCTGGGCATCATAGACCATAAAGGCCCGGGGCAGCGCCTGCGGATCCAAATAGAGGACGCCCTCTCCTTTTTCCAAAACCGGCTCCAGGCGTGCGGGCACGGCGGTGTCTTTGTGGGCAATCACGTATTTGATATTGTACAAATGGTGATAGGGTGTATCCTGGTTGATGCCGATCCAGGTCAGGACATCATATGCACCCAGGCGCAGTGGATTCCAGATGCCGTCCCAATCGTCCATCTCGTGGATCAACGCCCAATCGGGCGGCCAGTTGACCGGCGCACCAGGCAGCACTTGCACCCGGAAAACGTCGGGATCGGCCTCGAGCAAGGCCAGCATGTCATCTTTTTTGTAGCCAACGACAGGGTCGTTCGGTTCAATCTCGATGTATGCCCCCAGGCTGATCAGGTCAAAGGCAATGATGGCGACGGCCACTGCTCCCAATGTGGTTTTGCCGAGCAACCCTCGTCGCCGCAGCACCAGCCAGATCAGTCCTGCCGCAGACAGGATCAGGAAAAAGATCAAGCTGTTTAGCGAAGTCACGATTTGAGCAAGTATGTCGGGCGATGAGACGCGCGCGACGAGCACGGCATGCCCCAACAGCGGCACG
>JAFGJF010000541.1 GCA_016929205.1 Anaerolineae bacterium
CTCTGTATGTACCGGGGATGGTCCATGTTTCTCAACGGACAGTACGGACCGTCCGAACACATGCTGCAACGTGCCAGAAAAGCGCTGCAAAACGCTCCGCCGTCGAGCGACAGGGACGTGCTGCGCGGCGAACTTGGCGCTATGCTCGCCACCCTTACGACCTTACACCAGGATGTTTCTACCACGATCCAGGAGGCGCAAACCGCGCTGGCCTACCTGCCCTCAAACAAGCTGTCGGCGCGTGCCAGGGCCATGAGAGCATTGGGCATTGCCTACGGCCTGCGCGGCGATACGGATCAGCTCATCGAGGTATGCAGCGAGGCCAAGTTATTGGCTGTCACCAGCGGCAACGTCTTTTTGACGGCAGAGGTCATTTTGCAGATCGGGTTTATGCAAACCCACCAGGGGCGATTGCGACAGGCTGCCCGATCCTACCAGGACATCGTCGACCTGGCTGCGCACCCTTTGCACTTTCCACCCGCCTGCCTGGGATATACCGGTTTGGCACTCGTCTCGCTCGAGTGGAATGACCTGGATGCGGTCGAAACCTATCTCGATCAGAGCATCGAATTGTGCCAACGAGGTGGCATCGGCTACGCGCTGCGCCCAGCTTACTGTGCGCAGGCGATCCTCAAGCAGGCTTTGGGCGATCCGGAAGGCGCTTTGCAGGCGATGGATCAAGCGATATGCCTTCCGTGGATCGCCGGTTCGGCAGACATCGCCCTCCAACTGGCAGACTACCACGTGCGCCTGCACCTGTCGCGCGGCGACGTCGAAACGGCCACGAGGTAGATCACGGGCGATGCCCTGGCGGAAAAACTCCCGGCCGGCAAACACCATCCGTTCGACTCCCTGCCCCCTGTTTTGGCCGAGGTATACCAGGTCGCATGGGCATGCGTCTACCTCGCTCAGGGCAAATCGGAAAAAGTGCTGGCGATATACGACCAGATCTGTGACGCAGCCCGGACAGCCGGTCGAATGGTGCGCGTCGTCGAGATCAGCTTGCTCAAAGCCCTGGCCCTACAGGCGCAAGACCAACCCGAGGCCGCACTCGTCCCCCTGGAACAGTGCCTGTCCTGGGCAGAGCAAGAGGGCTATGTTCGCCTGTTCCTTGAAGCTGGTCAAGGCATATCCTCTCTTTTACAGTTGGCGTCAGGCCATAGCATCAGCCCCAACTATACCCGCACCCTATTGGCGGCGATGGATATTTCCCTGCCTGAATCGCAGACGACGGTACCTCATCGCTCGCAGCCCTTGATCGAACCGCTGACCAAACGCGAACGCCAGGTGCTGCTGCTCATCGGCGACGGGCTGTCCAACCGGGACATTGCAGAGAAACTGGTCGTTTCACTCAACACGGTCAAAAAACACAGCAGCAACCTCTATGGCAAACTGGGCGTAACCAGCCGCACCCAGGCGATCACCCGCGCTCGGGAACTCGATCTCTTGTAGTTCGTTCACCCTATTTCTTATCCTTTTGAGTAATCTCCCACCCGTTTTTTTCTCCCCAATATTATCCCTTTGCGTGATGACACCCTGCCGTTTGCCTGATATACTTGAATAGTCAAATGGAAGGGACAACGGCAATGGACACCCAAACGTTCTACGAAATTCGCATCGAAGGCCATCTGAGTTCGAGCTGGTCATCCTGGTTTGAGGGAATGGACATCGACCATCAGGCCAATGGCGAAACTGTGCTTTGCGGCCCGGTTGTCGACCAGGCCGCGCTTCACGGCATCCTGATGAGAATCCGCGATTTGGGCCTGCCGCTCGTCTCCGTAAACCGGTTCGGAAAACAAAAGGAGGAATGATGGTTAACATCTTGGCGATTACGGGTAGCCCGCACAAAGGCAACTCGCTGGACATCACACAACGTATACAAACCAAGCTGGAATCTTTTGGCGACGTCGAATTTGACATCGTTCACCTCAAAGACGTCGACCTCCAGCCGTGCAAAGGATGTTTTGTCTGTTTCATCAAAGGTGAGGATCGCTGCCCGCTCAAGGACGATATGGAAACCATACGCCAAAAAATGGACCAAGCCGATGGCGTTATTTTCGTCACCCCGGTCTACTCGATGCACGTGTCCTACCTGATGAAACAGTTTATCGACCGTTTTGCGTATAATCTGCACCGCCCGCGCTATGCCGGCAAGTATGCCCTCGCGGTTGCGGTGACCGGAAACATTGGCCTGGGTCCAACGCTCAAATACCTCAAGGACATCGCCAACGGCATGGGGTTTGATTGCATCGACCAGCTCGGTTACCTGGCCGCACCCAGGAACACGCCCCTGCGAACGATCTCGACCCGCAAGGATCGAACGGATGAGGTTGTGCTCAAGTTTTACCGGGCGATCGTGGAAAAGAGACCCAGGAAACTGACCTTAATGGACCATCTCGGCTTCCGGCTTATGCAGGCGTCTTATGCACGCACGGCTGGAGGCCATGTCACCGACGGATTACAAGCACTGGAAGGAAAAAGGCTGGCTCGAAAAGGATGCCCGGTATTTCCACGACAACGTCAAGCGAAACGTGTTTATGGACCTCATTGCCAGGTTCGTCGGCTGGATGACGGGCCGCCAGATCGACAAAGCATTGGCCAAAATGGCCTAGATACACATCATTTTTCAACAACGAAAGGAAGAAACAACATGTCAAGTACAACCTTACGTATCATCATCGCCGGCGTTCTATGTTTCCACGGGATCGGCCACCTGATGGGCGTTATCCCCGCCCTGAAACTGATCCGGGTCAGTGGGTCCAGTCCCGACTGGATCAAAGGTTGGTCGAGCCGGTCCTGGCTGCTGACCAACCTGTTGGGTGACAGCGTTGCCAGTATCCTCTGTGCCCTTCTTTTCGCAGCCGGGTTTGTCGGCTTTGTTGGCGCCGGGCTGGGCCTGCTCGGTTGGTTGGTTCCTCATACCTGGTGGCGCACGTTGGCCATCGTGACAGCCGTGATCTCGCTCGTCACGCTTGCCCTTTATTGGAATGGTCTCGCGCTGTTCTTCCCGCACAAAGTGGGCGACATCAGCGTAAACATTGCCACTCTGGTATGCCTGCTCTGGGCAAACTGGCCCACAGAAGCGGCCATTGGATTCTAAAGGATATGGCAAAAGGGATGGTGCCCTATACAAAAGTGGCTTGGCAGCCTGGCAATTGACAGATGGTTTGAAACAAGCCCAAGACAGATTTATGGCCTGGCTGTTCTTGACAGAAAAGAATCGCGAACCGGCAAAAACCGAGCAAGATACGTTTGCGCCGTCAGCCAAGTTGCAACCAGAATAGCATGGCTAAAAGCCGCCGGGAACAATGGCTGGTCCTGGCGGCTTTTTGGGTGCTGGTTGCTCGAAGCGCAGATCATAGTAAAAGATCACTTATCGGAACCTCGCCCGTAGAAACACCAATGCCGTGCTTAACGCTCTATGACCTTACCTGGCATAAAGAAAAAAGGTGAGCAGGTTCCCAACCATGCCCACCCTATCCATCTCAATCGTCCTCCTGTCAGACTGGAGTAACCGGCGCATCAGGGGGCGCAAAGACGCGATCGAAAAAACGATCCCGATCCA
>JAFGJF010000075.1 GCA_016929205.1 Anaerolineae bacterium
CCGCCGAACGTACGATCGTCATTGCCAATCTCGATATCACCAAAAGCGCTGCGGCCCAGGTCTACGTAGACCAGCAGTTGAGTTATACCATCGTCGTGACCAATAATAGCTCTGCGAACGTCACCGGCCTCGTCGTCTCGGATACGATACCGGCCAATATGACGATCGTACCAGGCAGTATATCGCCGTCCGGCGCGTGCACGTTCAATACTGGCGCGTCGCGTCTGGTATGCAACCGTTCGATGCTCGCTCCCGGCCAAAGCATGACCATCATCTATGCCGTGACCTTTGACCAACAGTTCGTCATCGACATGGCCTCTGCCACTGCTGTTCCGGTGACCAATACGGCCAGCGCCTATTGCGTCCAGGCGACCACGCCGATCGAGGGCCAGGCCGTGACCATGGTTCGGCTGCGCGCCGTGTTTTTGCCCTTGATCGTCAAAAATTATGTGCCGCCTACCTGTGAGAGCGGCTTTGGGGAATGGGGAACGGGCACCTATCCGGAGGCTGCATACGGGTACACCAGCGGTACCGACGAATACTGGATCCGGGCCCAACAATCCGAAATGGCCCGTTCTGCCGCACCGTTTGGATCGTTTGACGAGTATGATGTCGAAACACAAGCCCGGTGGACAAGCGCACCGGTCAATGGCGACGTATATGGCCTGCTCTTTGGCATACAAAACAAAAGCAACTGGCGCGTGACATTTGGAACCTCGCTGTACGCTTTCCTTGTCGATGCGGTCGGCACGCGCACCTATACGTTGATACGCTTCAATTCAAGCACCGGATGGTCCGATGTCGTCGCCTGGACGGCAGCCAACGATGAAATCGAGCCCGGCACGACGGCCAATCAACTGCGCGTCAGTTGCTATGAAGAACAGACTTCGTTGTACGTCAACGATCAACTGCTGTGGAGCGGCAACCTGCCGAGTAGTTGTCGCGGAGAAACGGGCATCACCTCTTGGCCAGCCGTCTCCGCCAACCTGGAGGCTCGTTTTTCAGCGTTTGGCGTCTGCGGACAGGTCAGTGATTCGATCGGCAGCCTGAGCGCTGCAAGCGTCCGCATTCCGAATGCGCCTCGTGTGCCACCGCCGGAATAGACGCGCTGGCACACGTTCATAAAAAGAATTCCGATATCGCCCCGGTTCCGGGTAACAGATATCGGAATTCTTGTGTTTCACGCCATGTGCGAATCATATCTTTAGGGCGGGCGTGTCGTCGGCGCAGGAATCCTGGTCGGCCCTGTACCCGGGTCAGGCGGGCCTACTGCCGGATCCGGATACCAATAGAACACCCACGTTTCACTGTACGGATTGACCTCGTTGCCGACCGGATATTCGTGAAGGGCATTGGGATCGACCGTTTCCGCGCGCGCGATCACAACCTGCCAGGCGATGTCGGGCCCCTGTCGCGACATCCATTGCAAGTCATATTCCTGGGCCTTGACCTGCGTCCTCTTGGTCCACACAAACCCTGCCCCACCGTGATGGTTGATGATCAGAACATAGTATTCATCCTCTTCAAGCGGGCGGCTGGCCGGGCGCCATTCCCATACCACGTTTTCGTTCCAGCCCATAAACGTCGCCTGGTCAACCGGTAAGAGCAGTTCGAGTCCGACCACTTTGTCAGGCACAACTTGCACGTCGGATAAATAGATTGCTGTGCCGGGAATCACCTCGTTACCTTGCAGGCAGTTGTACAACATGATCGTTTCCTTGGGCGTGTCGTACAGGCTGGACAGCGAAAAGAGCGTATCCTCGGGCTTGACGATATAGCGCTTCCAGCCCGGCGGAGGGTTGAGCACGCAGGTGCTGTGAACGTACCTGTTGTTGTACGGCGTGAGGTCAGAACCACGCTCGCGCTCGTCAAACACGGTGGCGGTGTTGATGATTGCGCTTATCCCGCCGGGCATCGGATTGTCGACCGTGACCGCCACCGTGCGGGTCACACTGTGGCTGAGCGTCAAGCCAAACGAAGGCCATATGATAACGTCCATGTCTATCTCGGCTTTTCTGCCGCCATCAGAGGCGCCGGCAAACGACGTATGGCTCGGCAGGGCATCGATCAGGATCACATCCGTGGCGTCGTGATCGCTGACATTGCTGATCACCAGGGTATAGGTCACCAGCTGTCCCGGCACAACAACCGGCCTCTCGATGCGTTGGACGACCACCAGATCGAGCACCGGTGCTGGCGTGGGCGTGCTGGTCACCGTCGGCACCGGGGTCACGGTATGCGTCGGGGTCATTTTCGGCCGGGTAGGAAAGGGCGTAAAGGTCAATGTGCCGGCAGGTGTCTCGGTCGGCGTTGGCGCAAGCGTTTCAGTTATCACCGGACTCGGCGTTATCGTCTGGGTAAGCATAAAAGAGGGCAGGCGCGTTGGTATATCTGGCATTGCAAACGGCTCTGTCTGAGCCGATGTGGACAATCTTGGCCACACCACCACTAACAGCCAACCGCCCAGAACCAGCAATACGAAAAAAACGATCATCATCGGGAATTGTTTTTTGGCCATATTTGTTTCGCTCGTCGACGGAACGACATTCCCCCCTGGATCCATTGTACCTCAAAATGGCGATTGTGACCAATTTCGATCATCAACGGTCTCCTCACAAACCCTGGTTTCCTTTGTCTTTGCTGCAAGGTTGTGCTATACTCAAAGAAGAGAACAGACGAATAGCAAAACCGATCACCGAACGGGGTGTTTTCAATCATAGAAAGGATATCCACCATGATTCAACCTCCCCCCTCCCCTTCGCCGCTGCGCAGGCTGGGCGGATTTCTCTTTTGGGCCGTTTTGCCGCTGCTGGCGGGCATCCTGCTGGCGGTTGCGCTGATCCCCAAGCCGCAGATTGGGATCATCCGCTTTGAAGATTCGATCTGGTATTACAGCAACGAGTACTTGAACGAACTGCTGGATCGCGCAAGCACGGATGATCGCATCCGCGCTGTAGTGCTGCAGCTCGACAGCCCGGGGGGAGCGGTGATCTATACCGAGGAATTGTTCTTCCACCTCTTGGAACTGCGCAAGGTGAAACCGCTGGTTGTCTCCATCGACAGCATGGCCGCCAGCGGCGGGTATTACATGGCCGTTGCCGGAGACGTCGTCTTTGCCAAGCCGGCCTCGATCGTGGGCAACGTGGGCGTGATCAGCTCTCTGCCCTCTACCGACGATCAGCGCTTTACCGATGAAAGTTACGTTTCGACCGGGCCGTCCAAATTCTCGGGCGGCAGCAGGGGCGACTATATGCGGCGCATCGAACTGCTCAAACTGGGTTTCCTGGAATCCGTCTTTTCACAGCGCGGAGACAAACTGAGCATCGATCGCCAGACACTGGCCAACGGCGAAATTTTTTTGGGATTGCAAGCCAAGCAGCTCGGTCTGATCGATGAATTGGGGGCGACCAGTGAGGCCGTACAAAAAGCTGCCGAAATGGCCCGCCTGGCCCGCTATGACGTCGTCGACGTCATCGACCTGGTCTATGGCAGCCAGGAATCTGAACAAGAAGTCGTTCCCCTCGAAATCGACGCCGCGCGCGAGGAAGCGATGTCGCAGCAAGGGCTCTATTACCTGTACATCGAGCCCGAGCAGAGGAGGCAGTAACGATGCAGACCAAACCTCGTTCGTTCCCGAAAACGATAGGGCTGGTCGCGATCTTTGTGATCCTGCTCGTTCTGCCGCTGCTGGTCCGGGCGGCAACCTATTACCGGGGATGGTACACACCCGGCGAGATATCGCGGCCTGATCACACGACCGCCGACCTGCCCCCCGTCGAACGGGCAGCCTTTGCCGAGCAGGACCTCAAACAGGGACAGGGGCACGTCCTGATCGACTATGCCCACCAGAACACGGTTGACGAAGCTGAACTCAATCTGCTGCTCTCTCGCCTGACCGCGCGAGGCATGGACAGCGTCGCCCTCAACGAAAATGACGCCCTGCCGCTCGCCCTGTCCGATGCAACGGCATTGATCGTGATCGCGCCGCACAAAGCGTTCACCAGCGATGAGATCGAAGCGACAAAGGCGTTTGTCGAGCAAGGCGGGCGCGTTCTGCTGGTGGCCGATCCCAGCCGTTACGACTGGCAAACCCGCTACAACGAATGGGGCGAGTACTATGTCGCCGTATCCGATGTCGCGGCAATCAACAGCCTGGCCTCGGCGTTCGAGCTGGCCTTTGCCGACGATTATCTCTATAACACGGCCAACAATGCCGGCAACTACCAATACATCAACCTGACCGACTTTGGCGAGCACCCGCTGACCGCCGGGCTGGAACAGGTCGTCTTTTACAGTGCGCGATCGATCGCATCGGGGCCAGCGCCGCTGATCCTGGCCGATGCCGACACGACCTCTTCACTGAGCGAGCAAAATGGCGGGCTGCCGGTGATGAGCCTGGACAGGGACGGGCAGGTGTTGGCCGTGGCCGACTTGACCTTTATGCTCGAACCATACAACGCCACGGCGGACAACAACCGGTTGATCTCGAATATCGCCGACTTTGTCGAGGGCGCAGAACGCACCTATGGGTTGACCGAGTTCCCGCGCTTTTTCGGCGACGAGGTCGCGATCGTGCCCATGGTTGACTTGATCGATCCGGAAACACTGGGCGCTGGCGAAATCGAACAACTCGCACGGCTCAAAACGGCATTTGAGGCCACGGGCCGGATCGGGCAGTTGTGGGGCGACGATCCGGATATGGATACGATTTACATCGGATTGTACGGCAGCGTCGAATTCTGGCCGGACGTGGTCGAGATCCTGGCCGGGCAGGGGATCTCGTTTACGCTGGAAACGATAGCGCAAGAACGGGCCACTCCGACGCCGACACCGCGCTTTACTGCCACGCCGACGCCGACATCCGAGTTTCCTCCCTTGCCGACGCCAACCGAGGAACCGCTTCGGGACTGGATCGTGTTCGACGGCATCGCACCGGTCGAGGCCAAAAACGTGGCATTGTTCTACCAGGACGAGCACCAGGGACGCCAGGTGTTGATCGTCCTGGCATTCAGCAAGGAGGGTCTGCGCGACGCGGGCCAACGGCTGATCACGGGCAACTTTGATGGATGCCTGCTGGACGAGGATCGCCTGGCCGATCCCGACAAGGCCAGCCTGGCGCTCTGCCCGGCCGCCTACGAAGCGCCACAGATCGAATTCACACCCACGCCGGTTGACATCGAATGGGACATGACGCCCACGCCGCCGCCCGATACGGTCGGCCAAAGCATCCTGATCGTGGCCGATGACGACGGCCAAGGTGTGTATGAATGGTGGACCAGCGCCTACAAGTTCGAACAAGCGGCTTACGGCGCCGGCTACGGAGCCTTGGTCTGGTCGACGACACTGGATGGCGACGTCACCCTGGAACAAGTCCAGTCGTACGACGCCGTGATCTGGTGCACGGGCGATTTCCAGGAACCCGAGTTCAATCCCGAGACGCAAGATCTGGACATCTTGCTCGAATACCTGGACGCCGGCGGGCGGCTGATCTTGAGCGGGGCTTTTATCGGCAGCCCGGAGGACAGCGAAACGGGCTTGCTGCTCGACATCCAGGTGGCGCAGGCCGATCATCCGCTGGCCAATGGATTCGAGCCAGGACAGATCATTTCCTTGCAGCGCTTCACGGCCGAGAGCGATTACGCGCCATTCGTCATCCAGGAACCGGACACAGAGACGATCATCTTTGTCCGCGGCCCGGGCAGCGAGTTCGCCGGCGAGGCCGTGATCACGGTGAGCATCGAGCAGGACGCATCGCTGATAGAAAACGGCCGGGCGCTGTTGTTCGGCTTTCCGATTTTTCTGCTGCCCGAACCAGAAGGCTCCCAGTTGGCAGGCAACGCCGTTTATTGGTTGATGGAAGGGCTATAGAGAGCAGTTGGATAAAGCATTCCGAAACCCAATCGTGCGATTTCATACGCGATTGCTCGTCGTCCTGGGCATCCTGATCGTGACGACCGGCGGCGCGATGGCTCTCCTGAACAAGCCGCTGCGCGCCTGGGCCTACAGCGTGACCGGCGAAGAAGACCTGCTGCCCCAAATCAAGGGGCTTGGGCAGGTCGCCAGCAACCTGGTGCGCCCGCAGCCCAGGATCAAAGATGATGTGCCGGTTGACTTGGCCGGCGCAGCGGTTGACTTGACCGCCGTGAACCCGTTTGGCATCAACACCTTTTTGGAGCAAGAAGTCGAACCGGCCAAACGCGAAAAATCAATGCAGATGATCCGCGACGCCGGGTTTCACTGGATCCGGCAGGAATTTCCCTGGGAAGACATCGAGATCCACGGCAAGGGAGACTTTGAGGACCG
>JAFGJF010000542.1 GCA_016929205.1 Anaerolineae bacterium
ATGCCATAGAGCAGGTGAACCAGGGGCTTTACGTCGTTGAGGAATCTGTGTTGAGCAAGCCGGACTTGGCCAAGTGGATTCAAGGCCGCTTCGATGAGCTGGATGCGTTCTGGGAAGGGGCGGAGGATATGTTTATGCCCCTTTCCGGGCGAGAGATGGAAATCCTGCAGTTGATTACGCGGGGGATGAGCAACAAGGAAATCGCGCTCGAACTGGGGATCAGCCATCAAACGGTAAAAAACCACATGACATCTATTTTGCGCAAACTGGCCGTCAACGATCGTACTCAAGCGGCTATCTATGCCTTGCGCAAAGGGTGGGTACGATTGCAGGATACCGGGGAATAGCACTGTCTGTGCGGAGATTCAGCCAGACGTCTGCTCAACCCTTCCTTCCCGAGGGAGGCAGGGTTAGAGGACAGGGATTAGAGCGGTTTCCGCCAAGGAGATAAAGAGGTGTCAGAAGAGGTTCAAGATAGGGTACAGGAATTTTTGGAAGCGTGCACGGCCGAGAACGAGCAAATCACCAAAGAACTCAAAGAGGTCGATATGCTCATCCGGCAGCAAACCTCCGAAGTAGACAAGATGGCGCAGCAAAACGTCGAGATTACCAATCGTCTGCGCCAGATCGAAAATAACATTGATACTGTTCCGCGAGAAGACATTCAAAACACCTATAACGCGGCGCAAAGTGCGCAAGGCCGGCTCTACACGATGCGGAATCAGCTCGAGATCCTGGAAACAAAGCGGGATACAAAAAAAGAATACCAGGCGATGTTGAATCGGATCATTAACTTGTTGAGCCAGATCGATTCGGGTGCGGAGTCTGGCGCGCCCGGTGCGGGCAACGTCGAGTTTACGCCGGCGCAGTCGATGGTCGTGCGGATCATTGAGGCCCAGGAGACCGAAAAAGAAAAGCTGGCGCGACAAATGCATGACGGGCCAGCCCAGCGGCTGACCAACCTCATTTTGCAGGCCGAGATTTGCCAGCGTTTGTTCAAACGGGACCCGGCCCGGGCCGAGGAAGAGCTGGAAAATCTCAAGACCGCGGTCAATACGACCTTTCAGAGGACACGCACCTTTATTGCCGATTTGCGCCCGATGATGCTGGACGACCTCGGCCTGGTACCGGCGCTGAGGCAGTACATGGGCGCGTGGAGTGACAAGACGGGCATTCCGGCCGAGTTTTCTTTTTCGGGCCGGGAGCAGACGCGCCTCGCTTCGTACAACGAGGTGACCATTTTCAGGGCGGTTCAGGAGTTTATGAACAATGCCGCCGCACACGCCAACCCATCGCGGTTGACGATCTCGCTCAATCTGGACGGCAACGTTGCCCAGGCGATTATTGAGGACGATGGAGTCGGGTTTGACGTCGACGAGGCGTTAGCGGCGTCGGAGGCGCAAAAGACCATTGGCATTTCGACCATGATGGAGCGCGTGCAAATGCTGGGAGGCACGCTCAATATTGAAAGTGTGTTTGGCCGGGGGACCAAGGTGGTGATTGAAATTCCGCAGACATAATCCCGCCGGGATGGCGGGCACTTGGTATCGTCGTCTTGAGGGCTAAAGGACCGGAGGTGGCCTGCTGCCATCAAGACATCCTTGATCGCGATTCAGCCGTTGGCGAGCTGTTTTTTGCACTTGTCGATGGCTGTTTTTTGTTTGTGGTACTATAATCCTATTGTTTCAGGCCTGTCCGTGCCGTATAATAAAAGAGACACAATCACCAAAGTGACCCTTGCCGTGCCCTTGGGCTCGTCAAGGCGCTGTGTATTGGCGCAGCCAGAGCCGTGATGACGGAGGGCTGTGATTGCGGAGGACTGTGATTATGGAGAGGCTGTCGCCACAAGGAGGCGTGCATGTCTAGATTGCACAAAGCTAAAGGGCAGGGGCTGGTCGAGTTTGCACTCATCCTTTTCCCACTGTTAATGATCCTGTTTGCTATTATCGAGGCCGGGTTCCTGTTTCAAGCCTACCTGGCTGTACAGCATGCCGCGCGTGAAGGCGCGCGTTTTGCGGTGACACGGAAACCGGACCGGGGGTTTACACTCGAACAGGCCCAGGCAGAGAGCCGGGGTGAGGACCCTGGCCCCTGCAGGAATCCATTGTGCTCGGAGGGACCAATCGAGTGGGCCTACCGGCGCGGGGATCTCATCCGCGATCAAACTTTTTCGCAGGTGATGGGCATCCGCGTTCTGTACAGTGCGCTGGGGCTGGCCGCTGATCATCCAAATTACGATGCGAGCTATGATCAGGACCCAGGGTGGGACCAAAGGGGGGAGCCCGGATTCTTTGGGGTCAAGATCGCCGGGGTGACCGATCCGTATCGGTTCGCTAACCCCGATGCAACCAATCCCGATTGTTGGGAGTTGGGGGAAATGATCGACTCGCCAAATTGTAATGGGTTCGAAATCGATCACCACGGCATAGATGGTTTCCCGGTTAAGGTTAAGGTGGTTTACAACTGGGTGCCGATCGATCCGATCATGGAGTGGGTGATGCGTTTGATCATCCCCGAACAGAGTGCTATCTCGGATGAAATGGGACAATATGACAAGGCGGCGGGTGCGCTTCCATTGTTTGGCGAAGCGGTCATGATCAACGAGGGCATTCAGTCCGGGATGAGTTCGATGGCTCCGCCCGAGTTTTCCGATCCCATCATCGATGCGCCTCCGGGCGGCGATCCGGGAACGGGTGGCGGCGCGGCCCCCACGTCTACCCCGACTCCGACGCCGACATCCACGCCGACGGCTACGCCGACGAACACGCCGACGCCGACGAGCACGCCAACCTATGCGTACATCATCCTCGATCCGGAACGGGACAGGTGGCCGCAGGCCGAGATTCCAAACGGCACGGTCAAAATCTTTAACCACGATGACGGCCGTGGGCCATACCGCATCTATTGGACCGACAACTGCGGCACGTCGACCTATCTCGGCTTTGCGCTGACCGCGAGCGGCGGCACCGCCCAATGGACGATGCCGGCCCCCAGCCAGATCTCGCCTTCTTTTAGTTATCTGGCGGACTGCGGCGGCGGCATTGTGCCCGAAAGACGGTACAGCGGGTACCTGTCGAGCCGCCTGCCCGGCGGGCAGATCATCGCCCAGCAAGAGATTGGCATATTCGAGCCGCGCAAGCCGCCCGATTTGGTTATCAGCCAGATTATTGCCCCGCCCGATGTGATTGGCGGCGGGCAGTTTGTGATCGAGGTCGAGGTCCAGAACACGCAAAACGCGGTCGTGACCGGCACCTTCGAGGTCGACATTTACGTCGATCCGAGCTACGAGCCGGTGCGAAAAGGGCAGCAGGGCATCGGGACGGCCGATGGCAGTTCGCCCAAGCAGTGGCTGGTCGGTATCGGACCCAATGCGACCAAGACGTTGAGCTTTGTGATCTGGCTGCCGCCGGTGGGCAAGCACACGTTGTGGGCTCAGGTCGACACGTCGGATTTGATCGACGAACTGGATGATGACACAAATAACATCAATGGACCGGTCGAATTGGACATCCCGTGCAGTGACAACTGCGATTCGTTTAATGCCCCGGCTCTGGACGGCAAGTGGATCTATTCGCCGGTAGGCAGCGCGTCTGGCAACGGGCAGGCGGTCGTGCGCGATGGTGAGCTCTATGTCTCCGGGTATGGTAACAGTCTGTGGAATACGTACGACGGCCGCTTCCACATGGCCCACCAGGGTGAGTTTGAAGGCGATTTCGAGATGACGGTGCGGGTGATGGAATACGCAGAGCGAGCAGTTGGCGCCAAGACCGGGCTGATGGTTCGTGAGGCTTTGTCCGTCGGCGCGCGTTATGTGGCTATTTCGGTGCGAAACGACAGCAGCGGCCCCATGATCCAGACCTTTTTCCGAGGGGCGACGAATGGGGCGGTGGATTATCTGTGCAGCGACAACAGCATCCTGCCCGAAGAGCAGTTTGATGGCAACGAAACAAACGGTGAAGGCGTGCTGCTGCGCATTACGCGGATTGGAGACACCTTTACCGTGGCCTACAGCTACGACCCGGACGTGTGGCTGTCGCCCGAGTGCATGACGAAAACGATGGACGATTTTGCCAACCCGGCTTATCCGGGCGTCTTTATGGCTCCATACCAGGTGCCATAGGCCGTATCCGACGTGGGGTTTGCCAAGTCAAGCGCCTGAAAGAAGGACGATTATGACAACAATGATGGTAACGGGAAAAAAGAGAGGCTTGAAGCTTGTTCACGCCTGGAAGCTCTTGTCAGGTGTCGCAGTGCTGCTTTTGCTGGGCAGCGCGCTGTTGAGGCCGGCGTCTGTGCGCGCGCAGACGTCCACTCCGGTTCCTGCGTCCGGATGCGCTGTCGACTATTTTTCGGATGGCAGCGTCGCCTGGAACAATGTCGTGTGGGGCTCGGGCGGTGGGCAGGTCACGGCGAGCGGCGGCGTGCTGCAATTGACGCACACCAACCGGAGTGGAAGCATCGGCAGCCGCGATGACGATGGACATTATTACTATTATCCGAGCCCGATCGCCGGCGATTTCGATCTCCGGGTGCAGGTCATCAGCCTGGATGAGAACTCGAGCAGCCGGTATTATCCGCGCGCCGGCTTGATGGTGCGCGAGAGCACGGCCGACGACAGCGACGCGGCCTGGGTGGTCGGTATGACCGGCACGGATTACGACCCCGGAGCCATACAGGTTGGCAAGCGCGACAACGCGGGATATAGCACCAATCCAGTTCCGCCTTACTATGACGTGTATATGCAGCCCCCGCCCAATTACTGGCTTCGCATGAGGCGGATGGCGGACGAAATTTACGGCTTTTATTCCTCAACCGGGTCCGACTGGGTCCCGGTCGGAGATCGGCCGATCACGTTGGACGATACGTCGCTGATCCTGGGGTTGTTTATGGGTGGCGATGGCGCTAACGCGGATACGGTCCAGTTTGACAACGTGCAGTTTTGCTGGGGTGGGGCGAGTCCGCCGCCGACGCCGACGCCGATCCCCGGTTCCGGGGAGGCCGATCTGTGGGTTCGTAATGAGGATGCGCCCGATCCGGTGAGCGTGGGCGGGACGCTGATCTATAATGTGTTTGCGATCAACGATGGCCCGAACGTGGCTGCAGAAACCCAAGTGGTGAACGTCCTTCCGCCTGGCGTGACCTTTGTGTCTGCCACGCCCGAACAGGGCACGTGTGCTGAATCTGGTGGCGTGGTGACCTGCGATCTCGGCACGGTAAATGTGGGCGCTTTTGGGTCGGTCATGATCGAGATCGAGGTGCGCGTGGACGCCGGTACGACGGGGCTGATTACCAACCGGGCGAGCGCCTCCAGCCTGACCGCCGATCCGGATACGTCCAATAATACAGCCACCGCGCAGACCCTGGTTGCCGCCGTCAATTGTACCGCCCTCGCTTTGGGCAACGTGGAATTTCTCGATCCTGCCGGTCAGGATGGCGGGCGTCTGAGCGTTCACGTTTCGGGCGCGGTTGCCGACATCAAGATCACCTCGGTCGATATAACCTGGGATTATATGCAGGGCCTGGATGAGACGAACGTGCACAAAGACGTATACCTATGGGGCGTGTACGTCGATCCCGACAATACCGGTTTTGACGGCGGCGGGTACCTGGCCCAGGACCTCAACGATGCCGATTCGCCATCGACGGCCAGTGCCGTGCCGCAAACGCTGCCCGGCAGCGGCGGCAACATTTTATTGGATTTTGATGCCGGCGTGGGCACCCTGGGCCGGCTGGACGATCCGAGCGTGTGGATCGATCTGCAGGGCACGGATTTTGGATTCACAGTGAATTTTGAAAATGACCTTTGCCCGCCGCTGTCCAGGCCGGCTGCCGGTGGGCGCGTGCCTCCGACGCCGACGCCGACGCCGACGATGGCCCCACCGACGCCGACGCCGACGCCGCTGCCGTCGAGTGCATCCTATGGCACGTTCGACGACTTTGAACTCTGCCCGCCGGGCACGGACGATGGCGCGAGTTCGGTGCGCCCCAAGCCGCCGGGACTCAAGGACTGCACCTCGGTGCTGTCTGCCTCGGACATGGAGCCGGATAATACCATGTCGTACTGGGTCGAGAATGACGACCTTGCCGAGGCCAGCGGCGTGGTGCGCTCCTACGGTCCAAGCTGCGATATCTATGGGCGTACCGGCCTCTTTGCCGGGACCTATTCGCTGCTCATTCGCTGCGACCGGGACAGCGGCTGGCCGTATCCGCCTTACCATCCCTGGACCTATCATCCCTTTGTCGTGCCTGGCTTTGTCGAGTCGGCGGCAGATCTCGATCTCGACATGACCGTTTCGTTCTATTACATGATCCCCAAGGCGCACCCGCCGGCCGGGATAGGCGGGTCGGTCGGGCGCAAGGAAGACCAACTCCGCCTGGGGGTCAGGGACGTGGCCAAGTCGACGATGCTGGTCGAGCCCGTGGTCGTTTCGCAGGACATCGCGTTCGATCGCCGGGGCATATTTATGCCGGTCAAGGTGGAACTGGCGGACGATTTTAGCTTGGAAAACTATGCCAATCGCGAACTGGCCGTCTACCTGGATGCGCCCAACCCTCGGGATGAGGGTGATACGGAATTTTATGTCGATCAGATCAAGTGTGACATTTGCGCGACGGTCAAGGAACCGCCAGAAGAGCCGGGCAAGGTGTACAAGGTGGGCGGCA
>JAFGJF010000543.1 GCA_016929205.1 Anaerolineae bacterium
AGAGCGATGTAATTCGATCTATTGATAACGCTCGTAGATAACGCTAATTTATCTACACATCGCTAAAAACCTGGTTTCTGATACCCTTTCTAGAAAGTCGGGAAAATCAGTCAAAGCGATCGAGCAAGTGCATCGCACCCAAGTGACACGGCAACAGCGGTCCTATCCGGCTTGGCGCATCCGACAAAAGTCATATCAATCAGCGTAGTTGCGTGATACAATGATTGTAAAAATCGAGTGTATCCAATGCTTACTGATTTGGGAGACCCAACATGGAGGACCGCTCCGCTTCTGTGAATCAAGATTGGGCCGATCTAGAGATACGCATCTTTGCGCGCGACGACGATCTCGAAAAATATCCGATCGACATCACCCTGAATAGAGAACAAGAGTTTCCACGTGGCTACCTGGATGCCCATATCCTGCCGTGGCATCCCGGAGGCACCCCATCCCAGGATGGACAAAAGCTGTTCGACGCCCTCTTTGCCGACGCCGAACTGCGCAGCGCTTGGGAAAAAGCCCAGGAACGCGCGCCGCAGCGCCGGATCCGCCTGCGCATCGAGCCCGATGCAGGCGAACTGCATAACCTGCCGTGGGAGTTATTGACCCAAGGTGCAGTGATGCTTGCCGCGCAAACCGCCACTCCGTTTTCTCGTTACCTGCCCATCGCCCTGCCCTGGAAAAGCGGTGCAGCGGAAACGTGTCCCATCCGCGTGTTGGTGGTCATCTCGAACCCCGACGACCTTTTAGATCGTTATGACTTGCCCCCGGTCGACGTGGACGCAGAACGTGCGATCCTGGAATCCGCGTTGGCAACCATCGGCTATACAACAGACTGCACCACCGCCGGGCAAGAAGAGTTACAGATCTCATTCCTCGAAGCACCAGTGACGCCCAAAAAGCTGGAAGAGGCACTGCGAGATGGATACCATGTGCTGCATTTTGTCGGACATGGCGCATTCAACGCCAAACTTGGCCAGGCAGCACTGTTTATGCAGGATGAAACGGGGCGTGGAAGGCGCATGCTGGACAACGAGTTGGTGAGCATTATCGCCCGCCAGAACACACGCCCGCAGTTGGTGACGTTGATCGCCTGCCAAAGCGCCACCCGTGCCACGACCGATGCCTTTGCCGGGTTGGGACCCAAGCTGGTCTCGGTAGGCGTGCCGGCCGTGGTGGCTATGCAGGGTGAAGTCAAGGACGAAACCGCACGGACGTTTGAAGCGACGTTCTACCAACGACTGCTGAAGCATGGCTACGTAGACCTGGCTATGAATGAGGCACGCAGCACCTTGCTCGCCGACGAGCGGCCCGACGCGGCCGTGCCGGTGCTGTTTATGCGGCTCAAATCGGGCCAACTGTGGGGAGCAGAAGCCGATGCGCGCGGCACGGTGCGCGGAGAAGCACCTCAAGCTTTTTGGGAGGGCTTGATCGACAACATCCAAAACGGCGAATGTACGCCGATCATCGGGCCACACGTCTATGGCCATTGGCTGCCAACCCCGAGCGAAATTGCCGAGCGCTGGTCTATCCAGTATGGTTATCCCTTTCCCGACAAAAGCAACCTGGCACGCGTGACACAGTACCTGGCCAGTCATCACGGGCCACTTTTTCCACGTCGTGGCGTGCTGAACGAACTCAAGGACACGCTGATCGAACGACTGCCCCAGGAGCTCAAACCTTCGCAGCCAACCGGCAAGCTCTCGCTCACCCAATTGATCCGGGAAACGGGCTGGCAGAAACTGACCGCCGACGACCCGAATCAAGTCCACCGCGTGCTGGCCGGATTGGAGCTCCCGCTGTACCTGACGACGAACCTGGATAGTTTTATGGTTGAAGCCCTGGCGGCACGAGAAGGCACCGAGCCGGTGCGCGAGTTGTGCCGGTGGAACGCCCAGTTGGACCGTACACCGTCGGAATTTGACAACGATGACTATGTGCCAACACCAGAAACGCCGTTGGTGTATCACCTCTTTGGCACAGACGAACAGCGAGATTCGCTGGTATTGACCGAGGATGATTATTTGCACTTTTTGTTCCAGGTCGCAGCGGAGCGAAAGCGCATTCCCGGCATGATCTATGAGGCGCTTTCCAGCAGTTCGCTGCTCTTTGTAGGGTACAACCTGTACGACTGGGAGTTTCGAGTGCTGATGCACGGGCTGGTCGCCAACCTGGACCAGCGGCTTGGATTCAAGCACGTGGCAGTGCAGCTCGAGTTCACAGAAACAGAGGATCCCGAAGCTGTCCGCATATTCTTGGAAAAGTACTTCCAAGATGCACACATCAGCGTCTTTCTGGGCAGCACTTTACAATTCATTGCCGAGTTGCGCGAACACTGGGAGGCCAGGTAGCCATGAAGAACAACCCATACGTGGGGCCAAAACCCTACGAATTCGAGGATAGCGGCAACTTTTACGGGCGCGACCACGAAGCGCGGGAACTACGCGCGCTGATCGTAGCCAATCGTGAAGTGCTTTTTTATGCCCAGTCCGGGGCCGGCAAAACGTCGCTGCTCAACGCTCAGGTGATCCCCGCATTGAAGGATAAAGGCTTTAAGGTACTGCCACCGGTACGGGTTGGCAGCGCACTGCCGCCCCACGTCTCGCTCTCCGATGAGGACAACGTTTTTATCTTTAGCACATTGGTGATGTTGGACAGCCAGGACACAGCGCCGCAGACCATGTTGCAGCATACGCTGTACTCTTTTCTGGAGCAACACTATCCGGAAAAAGCAAGCCACGGAACCACCCCTCAACCATTGGTACTGATTTTCGACCAATTCGAAGAGTTGTTCACCACGCACCGCGATCGCTGGCAGGACGCCAAAGGGTTTTTCCAACAGGTGCGCGATGCATTGGACAAACGACCCGATCTGGGCGTGGTCTTTGCCATGCGCCAGGATCACGTGGCCGAGATCGATCCCTATGTCTCATTCTTTCCCCGCCGTTTGCGCGCGCGCTTTCATATGGAGCGGCTGGGGATCAAGGGCGCATTGGCAGCGATCGCCCGCCCGGCCGAAAACGCCGGCTGCCGCTACGATCCCGGCGTGGCCGAAAAGCTGGTGGACAACCTGCGCCAGATCAGGATGCAGCATCACCAGGCTCAAGATGGTGAGGAAACAGCGCCACTGGGGCCTTATGTAGAGCCGGTGCAGTTGCAGGTCGTATGCCACCGCTTGTGGGAAAACATGCCGGAACAGGCAGACCATGCCATCCAGTGGCAAGAGGTAGAGCAGTACGGCAACATCGATCGTGCCTTGCGCGATTTCTACGACAGCGCGCTGGCAGCGGCGCTGAACGAAAAACAAGTGGATGAACACCAACTGCGCGCCTGGTTTGAGCAGCAGTTGATCACCCAGGCGGAGACGCGTGGGCTGGTGCTCTATGGCAGTAAAGACACAGGCGGCCTGCCCAACGCCGCCGTGGACGTGCTGGAAGCCCAGCACATCATCCGCGCCGACGTGCGCGCCGGTGCGCGTTGGGTCGAACTGGTACACGACCGTCTGGTCGATCCCATTCTGCAAGCCAATGAGGAGTGGCACCAGGCACATCCGCTGATCCAGGCTGCCCGGGAATGGCAAGATTCG
>JAFGJF010000544.1 GCA_016929205.1 Anaerolineae bacterium
CCATGGTCGGCCAGCGTCCGCTCCAGCCACGTCGTTTCTACCCGCCCGTCACCGCCGATCCCCGACCACATCGTGTTGACAAAAACCATCAGCAGATCGCCGCGCCGGATGAAATAGCTCAATCCCTCCTGCCCCGGTGGACCGTTTCTCGGCAAATGCGCCAGCAGTTCGCGGAACACCGCCTCGCTTGCTGCATCGTAGGCCGTGTGATTGCCCGTGGTGTGATAGAGCGGGATCGCTTCCCGGTCCAGCCAGGCCATCTCGTGCTCGAACCAGTAGCGCCACTGGCTTCGCAGCGTCGCGTCATCCGCAGCCAACCCTTTGATCTCGTCGCCGGGAAAGCAGATAAATTCCGGCCGCGGCGCGAGCCGGGACACGACGGCGTTGACCGAGGCAAAGGTGGCCTCGTGCGGCGCGCCAGGTATGCCCGAGCAGCAGTCGGCGTAACAGACAAACTGGTGTCCATCGCCATCGCGCGGCACGAGCGCCGGGATGGGATCGCGTTCCTGGTGCGAACTATGCATGGAGTCTGCCCCCTGTGTGCTCAATTTCATACCCTATTCTGCTTCTAACACTTGAGCCGTTTTAGCCAGCACATCCAGCGCTTCCTCGATCTCGGCAAGATGAGTGCGGAAACAAAGGATCGCCGCGCGCAGAACCAGCTTGCCATCCACGCGGGTCGAACTGACAAAGATCCGCCCATCGCGCTGCACCCGCTGCATCAATTGCTGGTTAAAGGCATCCGTGTCACCCCGCCTGGGCAGGTAACGATAGGTGACGATCGACAGATCGGGATACGGGCCAACCTCAAACCCATTCAGGCCGCACAGTCGTTCGTAAAAATAGCGCGCCAGGTAGATCTTTTCCGACAACGCCGCTCGAAAGGGCGCGACACCCAGCAGCTTGAGCGGCAGCCACAGCCGCAGTCCACGGAAATGTTTGGTCAGTTCCGGCGACAGATCGGCCGGTGACAATTCACCCACCTCATCCAGAATATTCTGAATATAGTCGGCCTGGGCACTGAAAGCGGCATGGAGCCTGGTGCGATCCTTGACCAAGACAGCGCCAGTGCCATATGGCAGAAACAACGTCTTGTGTGGATCGAGGACCACCGAATCCGACTTGTCCATACCTGCCAGCACCGCCTGTCCTTCCGGGCACAGAGCAAACAATGCGCCATAGGCCCCGTCGACGTGGAACCACAATCGATGTGCGGCGGCAATATCGGCCACGTCCGACAGCGGATCTACCGCACCGGTATTCGTCGTTCCGGCCGAGGCCACGACCAGCCAGGGATGGAGCCCTGCCCGCTCATCGGCCAGGATGGCCTCATCCAGGGCGATCGCATCCATACGGTAGCCCGCGTCGACGCACACCCGTCTCACCACGCAGCCTCCTAGCCCGGCAATGCGCAGCGCCTTGTCGATGCAGTGGTGGGCATGATCGGTGACGTAAACAACTGCGCGGCCGATCGCCGATCCGATGACGCCGCAGGCCTCCCGCGCGGTGACAATGGCCGTCAGGTTGGCTATGCTGCCCCCCGACGACAGGTTGCCGGCCGATGACGCAGGGTATCCAACCACGCCGGCCATCCAACGCAACAACATATTTTCCACCCGCACCGCGCCCGGGCTGGCAAAAAACAGACCGGCGTAACGGTTCGTGATCGCGGCCAGGTAATCGCCAAGCGCAGCGTGGAGCAGCCCGCCGCCCGGAATATACCCCAGGTAGCGCCCCGACGAAAGCCCGATTCCGCTCAAATTGACGTTCTCGCGCAGCAACCGCAGCGCCTGCTCGATGTCGATCCCCTCTTCTACGATCGGCGCGTCGTAAAGCGCCTGCCCCTCACCGGCGTGTATGGCAAAAGCGGGCGCGCTGGCGATGCTGTCCAGGTAATCGTTCGCGCAGGCCACCACCTGTGCGATCAAGTGGTCCCGTTGTGCCGCACTTGGTTCCAACACACGCGCTGCCTGTTCAAGCCCTTTGATTTCGCGCGTCAATCTGCTTTCATTCATCGTGCTCGCATTTCCCTCAACAACGCATCGGCCAGGTCCATCGACCGCTCAAAAGGATGAAATACCGCTTCTCTTTTTTTCTATCTGATCGAGAACGTGACGCCAGCTTGCGCAAAAGATAACGCCCGGCCCACCATCCGCCTCACCCTCACGCCCGTGCTGCAACCAGATCCGCTGCAATCCCTCGACATCCACCTTGTGCAGGTGCCGCACATCGTCGTCCACCAGCACGTCCGCCTCAATGGATGAGCACACCTCAGCCTTGCTCGTCCCTTTCGATGTTCTGATCTCCCGGATCAAGTGCAGCACGCCCTCACGCGCGAGCCACTCGCGTGCAAAGCCGATCCGCCGCTCCGGGCGGGCGGTCACGATGCACAGTTCGGCGCTTTCCGCCAGCGTCCGCAGCGCATCCAATGCGCCGGGCACCGCTTCGGCCTGCAGCGTGCTTTCACGCTCGTACACCCAATCGCCCAACCGCCGGTACGCCTCCTCACCGATGATCGGCACACAATCGGTCCGGTTGCAATGCCAGGGAGAGACATCGATGCCCATCTGTACCTTGATCCATTTCGATTTCTCTCGGTTGGTGTCCGCTATGGTACCATCATAGTCAATGGCTACGATCATCCTATCGCCCCTCGCACAATGCTGCTGTACAAGTCAGTTTTGATCTTCGAGCGTCAGACCCGCGACCTCGATCACAAGCCCGCCAGTTGCCCGGCAGACCTGGGCTGCAAAAGGCAGATTTAGCGTCTCAAACGTATCGCTCATCTTGTGATAATGCGGGCTGCGGAATTCCGTCGTATCGGTCAGCATGATCGCCTTGTAGCCTTGATCCCAAAAGGGCGAATGGTCCGACCGCCGTGTATCGGGAAACATCTCGCCGTTGCCGGGCACAACCAAAGGCACAACGGGCAGATCGATCCGGTATCGTTCGACCGCACTTGAAAATCCCTGGACCAGTTCGAGCGAACGCTCGTTGCCCACCACGGCAATGAAATTGCCCACTTTCGGGATCTCGATCGGCAGTCCCTCAGGTGCTGACTGGACTACCGAGTTACCTGTATAGGCAACCGATTCGAGCACAATCACCCCCTGGATCGCCCACCCATTTTCTTTGGCGTGCGCCGCCAGGGCACGGCTCCCAACCACCCCGCCCTCCTCCAACGATCTTCCACGCTGCAACTCTTCCAGATTGACCGCCACAAACTGCACCGTGCGATCAAGATGAATCCATTATGGTCCTCCAACAACAACTATATCAACCCCAAATGCCTGGCGACGACATCGGCATTTTCTTTGACCGTCCGTTGCCCGGAGACCTCCAATACGTGCAGACCGCACGCACTGGCCTGTTCCCGTACCCATTCTCCAAATGCAACATCGCGATCCATCCAATTCTGGTAAGCGCGCTCGGGATCTCGGCATTCCTGCAAAATGTCTTTTACCCACTCTCCTCGCGCCCGGTACCTGACACGCTGAAATGTCTCCGTGGGCACAATCCATATGCCACGATCGCGTGACCGCATCACCTTTGCCACACGATCCGGCAGCAAACTCGTGCCTTCTACCAGCAATTTCTCTTCGCTCGACCTCGCCAGCAGATCGTCCATTACCATATCAAACTGCTCACGATAGCAGCCGATGGCCTCCTGGAGCAATCTTGGCCCTGGCTGCATCCACAATTCATCCCATGACGTATGCGTCCACTTGAAGAGGTTCGGATGCGTTTCTCGTCTCACGCGCTGCCGGTGCTCGCGCATCGCCTCGTCAACGCGATACACAGCCAGGCCGTACTGGCGGGCAAATAGATCGGCCATCGAGCTTTTGCCCGAACAAGGCGAGCCACCCATCCACAAAAACTGCTCAGTCATACGCCACACTTGCCAAGAACCGGGGCGGCCATCGAACCTTGGTCTGCTGCTCAAACGCATACGCCAGCTTGATCAACGTCGGCTCCTGGTAGGCCCCACCAAAGAACGAGATCCCGACCGGCAGGCCAAAGATGTATCCCGCCGGCACGGTGATGTTAGGGTAACCGGCCACTGCCGCCGGAGAGGAACTGCCCCCCGAATGGTGGTCGCCGTTGATCCAGTCGGTCGGCCAGGCCGGCCCGCCGGAGGGGGCGACGATCGCATCCAGCGTGTGCTTTTGCAGCGTGGCGTCGATCCCCTCCGTCCCCGCCAGGCGGTGATTCTCTTCCAACGCCTTGAGGTAGGCCTCGTCGGTCAGCGGGCCCTTTTCCTGCGCCAGCAGCATTCTTTCCTGCCCAAAATAGGGCATGACCCGGTCCCGGTTTTGCTGGTTGAATTCGATGATCTCTTGCAGTGAATGAACCGGCGCGTCGGGGCCCAGCCCGGCCAGGTAGGCGTTCAGATCGGCCTTGAACTCGTACAACAGCACCTCGACCTCGGTCTTGCCGAACGTCCGCGCCGTCTCGATGTCCGCGGGATCGACGATCGCCGCCCCGGCCCGTTTCATTGCCTCGATGCACGATTCCATGATCTCGTCGACCCGGTCGTCAAAGCCAAAGAAATTGCGCGCTACGCCGATCCGTGCGCCGCGCAAGCCGTCCGCGTCGAGAAAAGGTGTATAATCGGTGAATGATTTGCCCTGACTGCCCTCAGTAGCCGGATCGCGCGGATCGACGCCGGTCAGCGCGCCGAGCGTGATCGCCATATCGGCCACCGTCCGGGCCATCGGACCGGCTGTATCCTGGCTGTGGGCGATCGGAATGATCCCCGAGCGGCTGACCAACCCCAGCGTCGGTTTGATCGCTGCCAGCCCGTTGGTCTGCGAGGGGCAAATGATCGACCCATCCGTCTCTGTGCCGAGCGCGACGGCGCACAAATTCGCCGCTACCGCCACCGCCGAGCCTGAACTGGAGCCGCACGGGTTGCGATCCAGGGCGTAGGGATTGCGCGTCTGCCCGCCTCGGCTGCTCCATCCGCTGCTCGAATGCGTCGATCTGAAATTGGCCCACTCGCTGAGGTTGGTCTTGCCCAG
>JAFGJF010000545.1 GCA_016929205.1 Anaerolineae bacterium
AACTTGAGGGGCCGTTCTGGCGTTTCGCATTTTTGAGTGGCCGTACCCCAGATCGCCTGCGTCATCGGCGGCGGATCGACGAGTTTCCCGCCGAGCAGCGGTTCCATCACCACCACGGCGATGCCCCGTTCTGAATTTTCTATGGCCAGATCATCTATTGACAAATTGTCTATAGTGTGATATACTTTGGCTGTATGGGGCTTTAAAAAAGGAGTGTAGACTATGCCAGGGAGACGTCATAGATGCCGCCAGGGACGCCGAGGCGGGTGGCTTCAAGAGCCGGCCTTGCTGCTGCTGCTGCACCAAGGCCCGGCGCACGGTTACACGTTGAGCGAAAAGTTGGCGGGTCTGGGGATCGAGGATCTGCATCCCAGAGTCGTCTACCGGGCACTGCGCGATATGGAGGAGAACGGCTGGGTCACGTCGGATTGGGATGACGAGGAAACACAGGGTCCGCCGCGGCGGGTTTACTCGCTGACCGACCTGGGAAATGAAGCCTTGAGAACGTGCATTCAGACGCTGCGGCAGACGCGCGTCCAGATCGACGATCTCATCGATACATACCAGCAGCATATGGAAAAGGGGCAGGGTGACTATCATTGACTTCATTGATGATCATCCGGGAAAAACAATCTCAAACGGAAAGGAGGTGAACAAGATGCCAAGAGGAGACCGAACAGGACCGATGGGCCAAGGGCCAATGACCGGGCGTGGCGCGGGCTACTGCGCCGGGTACGATGCGCCCGGCTATGCCAACCAAATGCCAGGACGCGGCTTTGGTATGGGGCGCGGCGGTGGATGGGGACGCGGCAATCGATGGCGAAACTGGTTCCGTGCCACAGGTTTGCCGGGCTGGATGCGTTTCGGTGGTGCGCCAGTCTGGACGCCACCAACCCGCGAGCAAGAGGCGGATTCGCTCAAAGCGGAAGCGGGATGGCTGAAACAGCAGTTGGATGCCATTACCCAGCGCCTGAACGAACTGGAAAACACGTAAACGATCCAACGCAATGCGGGGCGGATAACATCGCGAGCAAGCAAGCCATCCGCCCCGGAGGCCCAAAGGGATCAGGTCTGCGCCAGCGCAGACCTGATCCACCGGGTCATTTAATTATAGTCGTATAGATGGAGGAAAGCAAATGAAGGTGATTGTCACAGCCAACGGCACCACATTGGAGTCGCCGGCAAGCCCGATTTTTGGGCGCTGCCCAACGTTCATCCTGGTCGATACGGAAACGATGCAGTATCAGGCCATTGCCAATCCCGCGCTTAGCGCAGGAGGTGGGGCAGGCATCCAGGCTGCCCAATTTGTCGTCGACCAGGGCGCACAAACGATCGTGACCGGCAACGTGGGTCCGAACGCGTTTGGCGTGCTGCAGGCTGCCGGACTGTCGGTGTACGTGGTCAAGGAAGGCACGGTGCAGCAAGCGATAGAAGCGTACAAAGCAGGTCAGCTATCGGTTGCCAGTGGCGCGACCGGGCCATCACATGCCGGCATGGGCCGTGGAGCAGGCCGCGGGATGGGACAAGGGAGAAGAGGACAATGAAAATTGCCGTTTCAGCAAATGAAAACACAGGTCTGGACAGTGCGATTGGTGCACATTTTGGGCGCTGCCCCTATTTTGTACTGATCGACGTTGACGAGTTCGGCAAGGTCGAAGCAGTACAGAGTATCGACAATCCGTATTATGGCAGCCACGAACCAGGCCAGGTGCCAGGATTCATCCACAGCCAAGCGGCCGACGTGATGCTTGCCGGCGGAATGGGAGGACGTGCCGTCGCCTTTTTCCAGCAATACGGTATCGAACCGGTGACTGGTGCGGCCGGCACCGTGCGCGACACATTGGAAGCGTTCTTGAGCGGCGCATTGACCGGCGTCGCGCCCTGCCGGGAGAGCGTCGATCACGGCCATGGCGAGGATCATCATCACTGAATCGGAGGAGATATTGTGATCGTTGCCGTTGCCAGTGGCAAAGGAGGTACCGGCAAGACGACGGTGGCCGTCAACCTGGCTTTGAGCCTGGCGGCCAAACAGCCGTCTGCCGGACCTGTGTTTTTGGATTGTGATGTCGAAGAACCGAATGCCGCACTGTTCGTTCATCCACAACTTGCGGATCGTCGCGAGGTGGGGCAGCTGATCCCCGAGGTTGATTTTGCCCGCTGCACCTATTGCGGCCGCTGTGCCGAGGTGTGCCAGTACAACGCCATTGCCGTCGTGGGGGAGAAAGTCTTGATCTTTGGCGAATTGTGCCATGGTTGCGGCAGTTGCACGCTCAACTGCCCGGAAGATGCGATCCACGAGGTGCTCAAGGTGATGGGCAGCATAGAGCGGGGACAGGCTGGGGCGATCACTTTTGCCCAAGGGACAATGAACATCGGCGAGGCCATGGCTGTGCCGATCATCCGCCAGTTGAAACAATGGGCCATTCCCGCCCGCGCCGCCCAGCAGCCCGTCATCCTCGACGCGCCGCCGGGCACGGCTTGCCCCGTGGTGGAGACGATGCGCGGCGCAGACGTGGTGCTGATGGTCACCGAGCCGACACCGTTTGGGCTGCACGATCTCAAGCTGGCAGTAGAGGTCGCACGCGACGAGTTGGGCCTGCCTGTGGGAGTGGTTATCAACCGCGAAGGGGTAGGCGATCGCGGCGTGGAGCAGTATTGTATGGAAGAGGATATCCCGATCTTGATGCGCATTCCCCTGGAACGGCGCATCGCCGAAGCGTATTCGGAAGGTATATCGCTGGTAGAGGTGATGCCGGCATACCGCGAGCGTTTTGTGGACCTGTGGATGCAACTGGAATCGATGCATCGAGATGGACGGTAATACGATCGTTTTTGGTCCGGTGCCTTCCAGGCGTTTGGGGCGCAGTCTGGGCGTCAATAACATTCCACCCAAGCATTGTACCTACTCTTGTGTCTACTGCCAGATAGGGCGCACCACGCAGATGCGGGTGGAACGGAGCGCGTTTTACGAACCGGAGCGGGTTTTGGCGGCGGTTCAAACGCGCATCGCCCAGGCTGATCAGGCCGGAGAACGCATTGATTACCTGACTTTTGTGCCCGACGGCGAGCCGACGCTTGACATCCACCTCGGACGCACCATCGTGATGCTCAAATCGTTGGGCCTTCCAGTCGCGGTGATTACCAATGGCGCGCTGTTGTGGCAGGAAGATGTGAGAACAGCTTTGATGCAGGCCGACTGGGTATCCTGCAAGGTCGATGCCGTACAAGAGGCGATCTGGCGGCGGATCGATCGTCCGCACCGGCGCTTGCGGTTGTCATCGATTTTGGATGGTATGCTCGCCTTTGCCTCGACCTACGGGGGAGCGTTGGTGACGGAAACGATGCTGGTCGGCGGCATCAACGACGCGGACGCACACCTCCGCCAAGTGGCCGATTTTGTGGGACGCCTGCAGCCGGATGCGGCTTTTCTTTCCATCCCAACCCGGCCTCCTGCGGTCAAGTGGGTTCGGCCTGTCGACGAGGCCGGCCTCAACCGGGCCTACCAGATCTTGTGTGGGCGGGTCGCGCACGTCGAGTGTTTGATCGGCTATGAGGGAAACGCGTTTGCCTCAACCGGCGATGCCGTGCAAGATCTGCTCAGTATCACGGCGGTGCATCCTATGCGCGAGGATGCCGTGGGCGCTCTGTTGGCCCGAACGGAAACAGATTGGTCCGTTGTTGATGGCTTGATTGCGCAGGGACACATGCGTCGGATCGATTACGAGGGAAAAGCCTTTTATGCAAGAAAACTCGATGCCAAGCAAAACACCTGAAAAAGCAAGTGATGCTCGTCCGCCGGTCAACGTCGAACGCTGGGGATGGTATTCCATCGGCATCAACGTGGTCCTGGCGACAATCAACCTGATCATCGCCCTTACCTCTGGCAGCTTGGCTGTTGAAGCAGAAATGATCCACAACGTGGTCGATTTTTTGGCCGCAGTGGGCGTGCTGATTGGCCTCAAGCTCTCGACGCGCAAAACCAAGGCTTTTCCATATGGCCTGTACAAGCTAGAGAACGTCATTTCCGTTCTCTTGGCAGGGATGACTTTTCTCACCGCTTACGAGATCGCGCGGGATGCGCTGCTTGCAAATACCTCTCCGGCCACGGTGAACGTGTGGATGCTGATTGGCATTGCCGCAGCAACCGCCATCCCTTTGATTTTCAGTCATTTCGAGATGCGCGCCGGGCGAGCGGCCAACTCGCCGGCCCTCATCGCCGACGCAAGCGAGTATCGCGCGCACGTTTTTACCACGGGGGTCGTCTTTGCTGCTTTGCTGGCACAATGGTTCAACCTGCCGTTGGATCGCATTGCGGCATTGGTCATTGTCATCGCTATCGGTAAGACCGGTTGGGAGCTGCTGGTCGATGGGATGCGCGTGCTGTTGGATGCTTCCCTCGATGCCGAGACGCTGCGCGAGATCCGGGAAACCATCGCCGCCGAGCCAACAGTGACCGAGGTTCACTGGGTCACCGGGCGCAACGCGGGGCGATTTCGTTTTGTCGAGGCCGAGGTTGCGTTGCGTGTGCGCGAGTTGGAAAAAGCGGAAATGGTCACGCAGCGCATCGAAACCCGGATCCGTGAAGCATGCCCGCACGTCGACCGGGTGTTGATCCACGCCGAGCCCGTGCAGCGCACGCACGCATTGTACGCAATCCCCCTTGCCAACGTGGAAGGCAGTTTGAGCGAGCATTTTGGCGAGGCTCCCTACTTTGCCCTGGTCAAGGTCCGCCTGGCCGATGACGCCGTTGAGGCACAGCAGGTTCTTGCTAATCTCTTTCTAGATGTAGAGAAAGCCAAGGGGATTCAGGTGGCCGAATGGCTGGTCTCACAAAAAGTGGATGTGGTGTTGCTGAGACAGGTGCTGCAACACAAAGGACCGGTGTATGCTCTGCGTGATGCCGGAATCGAACTGCGACAAACGGAGGCCGCCACGGTGGCTGGGGTTATTCGAGAACAAGGAGAAAAAACGCATTGAAACAGTTGGTGATTTTGAGCGGCAAAGGCGGTACGGGCAAAACCACAGTCGCGGCTGCGCTGGCCGACCTGGCTTCCCGTGAACTGTCCATTGTCCTGGCGGACGCTGATGTGGACGCCGCGAACCTGGAACTGGTACTCGAACCGAGCAGGCAAGCAGAACACGATTTTTCGGGCGGTCAAGTGGCAGACATCGATCCTCAAGCCTGCACCGCTTGCGGGCGTTGCGCTGAACTGTGTCGATTCGAGGCCATTCTTCCGGGAGAGGTATACAGCGTGGATCCATTGGCTTGCGAGGGCTGCGCGTCGTGTTTTTACCAGTGCCCAGCGGAAGCCATTCGGATGCTAGAGATGCGAGCCGGGCAGTGGTTCCGCTCCGAGACGCGTTTCGGCCCCTTGTTTCACGCTCATCTCTTTGCAGGGCAGGAAAACTCGGGCAAGCTGGTGACGCTGGTGAAACAGCAGGCGCGGCTGCGCGCGTTGGATAGCGATGCGTCGTTGCTGCTGGTCGACGGGCCACCGGGGATCGGGTGCCCG
>JAFGJF010000546.1 GCA_016929205.1 Anaerolineae bacterium
CCGTCCGGCTATCCCGTCGCGCCTATGCTGCCCCAGGTCGCCGAAACACTGGGACTGGTCGATCCTCCGCTCATCGTCACCGGCGGGCACGACCAGGCCTGCGGCGCGTTGGGGGTGGGGCTGGTCCAACCGGGGCGGGCGATGGTCTCTACGGGCACGGCCGAGGTGGTTGAGGTTGTCGTTGGTTCGCCGGTGTTGAACGAGACGCTGTACGAGGGCAACATTTCGGTCTATGCCCATACTGTGCCCGGTTTGTATGTGACCATGACCCTCAACCACTCGGGCGGCTTGCTGCTGCGCTGGTTTCGCGATCGATTTTGCCAGGACGAGGTGCGTCAGGCTGAATTGAGCGGGCGGGATGCCTACGACTTGATGTTACACGGCGCTTCGCTCGATCCAAGCGATCTGCTGCTGCTGCCTCACTTTGCCGGCAGCGGCACGCCGACCTTTGACACGCGATCGCGCGGCGCGATCCTGGGCCTCACTTTTGCCCACACCAGAACGGACATCGCCAAGGCGATTCTCGAGGGATTGTGTTTTGAACTGGCGCTCAATCTCGATCTGCTGCGAGCGGGCGGCGTCCGCATCGACGAACTTCGCGCGATCGGTGGTGGGGCACGCTCCGATCTGTGGCTGCAGCTCAAGGCCGACGTGACCGGCATCCCGGTGGTGCGACCGACGATCACCGAAGCGGCGTGTTGGGGAGCGGCGCTGTTGGCTGGCGCGGCGGCAGGCGTGTTCGACGATGTGACCGAGGCAGCAGAGTCGCTGCTCCATCTCGAACGTCGTTTCGAGCCCGACCCGGCGCGCGCCGCGCGCTATGCGGAACGATACGCCCTTTACTGCGAGCTGTATCCGGCGATCAAGTCGATCCATCACCGGATCTCTTAGCCCCGGGTCGACATGGATGGAGACGAATAAATGCTTCAAATCGACACCACGATTCCATATGGCAACGCTTGTGATACGGCTGTCACTGAAAAGGACGGGCTGACCGAGATCGAATTTGCCCCGGACCCGCACGGCGGACCGGAGACGTTGTGGTTTTGTTTTCGCATAGCGAATGAAGGATTGCCTGCTGCGCAGCCGCAAGTAAACCTGGTGCTCAAACAGACCTACAATATGCTCGGCGGGCACGTGCCACAGTTTATGCGCCCGGTGATCCGCTATGCCGGCGAGAACTGGCAGCGTTTGGGCGCGCCGTTGATCGCCGGCCTGCCCGACGGGCGCAGCCGCGTTGTGTGGACCGTTGACGCGCCACGATCGTCTGCCGACGTGGCGTATTGTTACCCTTATGGCCGGCCAGAGGTGGGAAAGCTGGTCGAAGAAACGGATGGGTTCTGGCAGCTTGATACGATCGGCGTCAGCCAGGGATCGCGGCCTGTGCAGCGATTGAGCAACGGCAGTGGGGCAGAAGGGGGGAACCGCCCCGGTCTGTATTTGATCGCCCGCCAGCACGCCGGTGAGACGCCCGGCTCGTGGGTGCTCGACGGTTTTTTGCGCTATCTCACGATCTGCGGCGACAACGCGCCGCTAGTGTGGGCCGTTCCCTTGTCCAACGTCGACGGCGTGGAGGGTGGCGATTACGGCAAAGACAACTTTCCCTATGATCTGAATCGCGCCTGGGGCGCACCGCCGATGCGGCACGAAACGCTGGTCATCCAGCGGGACGTCAAACGGTGGATGGCACGCTGCAAGCCGGCGCTGGCGATCGATTTCCACGCACCCGGCGCGTGCGAGACCGATGGTGTCTATTGTTTTCTTCAAGATCCCAAGACGTACCCCGAGTACTACCAGGCGGTGCTGGGGTGGACGGCAGCGGTCAAGGTGGCGCTCAGCGAGCAATATGCGGCGCGCGCATTCGAGCGGGTGGTCACCTATGCGTCGCGATGGGAGACGCCCAATTTTGCGGCGTTTTGCTGGCAGCGTCATCGCGTCTGCGGCTTGAGCGTCGAGACGCCGTATGCGATGATCGGGGATCTGGTGTTGAACCGGGAGCGCTATCGTGAGATCGGGGCGCGCATGGCGCAGGGCATCGTAACCTACCTCTTGTAGCGGTTTGGGTTGGTTTACAAAGAAAGGAACGTTACTCATGATCTTGAATCACGTTCGCCTTATCGACGGGATGGGGCACGTCTGGGATCGAGCCGCCGTTCACATTGACGGGCAGCGTATCACCTCTGTGACCGAACCTGTCGCGCCTTCCGAGGATGGCGAGGTGATGGACCTACGTGACAGGACGGTTATGCCCGGACTGATCAACTGCCACACGCATCTCTGTCTTGACGGCAGTGCCGATCCGATCACGGCATTAATGAAACGCTCGCTGACCGAAAACGTGTTGGTGGCGGCCAATCAAGCCAGGGATACGCTGCATGCCGGGATCACGACCGTGCGCGACCTGGGTGGCTACAAGGGGATCGATCTGGGGCTCAAAAAGGCGATCAACGATGGCCTGATCCCGGGTCCAAGGATGCTGGTCAGCGGCCAGGTGATCTGTATGACCGGCGGGCACGGGCATTTTATGGGGTATGAGGTCGATGGTCCGCACGAGGCCCGCAAGGCGGCGCGTGTGCAGCTCAAGGCCGGCGTCGACGTGATCAAGGTGATGGCTACCGGTGGGGTGATGACTGCCGGTGTCAGCCCAGGATCGACACAACTCACGTATGAAGAGCTGTGCGCGGCTATCGAGGAGGCACACAAGGCGGGCAAACTCACCGCCACTCATGCCATCGGCACGGCCGGGATCAAGAATGCCACGCGAGCCGGCATCGACTCGATCGAGCATGGCTCTCTTTTGGACGACGAGGCCATCGAGCTGATGCTGGAGCGAGGGACGTGGTTCGTGCCTACCCTGGCTGCCGTATATCATATTATCACAGGAGGAACGGAAGCGGGTATTCCTGTTTTTGTTATCGACAAGGCCAAGCGGCTCCAGGACGCGCACCAGAACAGTTTTTTGCGAGCGCGAGAAGCCGGCGTGCGCATCGCTGCCGGCAACGACGGCGGGACGCCGTTCAATCGCTCAGAGAATCTGGCCAGCGAACTGGAATGTATGGTCAGAGCGGGGATGCATCCTGCCGAAGCTTTGGCGACGGCCCATCGTTCGGCGGCCGAACTGCTGGGGATGGATGACCAGATCGGCAGTGTCGAGGCGGGCAAGCTGGCTGACCTGGTCGTGCTCGATGCTGACCCGCTGGCCGATATCTCGGCCGTGAGGCAGGTGCACATGGTGTTCAAAGCCGGGCAGCAAGTTGTGTAATGACAAGCCCTTGCTCAGGATCACCAGATCTTGAGCGTGCGAGGGGACGGTGTTCGTTTGCGTGATCCCCAAAGTACACCTTTTAAGGAGAGAGGCTGATGGAAAAAGTGAGATTGGGTAAAACGGGGTTGATGGTTTCTCGCGTTGGCTTTGGCGGCATTCCGATCCAGCG
>JAFGJF010000076.1 GCA_016929205.1 Anaerolineae bacterium
AATAAGGAGAACAAGGCATGAAAAGCTATAAACAGATCATTTCCATTTTTGTGATGGTTGCCATGTTAGCCGGGCTGGCCGGCTGCAGCATCGTGAGTTCGGGCACGACGGAATACGACGAACTGGTGGCGTTGGTGCAGGGCGTGCAGTCTGCGGCGGCCAATTTTCAGTTGGTGACCGATACACAGTATGCCAAAATCCAGGCCAAAACGCAGATCACCAAAGATTATTACGACGCGGTCAGCGACAGCGGTGAGGTATGGACCGGCAACTTTCGGTCACAAGCAGATGCGCTGACCAACCTGATAAATAATTACCGCGACGAAAACGGCCAGCCCTTGGACCCGACCAAGTTGAACTTGAATGAGTTGCAAGGCAAGGGCGCACTACCCGACGGCCTGGGTCAGGGCTTTACGCTCTATGTCAACGCTATCACCCAGGCCCCGCCGCCCGTGCCGGATGCCCAGGTCACCCTGGCGCTGGGGGATACCGTGGATGAGGCGATGAACACTATTCAACTGGGCGGCACCGATTGGAATGATGCTGTCAAAGCCTACAACACCCGCCGGGCGCAGATCAAGGGCGAGATTGTGGCGCGCGTCTCTGCGTATTTTGGTTTTGAACTGCCGGTGACCTTCCCCTACTATCAGGGCGGCAATGCCGGCCAGCCCATCCAGAACCCGCTGGCGACGCCACAGGAATAGAACAAGGCGCTTGCGCACGAACGGCAAACACACGCCCGGACAAGGACACGCGGGCTGTTTATTGGCATCCTCACAAAGAAATCCGACCATCGTACTCGTCAGGCCGTTCTTTGCGAGCCTGTAGCCTTTTGGCGGGGCTGGAACTTTTCGGCGCCGTCAACATCAAGAGGATAGATTGATACAAAACCAAGGAGGCAGGAAAATGTTGCTCTGGGTTAAGCGGATCAAATTAGGATTAGTCTTGATAATTATCCTGGCAATTGGCCTGACGGCCTGTACGTCAGGAAAGGCCACTTTTACGCCGATTTCGGCAGGCCCCGGCGCGACGGATTACAGAATCGAGCAAGACATCGTTGAAGCGCCGGAAGAAGTTTTGCAGGCCGCTCGCCAACTCTTGCTGGAGAGGTTGAACACCACCGCTGCAGAGATCACCGTCGTCTCGGCCAAGGCGGTACAATGGCGAGACAGCAGTCTGGGCTGCCCCAGGCCGGGCGTGGGCTATCTGCAGGTCATCACATCGGGTTTTTGGGTCGAGTTAGAAGTTAAAAGAACCATCTATTCCGTCCATACCAACCAGGACGGGAGCCAAGCGGTGTTATGCGAGGTTGTGTCGCCTGACGCGTCAAACGCACCCCTGAACGACATTGGCTGGTTGCTGGATAACTTGAACGGTCAAACGGTGATATCCAACACGCAGATTACCCTCGACTTTGAGAACGGCGCGCTTAACGGCTCCGATGGCTGTAATCAGTACAGCGGCTCGTACACGGCGGATGGTGAGAGAATCACTGTCAACAACAACATCGCCACGACGATGATGGCGTGCGCGGAGCCGATTATGCAGCAAGCCTCGGTATACATCACCGCACTGACGCAAGCGACCGCCTATAAAGTTGCCGGCCAGCAATTGACGCTGTTGGATGCGGGTGGCAAAACGCTGGCCATCTTTATACAACAGAGCCGCGAAAATTGAGCCATTTTGGTCTCGAAAGAATTTGCCAACTAGGAGTCAAGCATGAACAATGAAATAAAAATCAAGGGCCGGGGAGCGACCCCTCACGCAGAGGGGGTTGCGTTCCGCGTGTGGGCGCCCCATGCGCAGCGTGTAGCCGTCATCGGATCGTTCAACGCCTGGAGCGGCGACAAACATCCCATGCAAGTCGAGGAGAACGGCGATTGGTACGCCGACGTGGCCGAGGCGCGGATCGGCGATCAGTACAAGTTCTTGCTGACAACAGCGCAGGGCGAGTTCAAGCGCATTGACCCGTATGCCCGCGAGGTGACCAACTCGGTCGGCAACGCCATCGTCCACGACCCGAACTTTGACTGGGCGGGGGACGACTGGCATCTTGCGCCGTGGAACGAGCTCGTCATCTACGAGTTGCACGTCGGCACGTTCAACGACAAAGAAGACGCCCACCAGCCCGGCAAGTTCGCCTCGGTGTTAGCCCGGCTGGGACACTTGAAAAAACTGGGCGTCAATGCGATCCAGATCATGCCGGTGGCCGAGTTTGCTACAGACCGCTCGTGGGGGTACAACCCCTCCCATATCTTTTCGGTTGAAACCGCCTACGGCGGCCCGCTGGCGTTCAAACGCTTTGTCAAGCGCGTCCACGAGCATGGCATGTCGGTGATCCTCGACGTCGTTTACAATCATCTGGGGCCAAGCGACCTCGATCTTTGGCAGTTCGACGGCTGGTCAGAGAACGGTCGCGGTGGCATCTACTTTTATAACGACGACCGGGCGACCACACCGTGGGGGGATACCCGCCCCGATTACGGACGTGGTGAGGTTCGTCAATATATCCTCGATAACGCCACTATGTGGATCGAAGAGTACCACGTGGATGGCTTTCGTTATGACGGCACTGTTTACATTCGTACCCCCCACGGCCCTGGCAGCGAGGACCTGCCCGATGGCTGGAGCCTGCTGCAAGCTATCAACACCCTGGTCGCTCAGAAATTTCCCGGCCGGATTACGATCGCCGAGGACTTGCAGAATAACGAGTGGCTCACCAAAGACGTGGGGGCCGGCGGCGCCGGGTTCGGCTCGCAGTGGGACGCCAACTTTGTCCACCCCATCCGCCAGGCGGTGATCAC
>JAFGJF010000077.1 GCA_016929205.1 Anaerolineae bacterium
ACCGCGACGTGGACGGTCACACCGACACCGACGCCAACGCACACGCCAACTCCGTTAGGCGGTATTCCGACGGCTACCCTCACGTCGACGCCGACCGAGACACCGACAGCGACGAGCACGGCGACTGCTACTGCAACGCCGACGGCGACAGCGACTGCTACCGCAACACCAACTATGACGTCTACGTGGACTCCTACTGCTACGCCTACACTTACAGCCACGCCAACGGCGACTGCTACTGCAACGCCAACTGCGACGTCTACGTGGACCCCTACTGCCACGTCCACACCTACCGCCACGTCGACGCCGACGATCGATCCCAACATTCCACCGGATACGCCTGCTGGGTTGCAAGTCAAGCTCATCTCAACTATGTCCGTCGAGCTCGTCTGGCAGCCCGCCCGTGGCGCTACCCGCTACCAGGTGCAATGGGATGAGGGACTAGGCGGCAACGTGCCTGTGCTGCGTGCGTCGGTGCCTGAACCGCGTTACCTGGAAAATGCAATCTTGCCAGGTGAGTATCGTTATTGGATCACGGCAGAAGGTCCAGGTGGCGCATCCGAAGCTGCTTCTGTTGTGGTAGTCGTGCCTTTTGTCTTTTTACCAACAGCAACACCCTCATCGACACCTACTGCAACGCCGACTCGGCTGCCGACTCTGACCCCGACGGCGACGCCAACGATTCAACCGCCAGTTCTGTCAACCAACGAACCGACGCCAACTCCTGCCAGCCAGTCAACCGGCTATGCAACCACGTACCCTACGTTCACGCCGACGCCGGAAGGCACCAATACGGTGATCATGGGATTGCTCAGCTACCGTGATTTCATTGGACTGTCGGGCAATATGCACGTTGTGGGCCAGGTGCGGAATGAAACCGATGGCAACCTTGATCATGTTTCGGTGCGGCTCATGTTTTACAATCGTTGGGGAACGATGATGCGGATTGTTGACGGCCCGGCATTGCTGGACGTGATTGGCCCCCAACAATTGACGCCGTTCTCTTTGTCGTTTCCTATACCAAGTGGGTGGGATCGTTATACGATCCGTGTGACAGCCGTGCCTACGTTGCGCAAGTTGCCCGAGAGTCTGATTGTGGTAGAATACCACACCTCTGGCTTGCAGAGCGGCATTCTGCACGTGACAGGTCGGGTGCGCAACGACGGTACACAGGCCGTGGATCGTGCTCAGATGGTGGTGACGTTGCTGGATCCGTGGGGGACGATTGTGAACGCAGGGTTCAGTTACACCGACCGCATTCCGGCTGGACAAGAGGGAGAATTTGACTGTCAGTTTGCTGAATACGAACTGGTTGAATCGGTCACCGTACAGGTTGAACCGGATTAAAGAACGAATAATGGAGCAAATCATTTCAATTGGAGGTTTTCAATGAAGAAAACACGCGTTCTTGTTATGGGCGCCGCCGGGCGCGACTTTCACAACTTTAATACCTATCTGCGGGGAAATGCCGGCTATGAGGTCGTGGCCTTTACAGCCACACAGATTCCCGACATCGAAGGACGGGTCTATCCTGCCAAGTTAGCCGGGGCAGATTACCCAGATGGCATTCCCATCTATTCCGAAGATGGCCTGGACAACTTGATCAGCGATCTCGACATCGATCAAGTCATCTTTGCTTACTCGGACGTGCCGCACGAGTATGTGATGCACAAAGCCTCACAAGTGATTGCTGCCGGCGCAGACTATGTTCTGATGGGGACCAAGAATACGATGCTCAAATCGTGCAAGCCGGTGATCTCGGTTTGTGCAGTGCGCACCGGATCTGGCAAGAGCCAGACGACGCGCCGCGTTTGCGATACATTGCGTACGATGGACAAAAGAGTCGTCGCCATTCGCCATCCGATGCCCTATGGTGACCTGGTCAAACAGGCCTGCCAACGTTTTGAGACCTATGAGGATCTGGACCGGAACGATTGTACGATCGAAGAACGTGAGGAATACGAGCCGCACATCGATCGTGGGGTGGTCGTCTATGCCGGTGTCGATTACGAACAGATTTTGCGTCAAGCGGAAAAGGAGGCCGACGTGATCGTATGGGACGGCGGCAATAACGACCTGCCCTTTTTCAAGCCGGACTTGCACATTGTCGTCGTGGATCCACACCGAGCAGGGCACGAGTTAACCTATCATCCCGGTGAAGCCAATCTGCGTATGGCCGATGTGGTGGTGATCAACAAGGTCGACACAGCAGACTTGGACAATATTGTCCGGGTACGGGAAAATGTCTTGTCGGTCAATCCTGACGTATTGTTGATCGAAGCAGCTTCACCGATCTTTGTCGACGCCCCGGATACGATCCGGGGCAAGCGTGTGCTCGTTGTAGAAGACGGCCCCACGCTGACTCACGGCGAGATGGCTTACGGTGCTGGCGTGGTTGCGGCCAAACGATTCGGTGCAGCCGAGTTGATCGATCCGCGTCCCTACACCGTGCGAACGATCAAGGATACCTATGCCAAATATCCCAAGATCGGCGCGCTGCTCCCGGCGATGGGATATGGCGAAAAACAAATCCAAGATCTGGAAGAGACGATTAATGCCACGCCTTGTGACCTGGTGATTATTGCCACGCCGATCGACCTGCGCCGTATCGTCGAGATCAAGCATCCTACCCAGCGGGTGCGTTACGAACTGCAAGAGATTGGCAGGCCGACGATCAAAGATGTTTTGCAGCCTTTCAGAAACATCCTAACTGGCACGGCTTGACTTTGAGTCCCAATGTGTTGGCCGCATTGCCAATCTCGTGCCGCGAGATGTCGAATTCATCGGCGATTTTCCACAATCTGGCGCAAGAAATGCGTCCATCGTGAGCAGCAGCATCGATGGCCTGCTTGAGCGCTTCTGGCACGGGATCCATAGGTTTGAGAATCTTGTAGGTGGGCGTTCCTTTTTTGGCGTATCCAAACAACCCTAACTGGCATTGTGTGATCCGTGCACCGTTTTCTTGATCGGCTATCTCGCCCACTTTGCGCGGGCCAATATCTAGTTCGGCAGCGATATAGTGCGCCACGGCGCACGGCAGCTTGTTCTCTTGCGGCCAAAGCCGGATTTTGACCAGGATTTGATCGTTCATAATGCCTCCATTTCTCGCGTTCACTCTAGCCGGCAGCGCCCAAGCCGTTGCTCCGGCAAACGATGAGACCTGTTCCCCCGATACCGAGATGCACGCCCAACGTCGGGCCGATTTCGGAGAAAAAAAAGCGTGCTCCGGGAAAACGCGGCAAAAGCCGATCTAGAAGGCATTTGCCGCGCTCGGGAGATCGCGAATGCATGACCGAAATCCATGGATGTCGATCGTCGCCCAGATAGTCCGTCGTCAATTCGAGCATTCTCTCCTGGGCACGCCTGATTGTTCGTACCTGTTGTATCGGTTCGATAAATCCTTTGCTAAAGGACAATAACGGTTTCACATTCAGCAACGTCCCGACCCAGGCCTTGGCTGTGCTGATGCGTCCCCCGCGATGCAGATTCTCCAATGTGTCTGGCACCAGGATGATTTGGAGATGCTCACGCATGTGCCGTAACGCTGCGACAATGTCGAGTCGCAAAAGGCCCAGCTCGGCTAGCTCGGCAGCCCGCAATGCCTGGAACCCCAGCCCCATTGCCGTCGACAGCGAGTTGACGATTGAAATCGGAGCATCATCTGGGAATTCTTTACGTATCGCCTGCACTGCGCCAAAGGTGCCGCTGATTTTGTCTGACAGGACGATGGTGATAATCTCGTGGCCCTGTTCCAGCAAGTGCATCCACAACGTCGCGAATGCTTCGGGGGCGGGCTGGGAGGTGGTAGGAAAGATCGGGTCGCTTGCCAGCCGTTGGAAAAAGCGCTCGGTGTCAATGTCAATGCCTTCGAGGTAGTCTTGGTCGCCAAAAGAGAGCGTGATCGGTACAACCTGGATATCATATCTGGCAACAAGTTCTGGCGGCAAATAGTGCGTCGAGTCGGTGACGATTTTGATCAATCCGTTCGCCTTTCATCACAAGGGCTTGAAAGCAGTGTTGTATTGCGACGGTATCATTCTATCATACTTTATGGGGCGGGCAAATCATAATATCTGGTACCTGGCTGGATGTCCAGCACTTGACCGAGTATTCGGCACTTGGCCGAGTATTCGGCACTTGACCGAAAGAAGGCGAGCAGGTAAAATGATACCTGACAGATCGAGGACATGATGCTCCGAAAACATGCAGCATGCGTTGATAAAGGAGAACCCGGTGAACGATACAACCATCCGTTTGGCTACCGTACAAGATACTCTGCAGATATTGCCGTTGATCCGTTCGTTGGCTCTAGTAAGTGGTGAGGATCTGCCCTCAGAAGAGGCGATGAGCGAGATCATTCGCCAGCAGATCGAGAGTGACTTGCACGAATATGTCGTTGCCGAAACGCGAGGTCAGATTTTTGGCTGCATTTTGATCTGTTATTACCTGTCGACCTGGGCTGGTGCGCCTTATGCGATGTTTCAAGACTTTATCGTCCAGGAACCGTGGCGAAATCAGGGTGTTGGCTCGACCATTTTGGCTTATGCGCGTAACCGGGCGCGGATCAAAAAATGTGTGCGTATCGATCTGATCGTTCATTCCTCCTTGTCCGAAGCCAAGCAGTTTTTCGAACGTTGGGGATTTCGGCGCATCGAACGGGACCTGTATCGGATCCGAATCGGGCGTTCCAACAATGCCAAATAGGATGTGTGTATGATGCAAATTCCTCTCCTGGCAAATGAGTTTGTAACCGTATACGAATCGCCTGACCCGACCTGTATTTATGCCTATACACCCGGCCTGGCCCGTTTGCCGAACGGGCGGCTGGTGGCGACGATGGATCAGGGTGGCCCGGGCGTGATCGATCTACCCGGCCCAAAAGGCCTGCGCGGCGAAGGCGTTCATGCCTGGCAGGGGCTGATTTTCACCTCCGACGACCATGGGGTGCATTGGACCCGGCGCGGCGCGTTTCCTTTTATGCATGCCCGCCCCTTTGTGGCCGGAAACGCATTGTATGTGTTCGGTCATGCCGGTGACTTGACCATTATCCGTTCTGACGATGGTGGCGAGACGTGGTCCGAACCGGCGACATTGACACAGGGCGAGCAGTGGCACCAGTCGGCGTGCAATGTCCATCAGGCAAACGGTCGCGTGTATCTGGTAATGGAAAGGCGTGCTTGCCACACACATGATGGCTGGCCGGTCAGCGATCTCGCGCCGGTCTTGATGTGTGCCGGCGTAAACGCCGACCTGACCCGACGCGAGAGCTGGACCTGGGCCAGCGAACTGGTTATCGGCAATGTGGTTAGCGCGGTGGACTGGCTGGGCGTGCCCTTTTGGCCGCTTGGCCCGCTGATGCCGGATAACGCCGGCGACCAGCGCCGTATGGCTCCCATCGGTTGGCTGGAGAGCAATGTGGTGCAGTTTGTCGATCCAAATCATGTGTGGTTCGACCCGGCCGGGCGCACTTGGTATTTGTGGATGCGCGCCCATACTGGGTTGACCAATCTGGCTTGTATCGCCAAGGTAGTTGAACGGCCGGACGGCACACTGCATACTGAATTTGCCACTTCACCGTCCGGTGGACGCATATTGTACGTACCTTGCCCTGGCGGGCAGATGCGGTTTCACATCCTCTACGATGATGTGTCGCGGCTGTTTTGGTTGTTATCCAGCCTGGCGACGGACAGCATGACCCGTCCCGATCGTTTGCCGGCGACGCGTTTCAGTCTACCCAATAACGAGCGTCATATTTTGGCACTGTACACTTCGCACAACTGCATTGATTGGTGTATGGTTGGCCTTGTCGCCCGGGGCGAAACGCCCCGGCAGGCGCGCCATTACGCCAGCATGTGCATAGATGGCGACGATCTGCACGTACTCAGTCGCTCTGGCGATCATCGTGCCAAGAGCGCCCACGACGGCAATCTGATCACGTTTCATACTGTGCGTGGTTTCAGAGATCTGGTGTACGTGTAAACCGCAAGCACCCCTGCCCGGATTTGCCGTTGGCTTTATTTCATACTATAATAATTTGACTGGGGCCCTTAGCTCAGTGGTTAGAGCCACCGGCTCATAACCGGTTGGTCGCTGGTTCAAATCCAGCAGGGCCCATCTACTCACCGCCGAGTCGTTCCATCTCGGCGGTTTTTTGCTTGCCGCGGTTTCTGTTTGCCGCGGTCTATACTGTCTTGGAAGGATACAAGAATGGACAAGGAAAAAAGAGTGAACCGGGTCGATCAAAATGGCAGTCCTGCCGGCGATGCCGTGTGGCGAGAGATGCGCGAGGTATGGGGTGTCTCGGCGCAAGAGCTTGACGCCAGCGGTGAGGTTGGTGTCAAAGGTGGTTTGGCTCGTTCAGATCCCATTCTGTTTCGCATGTTTGCCGCCGAGCGCCAACGCCAGCAAGAGACATTGGAGTTGATTGCATCGGAAAACACGGTGAGTATGGATGTGTTGCAAGCGCTGGGTTCGACCTTGACCAACAAGTATGCAGAGGGCTATCCTGGCAAGCGTTATTACGGCGGGTGCCAATTTGTCGATATTGCCGAAAAGTTGGCTATCGAACGGGCTATGCATTTGTTTCACGCCGAGCATGCCAACGTGCAGCCCCATTCAGGCTCGCAGGCGAATGCTGCGGCGTATCTGGCATTGCTCAAACCCGGAGATACGGTCCTGGCAATGAGTCTGGCTCATGGAGGACACTTGACACATGGGCATCAGATCAATTTCTCCGGTTTGTTGTACAATTTTGTCCACTATGGCGTCGATCGTACGAGCGAGTGCATCGATTACGACAATGTGCGCGAATTGGCGTTGGAACACAGACCCAAATTGATCGTCGCCGGGGCCAGTGCCTACTCGCGTGTCATCGATTTTGCGCGGCTGCGCGAGATCGCGGACGAAATCGGCGGTTGTTTGATGGTCGATATGGCGCACATTGCGGGCTTGGTGGCTGCCGGCGTGCATCCCTCCCCGGTTCCCTATGCTCACGTGGTAACGACGACGACGCACAAAACGTTGCGCGGGCCGCGCGGTGGGCTGATTTTATGCACTTCCGAGCTGGCAAAAAAGATCGACCGCGCCGTCTTTCCCGGCATTCAGGGCGGACCCTTGATGCATGTCATTGCTGCCAAGGCTGTGGCTCTGCGCGAGGCGATGCGCCCCGAGTTTGTTCAGTACAGCCGGTCCGTCGTCGAAAACGCCCAGGTGTTGGCTGGCGCATTGCAGGATCTGAGGCTGCGCGTCGTTTCCGGCGGCACCGATAATCACATGATGTTGATCGATCTACGTGGGATTGGCCTGACGGGCAACGTTGCCGAAGAAGCTCTGGAAAGGGCAAGCATCACGGTCAACAAAAATCTGATTCCATTCGATTCCCAACCGCCAATGGTCACCAGCGGTATTCGCATCGGCACGCCAGCCGTGACGACGCGCGGGATGCGAGCCCCACAAATGCTGCTCATCGCACGGCTGATCGGGCGGTTGCTGAATAACTTGCACGATCAAAACATCGCGAGCGAGGTCAAAGCCGACGCCAATGCGCTGTGCGCGCAATTTCCAGTACCAGTGATTGGCATGAGGATATGATCAAAAGTGCCATTCAAAACTGGGCCTGGGAAGCCGCAGCAATCGATCCAGTTGCTGCAACAAAACATGTGGTGCGTCGAGCTTGTCGGTCACCGACAAGCCGGTGGCGGTCAGCACGCCGAGCCACATTCGCGTGAAGGCGCCCACCGAGGCGTTCAGTGTCGACAAAGATGTGTCGGTGCCTCGTTCCACGTGCGATGAGGGTCCCAAGGTGACGGTGTATGCGCCACCGATTCCCCGCCATGGTCCATCCTGCAAAAAATGCTCGATCGGATCGTTTAGCGAGAGATTGAATCTCACCGGTTCTCCGTCTAGATGTGTTTTGGCCAGGCAGGCGTCCAGATCGCAGATCCGTGCTTGCCAGTAGGCAGAAGCGTGCATATTGGTTTCAAACTTGGACTTGGCTGTGATGTGTCGATGCTTGAATGGTTGTTCGATCAGGTCCTGAAGCTGGATGCCTGCCGGCTCTTGCATTTGAACCAGGTGCACCTGGTCTCCCAAGTTTTTGAGCAGCGACAATAGTTCGAGGAACTGCTCGTACGTTTGAAAAGTGATCCAATTAACCGTGTATGGGCCATAATCTATGTCTTTGGCGTTGCACCATATGTGGTGTGTGATCTGGCCTTTCTCATCTGTGTAACCCAAACCAAATCCTTTGCTGGCCCATTGCATCTCGGCATGTGTCAACTCGGGCGGTGTGAGGTTGCACGCGCCATGGCCGCGCATGCGCGTTAACCTGGCGATGTGGACCTGTGACCAATCGTCAGCCGTAATACGGTGCGGAACGCGAGCCCGTACGGGAACGCGCAGGCGGGCGGGGTCAAAACGGACCCAATTTTCGTAACTACCGGTGCCAAATCCCAATTGGTTGTAAAAGCCCTGCTCAAACATGCCCAAACCAAACAGCGCAGCGCCTTGTTCGGCGCCAGCAGCGATCTGCAGTGCGGTGAGCTGCCTGGCAAATCCCTGCTTACGAGCGACCCGGCTGGTGGTTACGCCGGTGATGCCGGCAAAGGGCAGATCCTGATCGCGATAACGAATCGTGCCTGGCGTGCGCAGCACCAGGCATTCCGCCTCGCCGTTAACCTCGGCGACCATCGCGATTGACGCCTTTTCGACAAAGAGATCCATGATCTCGGTTTTTTCGTTCTCAATCCAGCCAACTTCTTGCCAGATACGGTGCACGGCGTCTTTGTCTGTGTTGGGATCGTACTGTCGAAAGCTCATTTGTTATTCCTCCATACACAAATGCCACCCATGATACACGAGTTGTTCGAAACAAGCAAAATCTTGGTGTTTTTGTCCTGTTGGACGAGAGCAAAAATCGTGGTACAATAGCAGTGATAATGTAAAGAAAACCTGGGAGAGATGGATGGGAAAAGCAAACGTTGGTTGGGCGCTGCTGCTGTTGGTTTTGAGCATTTTCGTACCCGTTTTCGCGGGATGTGCCAGGGCGACACCGACTCCTGAACCGGTGATGCTCTCGTTTGCTTTTCCCGATTGGGATACAGAGCACTATCGGCGGATGCTGCAAGAATTCAATGAACTCTATCCGTATATTACGATCGAATTGCAGCCCAAAAAGGGAGATATACTGGGCGGCATTGGTGCCGGAAATGCTGACGCGTTTGTTTCTTCCCAGTTTGCACAGATCTGGCTCAAAGACCAGGGAAACGTTTTGAACCTGACACCGCTCGTCGAGCAAGATAACACGTTTAACGCTTCTGACTTTTATCCCGGAGCGATCGATTTGTACACCAGTGAGGGCAGTATCTGGGGCATTCCAGTTGGCGTGGATCTGATGGTGATGTACTATAACCAGGATCTGTTCGACCAGGCCGGCGTTTCCTATCCCCAAGCAGGCTGGACGTGGGATGACTTTCTGGCGGCGGCGATGTCGATCCGCGATCCGGAGGCCGACATCTTTGGATATATGGGGGACTATGAGAATTTTGGCCCGTTTGACGTGCTGACCTTTATCTATCAACATGGCGGCCGCATATTTGACGATCTGCAGGACCCCACCCGTACGGCCTTTGATGATCCGTTGACGATTGAGGCGCTTGAATGGTACGTGGATTTGATGTTCGATTACAACGTTATTCCAACATCAATGCAAACACGGGAAGCTTTTGGGTCGCGCGGCAGTCTGTGGCGTGGGGTTCAGCTCGAACGCTTGGGGATGTGGACGGGGATGCTTTCCGAGCGGAAAAGCGATTGGATGGAAGGGTTACGGGTGGGGATCGCACCTTTGCCGGTCGACAGAAACCCGGCGACGTTAACCTTGATTGAAGGCTATTTTATCTCTGCCCAGACAGAGCATCCCGATGCGTGCTGGACGTGGATTTCTTTTCTTAGTCAACGGATTCCCTTACGTTCGATACCCGTGCGCAAGTCGCTTACCGAATCCAGCGAGTTTGAGCAACAAGTGGGGAGGGATATTGCGACTGTTTCTCGCAGGTCAATGGAAAATGCGTTGATGCTGTCACCTGAGTTGGCCGAGTTTGAAGAGGCACTGAACGTGTTTACCCAGGCGTTTGAGTCCATTTTGCAGGGACAGTCTACGCCTCTGGAGGCAATGACCTGGGCTCAGCAAGAATCACAGTTCAAATGAGGTGGATGATATGCATGAGAAAGAGACGATTCTGGTCGTCGATGATCGCCAGGAAAGCGTCGAGTTTCTAGCCGAGTACATTCTGCAGCCCGAAGGGTATCGGGTATCCATTGCCCGGGATGGGGAAGAAGCGCTGCGGAAAGCGTTGGACGAAAACCCCGACCTGATCATCATGGATATGCGAATGCCCAAAAAGACTGGTCTGGAGGTGCTCCAGGCATTGACCGAAGTGCATGTCGAGATTCCTGTTATTCTCATGACATTCCATGGCTCAGAGGAAGCGGCAGTACAGGCGTTCCGGTTGGGGGCCAAAGACTATATTATCAAGCCGTACAAAGTCGAAGAGATGCAAAAGGCCATTGAGCGTGCGCTGACCGAGAGCCGTCTGCGGCGCGAGCGCGATACGCTTAACGAAAGTGTTGCTTTGGTCAACCGTCAAATGGAGCGCCAGGTCAAAGAACTGAGCGTGTTGTTTAATATTGGCAAGTCGGTCACGGCCCTACTCGATCAAGATCGACTGCTAACGCGTATTGTCGAGGCCGCTGTATATATCACTAGCGCTGAAGAAGGCTTTTTGTTGCTCACCGATCAAGAGAGTGGCGAACTCTATATGCGGGCCGCCCAAAATCTCGGCGAACGGTATGCACACGGATTTCGACTCAAGGTGGACGACAGCATGGCCGGTCAGGTTGTGCGCACCGGCAAACCATTAATGGTTACCGGTTCACCACAAGATGATCGCGTCAAGGTCAAAACCGGCTATCTCGTCAAATCGATCCTATACGTGCCTCTACGGGTAGGTGACGCCGTCATCGGTATTCTATCGGTCGATCACATGGTCGAGGACAAGGCGTTTGATGACCATGATCTGTACCTGCTTTCTGCACTAGCCGATTACGCTGCCATCGCGCTCGAGAACTCGCGCCTGTATGCAGAGTCACAGCTGCGGGTAAAAGAGCTGTCCGTGCAAGAGTCTCAGCCCGAGGTGGTCTATGCCCTGCCACCCGAGCAAATTCAGGCGCAACTGCACGAACTCGTCCAACGGGGCCAAACGCGTATTGCGGGTTTGCGCGATCAAGTTTCTCAATTGGAGAATTGGCTCGATGAAATTCAACCATCGCGACCCTTGGTCGCCTCGCTTGCCCAGGCACAAGCGGTGACCGGACGGCAGGATGAGGTGATCTCGCTGCCGGGGGCAATCGAGCACAAGTTGATGGATATCCTGGACAGCATCGCCGATGGCGTCCTGGTGATTAACCGCCAGGGGAGCATTGCGTTGGCAAACAAAGCGGCCGAGACGATGCTGGATGGCACGATGGCAGGCAAGGTGATTGGTGATATCTGTGATGACCCGCGTTGGGCCAAAGCCTACCGCGTCGTACAGACGGCAGCCCAACTCGATGCCAATACGCCGGGTTGTGAGATCAAAGGTACCGTTACGCCCTTGAATATCAAAGGAAAAACATTTCGTGCCTCTTTTCGAACGATGATCGTCCAGGAACAAGACGACGCTGAGGGCCGTGACGGCGTCAGTACTGTTGCCGTGTTGCGCGACATCGATGCGGAACGAGAAGCGCAACGGACCAAAGATTCGTTTATTGCCTCGGTTTCGCAAGAGTTGCGAACGCCGGCGACGTCGATCATTGGATACACCGATCTTTTGCGCGGCGAATCGATGGGCAGAATGACTTCAACGCAGATGACGTTCTTGGGTCGTATTCGGGCGAACGCCGAACAGATGGGGCGCTTGCTAGACGATCTGGTGGGTATAGCCATGATCGACAGTAGACAACTGGCTGTCAATGCTGAAGCGATTGATATCGTCGACATCATCGATCAAGCGGTCAAAGTAGTCCAACATCAAGTTGATGAAAAGGGACAGCACCTGCAGATCGAGATGCAGCCGGATTTACCCATTGTTCAAGCCGATCCTGATGCTGTGCACCACGTTATAACCAGTTTGTTAGAGAATGCGCTGCATTGTTCGCCAAAAGGAGCGGAAATTCGGCTTGATGTCGAAACTGTGGATGTAGATCGGGCCCGATCTGTTTCGGTTTCTGTTACTGACACCGGTGATGGTGTTGCTCCCGAAGATTATAAAAAGGTGTTCAACCGTTATTATCGGGCTGATAGCCCGACGATTCCTGGACTGGGATCGCCAGGTGTGGGATTTTCAATTGTCAAGGTGTTGGTCGAAGCTCATGGTGGGCGCGTTTGGCTCAAAAGTAAACTGGGAGTTGGAACCACATTCACATTCATTTTGCCCGTCTATGGTGATGTGATTGAAGAATAGGAGCGATGGCCTCATTACTCCAGGGGAGTTGCCGTGCCCAGGGAATCGAATCGGTGTGACCACCATCCTCTCACGAACTCGGGTTTGTGAGAGGATGGTGGTTTTGGCCTGTATTTGCTTGTCAGACGGCTCAAATTCAAGTATAATGAAAACATAACTGTATGCTCTAGAGGTGACTCTGCTAATCTAGCTCGGTAGAAATGTGATTTCCGGGCAGATGAGTCTTTGAGTGAATCGATCTTTGAATGACGAGAACAAGATGCTTGAAAAACTTTCACCAATCTCTCTAAAATGTTTTGATGTTGCTAAACGGGAAGCGAGGCGGCTCAAGTCAACCGATCTCAATCCACGTCATCTGATCCTGGGTTTGCTTCGCCAGCAGACAGATTGGTTCGCCGGTTTGCTCAAGCCGTATAAAATGGATACGGCGAAAGCAATCGAGGCGTTTGAAAGCAGTTTGAACGCTGGCGACCATCTTTCTGCAGACAAGCTGATCGTGTCTCCCGAACTCAAGTCTGCGCTCAAACAAAGCATTGCCCTCGCACAAAAAGTGCCTGTGACGCCGGCTCATTTGTTGCTTTCGCTGTTGAATACAGATGAAACGACGCGCAATTTGTTTACATCGCTGCACGTGGATGTCTCTGAACTGAGTGCGACACTGTCTTTGCGGCCAAGCTCGCCCGAAGTGAAAGCCAAGGACGATGAACCAGGTTCGACCGAAGCTGTGTCCGAGGAGACCGAGATCGAGACTGAAGGCGAACCCACGATCAAGCGTAAACCAACGCCGATACTCGACCGCTATAGTCGCGATCTGACCAAGTTGGCAGAGCAGGACGAGCTTTATCCCGTCATCGGGCGAAAACGTGAGATCGCTACGACGATCGAGATCCTTTGCCGGCAGATGAAGCGCAACCCGATCCTGGTGGGCGAACCAGGTGTTGGCAAAACGGCTATGGTTGAGGGCCTGGCGCAGCATATCGTAGAGGGTGATGTTCCAGCCCAGTTAAAGGACAAGCGACTCGTCGAATTGAGCATCAGTTCACTGGTTGCCGGGGCCAGCCAACTCGGAGAATTTGAGAAACGTTTGCGCAAGTTGGTCAATGAAGTAAAAGAAGCCGAAAACGTCATCCTGTTCGTGGATGAAACACATGCATTGATGGGTGCCGGCGGCATCTATGGACTGCAAGACGCGGCCACGATTCTCAAGCCAGCGCTGGCGCGTGGCGATATCGTTTGCATAGGCTCGACGACGACACACGAATATCGCAAATATATCGAAAAAGATGGCGCCCTGGCGCGTCGTTTCCAGCCCGTCCGTATCGAAGAGCCAGATCGAGATGACGTGCTCGAGATCTTGACCGTCCTCAAGCCACGCTTTGAGGCGCATTTTCAGGTTCAGATTCCAGATCAATTGCTGCCGGAAACGTACGAATTGTCCAAGAACTATTTGAAGAATCGTTACTTTCCGGACAAAGCGATTGATCTGCTCGAACGTGCTACTTCGCGGGCGATGCTTGCCGGGGGCGATGAACCGACGTTGACCGTGGAATCGATGCTTTCGGTGCTGGCCGACGTAACCGGCATTCCATTGGAAAAGCTGGATCAGGGTGAGATGGAGCGCTATTTGAATATGGAGGCGATCCTAAAAGAACGGCTTATCGGCCAGGATCATGCTGTGGCGGCCGTATCCAGCTTGATTCGCTTGACCAAACGTCGTCTTGACCTGGATCCCAAGCGCCCGGATGGTGTCTTTTTGTTCGTCGGCCCGGCCGGAGTAGGCAAAACCGAACTCGCCAAAGCTTTGACCGAATTCTTGTTTGGGGATGAGGATCGGCTCATTCAACTCGATATGTCCGAGTTTTCCTCCGAGTTCACAGTCTCGCGTCTAATTGGCTCGCCACCAGGGTATGTGGGGTACGACCAGGGGGGACAGCTTACGGAACGCGTTCAGCGCCAGCCATTTTGTGTCATTTTGCTGGACGAGATCGAAAAGGCACATTCGTCCGTTCTCAACCTCTTTCTCCAGGTTTTTGACGATGGTCGACTCACCGATGCGCAAGGTCGCACGGTGCACTTTGCGGATGCGACGATTATTATGACCAGCAACCTGGCCAGCGAATTGTGGTTTCGCCGTCGTTTGGGTTTTGGGGAAGGCGACAAAGAAGAGAGCTTTGTCACCGAAGAAGCGGTGATCGATGTGTTACGCCGCAAGCTGCCTAATGAGTTTCTTTCCCGGGTTGACGAAGTCGTCATCTTTCAGCCGCTACCCAACAAGTCCATCACCCAGATTGCGGAAAAAAAGCTGGCCAAGATTGTAAAGGACCGCTTTGCCCGCCAGCAGATCGATGTTTCATTCGAACCCGAGGTGGTGGCATACGTGGTGAGCAAGGGGCATGATTCCCGGCTTGGGTGTCGTCGCCTGGAACGTGTGATCCAGAAGGAAATCCTGGAGCCAATGGCCAAGCAAATGTATCAGCCCGACTGGCAAAATGTTGGTGCCATCCATGTTGCTTTGATTGACGGACTGGTTTCGTTTGAAGCAAACCTGGGAGAATGAGGAGACAGACATGTCCATTACGGCGGAAACGATTGAAGGCTATTTTGAACAATACGGTTGGTCGTACGACCAGCTCAGTGAGACGGATTTTCGAACCGGGTTCCGCGGTGATGTGTCGATTTTTCGGATTATTGTTCACATTGCTGATAGCTGGGTCTATTTTTCGATATCACCTTTTGTGGTGGCTCCACAAGACCCGGAATGCGAGCGGAGATTGTATAAACACCTGCTCCATTTGAACCATGAAATCAATATGGCCAAGTTTACGATCGATCAAGACGGCGACGTGATTCTCACTGTCGAGCTGCCCAGCGAGAATCTGGATTATAGCGAATTTTCAGGTGCGTTGGGCGCACTCTCTTATTATGCTGATGATAACTATGCTCAGGTGTTCATTTTGGCCCAGGTGCCACAGGCACACAGCCTCTATGAGGAAAAACAAGATCTGGATTGGGAAGCGGGATAGGTAGTACGGTTTGGCATAAAGGAAGCGCGGCATGTCTGTCACCTCTGAAACAATACAAGTTTATTTCGAACAATATGGATGGAGTTACGACCGCCCGGAGGAGGATCGGTTTCTGACGGGATTCCAGTCTGATATCATTGATCATTTTTCGATCTATGTGACGTTGACGCCAAACTGGATCTATTTCGCGATTGCGCCTTTTGTCCAAGCACCCCAACATCCCGATTGCGAGCGCAAATTATACAAGCATTTGTTGCGGTTGTGCCAGGAAATCAATCTGGCCAAGTTTTCTGTTGATTCGGATGGCGATATTGTCCTGGCAGTCGAGTTGCCGCTAGAAGATTTGAACTATAGTGAATTCTCTGACGCTTTGGGGGCGTTGTCATTCTATGCGGATGAAACCTATTTCGAGATTGAGGCGCTGGCAACCGACCCCACAGCCGTATCCAGTTTTGAACAGGAACAAGACTTGGATTGGGGAAGTGACTGATCCAACCGTTGATCATGTGTAGAAAGGCGCTTGATGATGCGACACGGTGTTACTGGGCTTTTACCTGTTGATTTTTTCACTCAAGGGTACCGGATTTCAGGACATATCAGCGCGCGTTCCAAGACGGTGGGGGATATGCTTAACGATAGGCTGTCCTCATACGTGCAGTTGCAAGATGTCTACATTGCACGAGTTGATAATCCGGGCGAGATTATTGTCTCGTATAGTTATGCTCAGTTGCTTAAAGATAATTTGCTTTTTGCCATTGTTAGTGCTGAAGAAAGTTTCTCCAAAGCGGGTCGATCGGTCAGTTACTTTGGCAGACAGCGTCGTAAGGCTTGGCTTGCTTTGGCCACGTACGAGATCGAAGGGTACTTTATGATGACCGGACGTTCGGCAGACTTTGAGGCTTATCTGGCTAAAGGCGTAGATGCGTACATTCCAATCCAGGATGGTGTTGCTCAATTATCTGCGCAACCCGACATTTCATTTAACGGTGAGGCGTTTTTGATTAACCGAACGCAGATCGATCTGTTCTGTCTCAACCCGACGATGTGAATCGTATGAAACGGCGCTTTTCCATTGCATTCTTGTATCTTGAGACTGCTTGTCCTTGGTGGAAAAGCCAGAGGGGGACGGAGGATAGGTACGATGTTGACAATTTTGATCGTCGATGACGATGCGAATATCCGCAAGTTATTGGAAGTGGCACTAAAAAAGGAAGGGTTTTCGGTCGTAACTGCCCGCGATGGGAACGAAGCGTTTGTGCAAGCGATAGAAAGCCCTCCTGATGTAGCTATTTTGGACGTGATGATGCCAGGCTTGCATGGATATGAACTCTGTCGCCGTTTGCGTGCCAATCCCATCACATCACGTATCAAGATCATTTTTCTTACTGCCCGTTCGCAGCCCTACGATCAACAGGCCGGACTGGATGCCGGCGCTGATTTGTTTTTGGGTAAACCGGTTATGCCGAACGAGTTGGCGAATCATATCCGCGCGCTGACCGCGCCAACAGAACCCGCAGAGCCCTCTCCGCTGGAACCCAAAGTGCAAAAAGCGCCCCCGGTACCCAAGCCTGCCGCGCCGCTACATCCCTCTGGGCACCTGGTTGCCTGTTTTAGCTTGACTCCCCAGGTTGGGGTGACAACACTGGCGGTCAATCTGGCGCTTGCCTTTGCGCTTTCAAGTCAGCAAGTCACACCGTTGATTGAACTGCACAACGAGCCAGGTGACATTCTCGATATGATGGGACTCGAACAGGCGGATTGGCGCGAGTTTGCTCAGGAAAAAACAGTGCAATGGGACGACCTCGCATCACGATTGGTCAAACATCCAATGGGAGTTCGCGTGTTGCCGGCACCGCCGGTCGATCATCGCCCGTCGCCTGAATGGATCGAGCAGGCCGTGGTTCTTTTGCAGAACCGCTTTCCCCGATCTGTGGCCGATGTAACCAGCAAACCCGATGCCGGCCTTCGGTCGATGCTTTTGCTGATCGATTACATTTTGCTGGTGACAACGCCTGAGGTGCAGGCTATTCGCAATACACTGCGGGCATTGGAGGGATTGCGTACGCTGAACGTTTCCGAGTCGAACATTTTGCTTGTCGTGAACCACGTTCAGGCCGCAGCACAGGTTCCCATCGAAAAGATCCAGACCGGCATCAAGCACAAGATTTTTGCCGTTATTCCACATACGCCCAATATGACCGAACTGGTTCGGGCTGGTCGTCCTTTGTTGTTGACCGAACCGGGTTCTCCTGCGGCGCGTGCTATCGGGCGGATGGCTATGCAGATTGCTAAACTATAGTTCCTCGAGATACCGCAAAAAAAAGCGACCGACGGGTGGGGGGGTGACCGTCGGTCGTTTTGTCTTTGCCATAAAGGCTTGACAGTCCATATGATACCATGAAATACCCAGATTGTGAGTGAATAAACCGTTACAAATTTGCAATTATGCGTTCATGGAGCAGCAATCGTTACCAAGGCTGTATGACCTGTCTATCCCCCGTATCTTTGGCCCGAGTAGCAATATCTGGTAAACTATTTTCACCGACAAATGCGCCTGGGCACTTGACAGTTAGACAACCCATTCAACTTGGGTTATAATACGATGACGAACAGGCCTAGAGAGGATAATATGATGCCTAAATATGCTGCCCCGAGAGGCACACTGGATGTATTGCCCCAAGATCAACCTTACTGGCGCTATGTGGTCAACCGTGCCCACGATATTGCCCAGTTGTATGGGTTCGAGCAGATTTCGACGCCTATTTTTGAAGTGACCGAGCTATTTGTGCGAGGCGTGGGTGAAGGCACGGACATTGTAGACAAAGAGATCTATAATTTTCAGGATAAAGGCGGAGTCGATATTGCCCTGCGTCCCGAGTTCACGGCCGGGATTATGCGCGCCTTTATCCAAAACGGGATGCACACTTGGCCCATGCCGGTCAAATTGTACTCGATTGGTCCGATTTTTCGTTATGAACGCCCTCAAGCTGGGCGCTACCGACAGCACACCCAGTTCGACATCGAGGCGCTGGGGGAACAAGATCCAGCCCTCGACGCCGAGGTGATGGAACTGGCCCGTCACTTTTGTGCTGACCTGGGATTCGGCAATCTAGCGTTCCAGATCAACTCTACCGGCTGTCCCGAATGTAGGCCTGGGTACATTTCGTTGTTGGTTAACTATTATCGGGCCCATCAAGATACGATCTGTCAAGATTGCAAACGGCGCATGGAACGCAACCCGTTGCGCATGCTCGATTGCAAAGAAGATCAGTGCCAGCCGCTCATTGCCCAGTCGCCGCATTTTGCCGATTACTTGTGCGACGAATGCGCAACGCACTTTGATATGTTACAAGGCTATCTTGAAAAGATGGATCGCCCGTTCACGATCAATCACCGCCTGGTGCGGGGCTTGGACTATTATACCAAGACTGTGTTCGAGGTTTGGGCGCCGGACATTGGCGCCCAGTCTGCCGTTTTTGGCGGCGGGCGCTATGATGGCTTGATCGAATTGCTGGGTGGCCCCAGCACACCGGGCATTGGGTTTGGTTCGGGGATCGAGCGCATTGTCTTGACCATGAAAGCACAGGGTGTGCCGGTGCCAGAACTGCCCGCTCCCCAGGTGATGATCGCTTCGTTGGGCAGTGAAGCCAAGACTGTGGCCGTTCGGCTGTTGTCTGACTTGAGAGCCGGCGGGGTGGCCTCTACGCTTTCGTTTGGTGATCGTTCGCTCAAAGCACAGTTCCGTGTGGCAGGCAAACAGCGGATCCGTTACGTCATTGTTCTCGGCAAGGATGAGTTGGAACGAAACCTGGCTGCAATACGTGATATGGAAAGCCGCGAACAGATTCAAGTGCCGTTGGAGAGCCTGATCGCATGGCTGAAGGGACAACTGTCGGCGTGAAAAAAGTCGGAGTGCTCTGCAACCCGCATTATCCGGAGACGTTGGACCTGGCAACCAAGATTCAGGAGACGTTGCAGGAACGCGGTACGCAGGTCTTGTGCGGTGGGGCAGACATAAAAGAAGAACCGCCTTCTTTTCCACCTGATCTGGACGTTCTCGTGACCCTGGGCGGCGATGGCACCATGCTGCGTGCGGCGCACCTCGTGTCCGATGTGGCGACACCCATTCTCGGCATCCATATGGGACGCCTGGGCTTTTTGGCCGAGGTGCGCGTTGAGAACTGGCGCGAGAGTCTGGACAGGGTTTTCGACAATGACTATTGGGTTGAGGAACGTGCCATGTTGCGCGGCGAACTCGAGCGCGACGGTGCCGAGCTGGGATCATGGGAAGCACTCAACGAGATTGTCATCGGTCGCAGCGGCATTTCACACATGGTTCGGCTCGCAACTTTTGTCGATGGCGGCTATTTCACGACTTATGTGGCAGATGGGTTGATTGTTGCCACTGCGACCGGCTCGACGGCCTACGCGCTCTCGGCTGGCGGGCCGATTTTGCCGCCCAATCTGCGAAATATGCTCTTGGTTCCGATTTGCCCCCATTTGAGCCTGGATCGCACCATTGTCCTCGCCGATGGGGCAACGGTGATGGTACAAGTCGAGTCGACCCGAGAAGGTGTCCTGATTGTGGATGGCATGAGTAACGTCAATTTGCAGGACCAGGATCGCATTGTGCTGACGACCAGCCCACACGTTGCTCGCTTCCTGCGTCTGTACGACCGTCGTCAGGTGTATGAGACGCTGTTGGAGCGGTTGAAACCTAGAAAGATTGAGAGACCGTATGGCGCAAGTTGATGAGTTCGTTCAACAAGCAGAGGCGGCGATGGAGGCCGGCAAGACGCTCGTCGCGCGTGGATATTGGCGGCGTGCGACGCGTGTTGCGCCCGACCGCCTTGACATCTGGCTCAGTTTGCTTGATGTTACAGATACGCGCGTCGAACGCAAGCGTTGTCTTGAACATATCTTGAGATTGGATCCGGATAACGCTGATGCGCGGGCTGAATTGGAAAGCATACGTCAGACCGAACAGGCTGAAATCGAGGCGGCGACTGTGCCCGAAAT
>JAFGJF010000547.1 GCA_016929205.1 Anaerolineae bacterium
CTGCCAGTTGGCCTACGCGCACGGCTGCCGGGGCATGCTGCTCGCCGGCAACTGCCGCGACACGCAGTACGTGCTCAAGATGCCCGATTTCCCCATGTTTAGCTTTGGCACGCGTCCCAATTGGTACGGCGGCTGGATCATCACCGAAGTCGACAAACCCATTTACCTGCCCGGTCACCTGACCCACTATGTCAAGGTCATGCCCGGCGACTTTATCTTTGGTGACAACGATGGCGTGCAGTTGATCCCCAAGCAGTTTGTCGACGAGGTGCTGCTGCGCGTCGAGGATATCTTTGCCAAGGAAAACGAGGAACGCGAGCAGCTGGCTGCCGGGATGCCGATCGACGAGGTCTACCGCGTGTTCGGCGTGTTATAGCTTTTATGTTGATCAAGATCTGATGACCGGCGGGTCGATCGATAAACCGGACTCGACTTGGGCGAGTTGACCTTGATCCGCACACACTTGGTGATGGTTTGATAGGAGGCACTTATGTGTGATACGTTGGTCGCCCTCGGGAACGTAACGGCTGACGGCAGCGTCATATTGGCGAAAAACAGCGACCGCCCGCCGAATGAGGCCCAGGTCCCCGTCTACATCCCGCGGACCAAACATAACGAGGCCACGGTCAAGTGCACGCACATTGAAATTCCTCAAGTCTCCGAGACCTTTGGCATCTTGCTCTCCAAACCATTCTGGATGTGGGGCTGTGAGATGGGCGTCAACGAGTTTGGCGTGGCCATTGGCAATGAAGCGGTGTTCACCAAGGAACCCAAAGCCAAGATCGGCTTGCTGGGGATGGATATGATCCGCCTGGCCCTCGAACGTGCGGACACGGCCCGCCGCGCTTTGGACGTGATCGTCGATCTTTTGGCCGTTCACGGACAAGGCGGCCGGTGCAGCATCTTTGACAATATGACCTACCACAACAGTTTTCTGATCGCCGATCCGGGCGACGCCTGGGTGCTGGAAACGGCCGGCAAGTACTGGGCCGCCAAGCAGGTACGAGACGTATACAGCATCTCGAACGGGATCACCATTGGCAGCGACTGGGATCGCGCTTCTCCGGGGCTGGTCGAACACGCGGTTGAAAAGGGATGGTGCAAAAGCACCGCCGATTTCGACTTTAGCCGCTGCTATTCCGATTTTCTCTACACCCGCTTCAGCGAGTGCCGCCTGCGCCAGGGCACGACCCTGGGTCATTTGCAGGCCGACAAACCCAAGATCGCCGTGCAAGACATGATGCGCGCCTTGCGCGACCACGGCAGCGCCGGCCAGGACCCACAGTGGAACCCGTCCAGGGGAAAAATGAGCGTCTGCGCGCACGCAGCCGAGCCGGTCGTGCGCAGCGGCCAATCGACGGCATCGTTGGTCGCCCATTTGCGCGCCGATCTGCCCACGTATTGGATGACCGGCACGTCGGCACCGTGCACGGGCCTGTTCAAGCCATTCCATCTTGGGCCGCTGCCGCCAGAGATCGGCGATCCAGCAGGAACGTACGACGAACACTCGCTGTGGTGGTCGCACGAGCGCCTGCACCGCGCCGTGATCGCCGACTATGCCACGCGCATGCCGCTCTATGTTGAGGAGCGCGACGGGCTTGAAGCGGCGTTTGTGTCCGAAGAGGACACACTTTACCGGCAGATCATCGACGCCGATCTCCAGGTCCAACAGCGCCAAATCACCGAGCTTGACCGGCTCTGCTTTGACCGTGCCGCCGTCGCCACACGCCGCTGGACAGAACGGGTGCGCGCGACGCCGATACAGAACAGGCCATCCTTGATCCATCGCACCTTTTGGCGCAAGCAAAATCGTACTGGAGGAATAACCCTATGACCGAGAAAATACTCGTTGCCGTCGCCTGGCCTTATGCCAGCGCCTCGATCCACGTCGGCAACATGGCCGGCGCCGACCTGCCGCCCGACATTTTTGCCCGATATCACCGTCTCAAAGGCAATGACGTATTGATGGTATCCGGTTCCGACTCGCACGGCACGCCGATCACCGTTCGTGCCGACCAGGAAGGGATCGCACCGCGCGAGGTCTTCCAGCGGTTTCACGCCGAGTTTCTCGAAACGTTCGAGAAAATGGGTTTGACCTACGACCTGTTCACCCATACCGACACGGAAAATCACCATTGGGTGGCCCAGCAGCTCTTCTTGCGACTGCTCGAAAACGGCTACCTGTTCACCAAGACCGAAGAACAGCTCTACTCGGTGTCGGAGGGACGCTTTCTGCCCGATCGCTACGTCGAGGGCACGTGCCCACACTGCGGCTACGACGGCGCGCGCGGCGACCAATGCGACAACTGCGGCAAGCTGCTCAGCGCGCTCGACTTGATCGATCCACGCACGCGCACGGACGGCAGCAAACCGGAGGTCCGCGAGACGACGCACTATTTTCTGGATCTGCCCAAGATGGCCGGCGTGCTGACCGAGTGGCTGGCAGAAGGCAAAGACCACTGGCGGCCGCAGGTGATCAACTTTTCGCGCAACATGGCCGGCGATCTGCAAGCGAGGCCGATCACCCGCGACCTGTCCTGGGGCATCCCCGTGCCCGTCGAGGGCTGGGAGGGCAAATCGTTGTACGTGTGGTTCGAGGCCGTGATCGGCTACCTTTCGGCCACGATTGAAGTCACAAAAAATCAGGGGAGGCCGGAAGCGTGGAAAGAGTGGTGGTATAATCCAGAGGCGCGAACCGTCTACTTTATCGGCAAGGACAACATCCCCTTCCATACCGTCATCTGGCCGGCGATCCTGGCCGGCGCGGGACAGCTCGTCCGGGGCGAAGCAGAAGGCACGCTCAACCTGCCCTACGA
>JAFGJF010000548.1 GCA_016929205.1 Anaerolineae bacterium
ACATCGGGGTCTTGTTCGCCCTTGGCAGCAATATGATCCTGGGCAGCTTGCTGGTGTGGCTCAAGCCCGGCTGGCTGCTGGGGGTGACGGCCGCACTGATGATCGGGACCGAGCTGCTGGTTCCCGACCCAAGCCGGTGGGGGCCGGGGATGAGCCCGCTCAACCTGATCGTGCTTACACCCGGCGGATTCATATCCGAGACAGAACGGCTGCTGTGGTCCAACTATCCGTTTTTGCCCTGGCTGGAACTGGTTACCTTTGGCCTCGCTTTTGGCGGCTGGCTGGCCCGGGATGCCAAGAAGGCATTCCGGCGAGCGATGGCCATCGGCGCGGCGTGCATTGCCGCCTTCCTGGCCGTTCGTCTCCCGGATGGCTTTGGCAACATCCGCCCGCGTCCGGGGAACACGTGGATCGACTGGATGAACGCGGTCAAGTACCCGCCCAGCATCGCTTTTACCCTGCTGACGACGGGGATCAACCTGCTCCTCCTGGGCCTGGTCGCTCAGGTTGGCGAGCGCTGGCACGGGTTGTTGCAGCCCCTCGTGGTGTTTGGGCGGGCGCCGCTGTTCTTTTATCTGATCCACATCGTTTTGTACGCCGGGCTCGGTCACCTGCTGACGCCAAAAGGCACCAGCATCCCGCTGATGGTTCCCTTTTGGCTGCTGGGCCTGCTGATCCTGTTCTTGCCCTGCCTGTGGTACGGGCGGTTCAAACATCGCCAGCCGGCAAACTCGGTTTTGCGGTTTCTGTGATTTGCAGGGCGGACCAGCCAGACGTGCAGACAGAGATCGAGATGGACGAGCGACCCGTTCGCGTGCTGATTGCCGATGGAAATACTGCGTCGCGCAAGGGGCTGCGTCCCGAGATTGCGATCGCCGGTGAGGCGGATGAAGGCCAGGAGGCCGTGCGCCTGACGGCAGAACAGCGCCCCGACGTGGTGGTGATCGATGCTCAGATGCCGGGGATCGATGGCATCGAGGCTGTGCGGCGGATCAAGGCGTGCACGCCGCAGACCAGGGTCGTCGTCGTGGCCATGTATGCCGCCTATCGGGGCAAAGCGGCAGCCGCCGGAGCTGATGCCTTTGTGCACAAAACGGACCCGCCGGAGCGGCTGATCGCAGCCATTCTGCGCACCCGGTTCGGGCTCGACTCAAGTTTTTGTTTCAGCGTTGGTGGTCATCATCTCTAGTCAGGTTTCCTTGCCCACACCGAGTGCGTTCGCCTTTCGCAGCGCCATGGTGAGCCAACGCGCGCTCAGGTCGGTTGGCGAACGGGGTATCTCTAACACTAGCACACGATCTGCTGGCATCCTCAATTCCTTATCCCTTTTTTTGACCGGTGATCACAGATCATCACTCGGGTCAGTCCATAATTGAGCCGCAGGTCAGGTTCACGATGGCTCCGGTCATCGCACTGGCCCGATCGCAGGCCATCCAGACCGCGGCCTGGGCAACCTCGCCCAGCGTTGGCAGGCGTCCGAGGGCCGTCCCGTTTTCCATGTAGGTCCGGACTTTAGTCGCATCCGTAGACCAGGTCTCCGGAATGGCATCAGGGCGCAAGCAGACGACGCGGATCCCCTGTGGGCCAAGTTCGCCCGCCAGGCTGCGCGAGAGTGCCTCGATGGCAGCGCATGCCGTCCCGAACCCTCCGGTCAAATGGTAGCGGCGGTCGCGCCCGGACAGCACGGACGCAGAGGACGAGAGGGTCAGGATGACCCCGGAACGCTGCCGTACCATGCGCCGGGCCGCTGCCGTCGCCGTAAGAAAGTGCGTTTTGACGCCGGTCGTGATCGGAAGCAACAAGTCCTCGCACAGCATGTCGATGAGCGGGGTTCCTTGCAGGTCTCCTCGGATCGAAATCGCGTTAAAAGAGATATCTATGCTGCCTGCCTTCTTGACGATCGCATCAAGATGATGCTCGATGGCCTGTGGATCGAGGGCATCGACTTGAGCCGCCTCGGCTGTTCCTCCCGCAGCGGATATCTTTTCAACCACGGCTTTGAGCGTGTGCAGCGTGCGACCGGCGAGAAAGACCTTGGCTCCATCACGCGCAAAGGCACGGGCAACCGAACCGCCGATATGTCCTCCTGCCCCATAGATGACCGCGTTCTTGTCCTTGAGCAGCATATGGTTTCCTCCTTGACTTGGTCCGGATGCGGCGCTCACAATTTGAGAAAGCGGGCGATCCGGGCACGGATGTCATCGACGGTGAGGCCGATTTCCCGGTCAAGTCGTTCTGGCGGGCCGTATCGTTCCAGGACCCGGCGCGGCACGCCGATCGTTTCGATCCGGGCCGGAACTGCCTGAAGCGCTTGTGCAATATCGGGCACAAGTCCCCCCTCATAGTAAGGTTCGACCAAGATCACATTGGCCGAAGCTTTGGCAGCCGCATTCCTCAAAGTCTCTTCGTCAAATGGGGCGACCGTCGTCGCATAAAGCACGGTCAGATCCAGGTCTTTAGCGGCCGCAAGCGCCCGATCCAGCGTCGGACCCACAGCCACAACAATCCCGTCTCTGCCCTCCCGTTCCACGTGCAGTTTTCCAAAACGGACTATCCGGCTGGCGTCATTTTGCTGAACACTGGTGCGAATATAGGTTGGTGCCCCATTGTTGTAGGTTTGGCGGAGCAGGGTTTCGAATTCATCCGCTGTACCGGGAACACAGATCTGCATTCTGGGCAGCGTCTTGAGGATCGGGACGTCGCCGGGACACTGGTGTGTCATACCGTCGGTTCCGTAATCATAGGAGGCACCGATACTGATCAGCGTTCCCCCTAGCCCCTGGTAACAAAAGTCGTCCTTGATCTGCTCAAAAGGCCTTTCTACCACAAAAGGGGCGATGGAATGAACGATGGGATGAAACCCCTCCAGGGCCAAGCCCGCGGCGACACTGACCGCCGTCTGTTCCATAATCCCGACGTTGATCACGCGATGCGGAAATCGCTTCATCGCATCTCGAAAATAGCTTGCGCTGATGTCTGCCAGGACGAGGGCGGTGCCGGGATCCGTGCCGATCAGATCGCTAACCACTTGGGCCATTCTATCGCGCATGGAATCAGGCATGGCTCAACACCTCCGCAATGACCACACTGGGTCGATCGGCCGCGGGAGACAAAAGTGCGTTTTCGATGGCGTCCTTATCTCGTCCATCAATGGCCCGGGCTTGCCAGCCAAAGGTTTCGAACTTGACGGCGAGATCGCCCAGATCTCGCGTGCTTGAACGGTTGTCGATGAGAATGGCCGTCAGATTGGAAAGGCCGAGGTTCCCTGCCAGAAGAATGGTCTCCCAGACAGAGCCTTCGTTTGTTTCCCCATCTCCAATGAGGACATAGACTCGGCGACCGATGCCCTTGGCTTTGAGCCCCAGGGCGACACCGATGGCCATCGGAAAACCGTGCCCAAGCGATCCGGTAGAAGCCTCGACTCCCGGTACGCGGTTTCGATCCGGATGTCCCCCGAGGATCCCCTCCCACTCTAAAAACGTTTCCAGCTCGCTCGCGGCAAAGAATCCTTTTTGCGCAAGTATCGCATAGAGCACCAAAGGGCCGTGCCCCTTGCTCAATATGAATCGATCGCGGTCCTCGCTCCGTGGATTGGAGGCGTCATAGTTGAGAACGCGATCATACAGAACCCATAGGACCTCCAGCGTTGAATACGCACTGGGATTGTGCTTTTCATCACCGGACGCGAGATCCATCAGATCGCCAAGTTGTTTTCTATATGTCGCCATGATTGGTTCCGTCCGCTCTTTGACGATGGTTTTTTCGCAATTACATATCCAAAACTGATCCATCTGCCGTTATCCATTTGAATGGCTCTTTTCTCTCCATCAAGGTCCACCTGGCAGCCGGGATCATGTTTCGCGTATTCCTCCCACCACCACCGCGCATCCGGTGCATAATCCGCTTTGATGATCTCAAACCCCACCGATTGGCAGTTGAATTGCACCTGCATCTTTTCCGCCATAAACTCGGCCAGTTTCGGCCCGCCAGGTCCGCCGCTTTGGGCATAGATGGTAGCAAGATCTGGGTACTTGGGTTTTGGCATCAGGATGAACTTATATCTCTAAAGCCGCTATAGCTTTTTCGCAGTCTTTCTGCTCAAGGTAGAGAATGACGCCATACCCTCCCTTTATATCGGCTATTCCGCTGGACTCGTCAACATGGATATCTGCCTGAGCAAGTTTCTCATAGATATCAGCCAAAGCCCCTGACTGATCGTCACCCTCAATGAACAGAGCAGCGTGAGGACCATCTAATTCCAGCCCTGCCTTTTTCGCTCCATCGATCATCTTGGGACCGTCATCGGGAAAAAGGGTGAACCGGGTATGCCTGGGGTCCAGAGGAACGGCTTTGAAAGCGAGCAAGCTAATCCCCATACCGGCAACCAGAGCAAGCAGTTTAGATCCTTCCCCGGCGTGATCCTCAACTGTTGTGTTATAGTATTCAACTCTTTTGATATCGAATGTCATCGGTTCTCCTTTTTATGTTGTTTGGGTATGTTGGACGAAATTCTTTTAAATCACTTCATACTGGGTTGCTATGGGAGAGTTTCCGTCCCACAGGTTATCTTGACTTGCAGCGTGAAACAACCCATGCTACGATCCGGTCAAACCGACGCTGAGTCACGGGATGTCCTCCATCATATCGCTCGTGTTCCAGTTGTTCTCCTGCGCCCAGGGCATCGAATGCCTCTTGGGCCAGATTCACAATGGTGTCGGCGTCATATGAGTATTTGTCTTGTGTGGCAGAGACCAGCAGTATTGCCCTGGGGGCAACGCATTTGACCAGATCCTGGATGTCAAAGCGTTGTGCGAATCCCGGAATTGCCAGTGCCATTTCGATCCCTATTCCGTTGGCCATCTTGTACTTGTAGGTACAAGCCGCACCACTGGAACATGCAAAGCGGATTCGGACATCCAGGGCAGCATGAAACAGAACCGTGTTTCCCCCATACGAGTGCCCAAGCGTCCCCAGGCGTTTCGTGTCTACCAAAGGGTGCTCGTACAATACGGATAGCCCACGGGCCGCGTCATTGAGCACCTTTCTCATCAGCGTGTCGCCTTTTAGCAAACGATAGCACATCTCGTTAAAGTGTTGCAAGGTATCGGCATCTCCCTCATCCGGTTCAGTTCCGGCGCGGTTTCTCCGCCGATCCTCGAAACATATTGAATCAGGGGCCAGGACCGCGATTCCCTGCCTCGCCAATGCCGGGCCAAAGGCCTGCAAAGGATCGCCTACCAATCCACAAACCTCGCTTTTCCCGAAATGCCTCTCGCCGTGGTGTTGATGGTGTACAAGTACCGCTGGAAAGGGGCCAGACCCTTCTGGCAGCAGGAAAAACGCCGGAATGTCTTCTCCTTCTCCGTCATCGTAGCTGATTCGGCTTCGGCTATAGCCCTGCTCCTCAACGACGCTTTCTGTACTGAAAGGCACAGACAGTGTGGGAACACTGAATTTCAAGAATTTGCCGATCTCTTGCCGCAGCGTGCCAATATTCACCCAATCACCTCTTCCAGAACCCGGTGCCAAGAACACGCGATCCGGTCTGACGCCTGGCCCGGGTAAGCAGATCTACCTCACAGCTCGTACAAAGCTGGACACAGCAACGAGCGTCCAGACAACGATTCCGGCAAAGGCCAACAGGCGTACAAAAGTTGGCCATGAGGATTCCCAGATCCAAAGCCCCACCATGATCGGGAGAAACAACAGCCAGACGACGATCTCTACCACGGAGGGCAACGCTCGCACCCCATTCCAGAGCAAGTCCAGCCACTCACGATTCACAACGAGTGCGATAGCGAACCCGACCCACAGCATTGCCACGATCACGATGGCGTATGTGCTCAGTACGCGTGGAACGGTCACGTTCCAGAATGCTGAGTCTTTCATTGTCGCCCTCCTAGACCAAGATCGCCAACCTCAACAGAAACGCGCCCGGCCCTCCTTGTATTTTCGATCATCCTCTCGGCCCTTTGCCTTTCAGGCGCTGATTTAGTTCCCCCAAGATATTGACAAGATACAATCCTGGATACATTGTACGCGAGTTGTCCCCTACAGGCAAGTTTCGGCAAGGTTCGATCGTAATCGAGCCTCCGCGACTAGATATGTTTCACATATCCGTCCAGCAGGTGCCACGGTTTAAAGCCGCAGGCCTGGTAAAGCCCTCGGGCGGCCTCGTTATTACCAAAGTGAGCGACCGTTGCGAATGCCATCCCGGCGGCAGCCATCTGCTGCATACCGTACAGGACGATTGCCCGCCCAAAACCACGGCGTCTGTGATCCTTGTGTGTACCTACCGGTTCGAACAGTCCGGTGCGGTTCAGATCATCGAACCAGATGATCGAAAAGGCCACGTAGGTGCCATCTGGTGCCTGGATGACCAATTCCCGTTCGGGTGCGTAGCCCGGAGATGCCATCACTTGCCGGTATAACTCGGGAGTCCAACCCACTCCCCCAAAGGCACCGTTATGCACATCAGCCAGGGCAGCAGCATCTTGAAGACCTTGAGCCGACTGGAAGGAATAACCATCCGGCAGAGCAGGCACATCAACGGGTTTTATCTCCGTGCGGTTCAAGACATACGGTAATTCATCGTCTGCTTCCCAACCCAATGCCAGGAGGAGCTCAATTCGAGCTGTGTCGCCCTGGAATGCGTCCCCATAGATACAATCACCGTCAAT
>JAFGJF010000549.1 GCA_016929205.1 Anaerolineae bacterium
CAGCATCTGACGGTCGATCTCGACGGCGACCACGCGTCCGGCACGCTGTGCAAGGTGTGGCGTCAGTGTACCCGGACCGGGGCCGATTTCGAGGACGACGTCGTCGGGGGTCAGATCCGCAGCGGAGACAATCTTGAGCACGGCCTGTTGGTCGACGAGAAGATTTTGTCCCAGTGACTTTTTGGTACGAACCCGAGTTTGTGTCAACGCAGCATGCCTCGGCTATCTTTCGCGAGGAAAATCAGGCAAGATCCAGCGAATTTGACTGGCGGGCGGGACCGGAGTGAGCAGATAAGCATATCCCCACCAATAATACATTGTGAAATCATCCACTTCGTGCCCCAGGTCAATGTGCATGCCTTTGATCATGCCGCCCGTATCGGCAGCGATTCCCGGCCCGTAGCCAGTGACGTACATTTCTGTCAGCATGGGGATGACGAGCGGGTCGACAGCAATGATCCCGTGTCGCATCTGCCAGCCGATGCGTGTCTTGCCGTACCAGGGATGATCGGGCGTTTTGCCGCAAGTTGCCTCGGTGTACGAGGTCAGGAATACGCGCATGCGGCGCCAGTATTCAAATGTACCCTCGGGTGCTTCAAGCGTGCGGATGACGATCTTGGTACCATAGGCGATCTGGCGAGGGTGCGGCTCTCGTGCTATCCACTCATCTTCTAGAAACGTTTTTACCTGGAGTCCGTTGTAATAGACGGCTTTGTATCGCCGGCGATTGATGCCGTTTTCGCCAGCGTGATCGATGCGCTTCTGGTCAAGTTCCAGTGAGGAGTCGGGCAGCCACTGTGTCTCAAAAGGAATCTCTTCTTGTTCGATGATCGTCTTTTCGGTGACACGTGTGACCTGGATCTGCATCCGATCTATGATCTGTGCGTCTGCCGGGGGGGTGACAAAATCCAGGCCAACCAGCGAGACGCCTGACTCGGCCAAGACCTGCTCGACGGTCTGGGCGTGCGTGCGCGTGTGGATGACCTGACCATCGGCCTCGATCTGGACCGGCTTGCTGCGCTGGATGTAAATGTGCATCCCACCCGCTATGGGGGCGCTCAAGTCAGGGTGTACTTGATCAGCCAGGTAGAGGGTGATCCCCGCTTGGAGCAAGGTTTGTCCTACTGTGTTGGCGTTGGTGGCAAGTGTTTGCTCGATGCCGTTGTCGTGGAGGTGCAGCAACGTCGCACGTTCGATTTCAATGTGCGAGATGGTGGACGAGAGCGAGCGCGGCCTGCCACGGCTGGATGTGGTGCGGGTGGTCGCAGCCGGCAGTTCTGAGTCGGGTGGCGCGTCAAGGAGCAATTCGCCATTGACCCGCAGCCTGTCGTGTGGCGCTAGCGTCAGATTGGCCTCGCTCAAGATCTGATCCGCATCCTGGCTGTGTGTATACAGCGTTTGAGTAACGCCATCAGCAACGATGGTGACCGGCCGAGCGCGCCGGACAACAATTGCCATATCATTTTCGAGTGCCGCGCTTCGGTCCGGCGAGATATGATCCTGAGCGTTGAGTTCTAACCCCACGTCACCGAGCAATTCGTCCACGGTGGTGCACTGTGTATGGATCCGCCGCGATGTACCATCCATTGTCAGCGTGACTGTCGTCAACTCTTGCGCATAGAGTGTTCCTGCATAAATGAGCAGGGCCAACAGGGCCAGCGCTAACCACAGTCCTGGTGCCAACAGCGCATGGATTGCGGCTGCAAACAGGTTCCACGTTCCTTTGAGCAGCGACGCATGGTGCGAATTCACCCTTCCTCCTCTTTTCCTGCGACAAACTGCGCTGCACACCGTCCTGCGACCCATCCTGTCGAGAACGCGGCTTGCAGGTTGTAGCCGCCCGTGTCGGCGTCGACGTCAATCAGTTCGCCTGCAAAATAAAGTCCGGGAACCAGGCGCGAGGCCATGGTATGCGGATCGATCTCTTGCGTGCTAACCCCGCCGGCGGTGACGATCGCTTCGTTGAAGGGGCGATATCCGCTGACCTCCAGTCGAAAATCCTTGAGCCACGTTCGTAGTTGCTTGCGCTCTTGGGCTGTGATTTGATGACCGGCTTTGTGTGCAGGAATCCCGGTCAGTTCGATGCAAATCGGGATCAACTTGACCGGCAGCAATTCTTTTAGCAGGTTCTGATAATGTCGTTTCCCAAACTTGTCCAGGTCGTAAAGCAGGCGCGCGTCCAGTTTGTTTTCATCCAGCGCCGGTTTGAGATCGATCGACAAACTAACCCGTTTCTTTTCATCCAGGGCGTCAACGACGAGCTTGCTCAGAGTGAGGATGATTGGGCCAGAAACGCCCAAGTGAGTAAACATCATTTCGCCAAAGGCTTCAGTTTGCTGTGTGCCGTTGACCCATATACTCACCTTGACATTTTTTAAGCCCAGTCCTTGCAATCTGGAAGCAACATCGCCTGCCGTTTCCAAGGGCACCAATGCCGGTCGAACGGGAACAATGGTATGGCCGGCGGCTTTTGCGAGCCGGTACCCATCGCCGGTTGAACCCGTTGCCGGATAAGATGCGCCGCCAGTGGCGACGATCACGGCGTCGCCTTCATAGATTGTGTCTTTTGCTCTCACCTTTGCTCCGGCGATACATCCATCTTGAACGAGCAGCTGGTTGACGGTCTCGCCGGTGTGAATGGTTACACCCTGGTCTTGTGTCCAGCGTACCAGCGTGTCGACCACGTCTTGCGCCTGGTTGCTGGCCGGGAAAACGCGCCCACCTCGCTCGACCACCGTTTGGATGCCAAGTTCCTGAAAAAAATGAATCAGGTCGTCGGTGAAAAATTGGGTAAAGGCCTGGCGCAGAAAACGGCCGTTGCGCCCAAAGCGGACCATAAACTCGGTGAGTGGGGCGACGTTGGTCAAATTGCAGCGCCCTTTGCCGGTAATGCGCAGCTTGCGAGCCGGACGCTGCATCTTTTCGAGAAGGAGAGTTTCGACGCCTTGAGCAGCAGCCTGCCCGGCGGCCATCAACCCGGCAGAACCACCACCGACGACGATAATGCGATGTCGGGTCATAAATCCTCGGTCTGGGCGCAAACCAAAAAAGCGGGTAAACACCCGCCCTCTATGTGATCGATAATGCTGGTCGCGACCGGATTGGTCGTAACCGATGCAGGCATATGGAATGGTCGCAGCCAAACCGGCTGCAACCGATGGTGGTATAAAGGGTGGTCGTGCACCCCCTTTTGAACCGCGCTACCTATCTAATTTCAGCCGTCTGGCTCAGGCCAGGCAACCCTACGTCACCCAAAAGGAACCGTTTACCGTTGCTACCTCTCGGTCCTGGCGGGGTTCACGGGCTTTTGCCGCGCAGGACCCAACCCTCCACACCTTTTGGCGTTAATCGTCCTGGTATTTGCTGTCGTTCTGGAGGGGGGATTCAACCCCGCTATAGCGGATTTCGGGTACAGGGTGCCGCTACCTCCCCGTCTAGCACGACCAGGAGATATGGTACTCGATCTGGCGTAAAAAGTCAAGTTCGATAGGTTTTAACGTTACGCGATATTCGGGCCTCAAGCGTGCCGTGTTATCCCCAACCTCTGCCTACTATGCCTGCGCGATAGCCTCCAGAATGATCCGTCTCGCTTCCTGGTAATCCTGGGGATCGAGCGAGTAAAGAGTTTCCGGGCGTGCCGTATAGACATCGGCAAAAGCACGAATGTCATTTGTGCGCAGGATGCGTGCAAAGGCCTGTTTGAGAACCGTTCGTGCTTGGTTTGGGGCCAAGGTGCGTTCGGCGAGTTTGAGCAGCTCAAAATCTTGTGCAGCGGTGCGCATCGCTTCATAGCGCAGCGTTTCGACAGGTGCACCATCCTGTCCTGGCAGCACAAAGAACATGTCGCCCGCGTTCCAGTGCGGCGCGCGCCAACTCACCCGTTTCCAGGGGGCGGCCGGCCACAGGCAAAATGCCCACCGCAAGAAACCGTCCAATTGGAGATGGAAGGTCATCCAGCCCAGCAGCAGCGTCTCGACCAGCGGCGAGTGGATAAAGGTGTTGGGCAAAGGCGGGCCGCAGCAGACGTACCACAACATTTTGCCACCTTTTTGGTGCAATCTTTTGGCCAATGCAGCCGTCAAGTCCGGGTCGCGGCAGGTAAGCGGCAGGTTGGGCACGGCATCGACAAGTTCCGGCGGCGCGTCTTGCATAAACTCAAAGTGATTGATGGCTACCTTGTATTTGAAGCCCGGGGCGGCAGCCTGGACAAAGGCCAGTCGTGCGTTGAATGCGTCGAGTTCGCTCGGCTCGTCGGCGGTGATACGCACGCGATCTAGCCAGCCCATTTCATCCATATGATCGTGTAGCGCCCGGATGAATGCACTCAGTTCGCCGGCCGTACGCAGGTAGGTCATCCGCTCGGTCTTTTGATCATAGCAGCGAATGCGGATTGCGTCGGGTGCGTCGGGCGCAACCTGCCCAAAGCCGAATGCCTGGTCGACCCAGATGTTGAGCAGACCCAAGATCTCTACCTCGCAAGCGATGCCATGTTTTTCGGCGAGGGCCAACTGGCGATCCAACTTGGCATAGTCAAAGTGCAGGTGCCCACCGTGGTCGCGGCTTACATCAATGACGGCATGTTCGTAAAGATAGGATGGATAAGTGCGATCGCGAAAGCAGCGTTGTCCCGACCAGGGCACTTCGGTGGCAATGATGCTGACCGCCTTTTGTCCCAATTCGGCCAATGAGGCATAGTATTTGTCGATCAGGCTGAAATGATCGTCGCTCCACAGGGGAACGCGGTGCAAACGGGCAATGGCGGTGCAGTGCTGCCACAAGTCGAGGTGGTAGGACCACTCGGTGACGTCGGGCAAGGTTACGTTGATGACTTGCAGCCGGATGGCGCCGGTCCAGATTATTTCTTCGTCATCGAATCCGCTCTGCGCGTATGCAGTGACCCGACCTCTATAAAGGCCGGCTTGCTGCCCGGCAGGGATACGAATGCGCACGTAAACGGCCTGCGGGCGATAGGCAGGGACCTCGGCGTATCCGGTACGGTCGAGCGTTTCCATCCACTGTTGGCGATCATCTCCTTCAACATAGCCGACGGCAAAGTGCTCGACGATGCCGGGTGGGAGATCGGGAAAGCGGATATCGAGCCGCACGCGTGGGCAAAAACCCAAAGCGTGCAACCAGTTGGCATGGTCCAACGTCAATACCAAGTCTTGATCGGCGACGAGCCGGATTTGCACGCCGACGACCTGGTTTCTTGCGCCAATGATCTCTATTTTCGGTTCTTCTTGTGTGGCTTTGCCGGCAGGTGTGCCAATTTGAGAGGGATATCCGGCACGACTCCACTGTAATTTGCTCATTGCATCGGCAAAACCGATGTATACATCCAAGTCAGTCATGTTGACACTCCTCAGGATACAACTTGGTTATTCGTCCCCCATACAGGTGCCGACCAGGCGTGCACTTTGAATCCAGGGGTGATCGGGAGGTACGACTTTGCGCTTTCCTGCCACCTTGTCCAGAGGAACAGGCTCACACTTTGTACCTTTGGCGGCAACCATAACCCCGAATGTGCCTCGTTCGATCAGTTCAGCGCACGTGGTGCCCAACCGCGTTGCCAGGAGGCGGTCGGTTGGCGATGGAACCCCACCGCGCTGAAGGTGTCCGAGGGCAGTGACGCGCGCATCGAGCCGGGTGAGTTCTTGAAGCTGTCGGGCCAGGCGGACGCTGGCTGACTCGAGCGCAATCTCGGCGTGCGGCGTGGGGGATGTCTGGTCTTTTTTCTTTTCTTTTTCCAAGGCGCGAGCCTCTTTGTTCGATAGAGCGCCTTCGGACATAGCGATGATGCTGAATCGTTTTCCAGCTCGGCTGCGTCCCAGGACGGCGTCGGCAACGCTCTGAATGTGGTATGGGATCTCGGGAATCAAGATCACGTCTGCGCCGCCAGCGATGCCAGCGCCAAGGGCCAGCCATCCGGCATTGTGGCCCATAATCTCGACGACGATGATGCGATGGTGGCTTTCAGCCGTGGTGTGCAAGCGGTCAATAGCTTCAGTGGCAATGCCCATCGCTGTGTCAAATCCGAAAGTGGTGTCTGTGCCCCACACATCGTTGTCGATTGTCTTGGGCAAGGTGATGACATTGAGCCCTTTTTTCATCATTCGGAAAGCGTTCTTTTGCGTTCCGCCCCCACCCAGGCAGACCAGTACGTCGAGGTGGTGCCGGTAATAGTTGTCAACGGCGACGTCGGTCATGTCCATCGTCATATTGCCAACGGGCATACGATGAGGTTTGTCGCGGCTGGTGCCCAGGATGGTGCCTCCCAGGGTAAGGATGCCGGATAGTTCTCTGTTTTCCAGGCGCACGGTTCGATTTTCGACCATGCCACGGAAGCCATCCCGAAAACCAATAACCTGGTTGTCGAACGTGCCACGCGCAGCTTTGCCGACGCCCCGAATGGCAGCGTTGAGTCCGGGACAATCACCGCCGGATGTCAATATGCCGATCGATTTTTGTGCCATTTGAACCTCCTCTTGGGTCGCTCGAATCCTTTATTCACATATGGTTAGCGCCTCCTCAAAAATGGACAGCGCTTCGTCTGCCTCGTCGGTGGTGACGGTCAGCGGTGGACTGAAACGAATGCTGTTTGCGCCGCAGCCAAGGATGATCATGCCGCGTTTGTAACATTCCTGGGTGATCTGGTTGCGCAGTTCGATGGCTCGTTCTTTGCTCTCTTTGTCCTTGACCAGCTCGGCGGCGAGCATTAACCCTTTGCCGCGCACATCGCCGATAGTAGGGTGACGTGTCTGCATCTCGATCAATCTGTCCAGCATATATGCGCCAACCCGCGCCGCGTTGTCCATCAGGCCGTTCTCGATCAAGTCAATGGTCGCCAGGGAGGCAGCGCAGGAGACAGGGTTGCCACAAAAGGTGGAGCCATGTGAGCCGGGCACCCAGTCCATCACGCTCTCGCGGGCGACCATCGCTCCAAGCGGCATACCCGAGGCGATGCCCTTGGCCAGGGTGATGATATCTGGTTCGATGTTCCAATGTTCCAGGGCGAACATTTTGCCGGTGCGCCCAAATCCGCTCTGCACCTCGTCGGCAACCAAGAGAATGTCGTATTTGTCGCACAGCTCGCGCAGCCGGCCAAAGTACTGGGGCACGGGCACGACATAACCCCCTTCGCCCTGGATCGGTTCGACAAAGATTGCGGCGACTTCTTGCGGTGGGCAATAGCTGGCAAAGATGCTTTCCTCAATATAGCTAATGCAGTGAATGTCGCATTTGGGGTATGTGAGGTTAAAGGGGCAGCGGTAGCAATAACCATAGGGCACGTGTGTGACGCCCGGCACAAGTGGCGCGAATCCTTTGCGCTGCACGTATTTGGAGCCGGTCAGCGAGAGGGCGCCCATTGTCCGCCCGTGAAACGCACCGATAAAGGCGATCATGCGCGCCCGGTGGCTGTGGTAGCGGGCAAGTTTGAATGCAGCCTCGACGCTTTCGGCACCCGAGTTGGTAAAAAAGACCTGGGTGGGTTCTGCAATCGGGACCAGGCTATTCAGTTTTTCGGCGAGTTGAATCTGGGCGGGATAGTAAAAGTCAGTGCCAGACATGTGTATGAACTTGGCGGCCTGATCCTGGATCGCTTTGACAACGTTGGGGTGGCTGTGTCCCGTGGCACACACGGCAATGCCAGCACAAAAGTCGAGAAAGCGATGGCCGTCGACATCCCAGACCTGGGCGCCCTCGCCATGGTCCATCACAAAGGTATACGAGCGAGTATAAGAAGGGGAGAGGTTTTGTTGGTCACGCTCGATCCACGCTTGGCATTCGGGACCGGGCAAATCAAGCATCGTCATTGATACTCCTTTTACATTTGGCGTTTATGCACATCCTCTGGATGTGGTTATGGCTTGTATCGAGAGGATGTGTAATATGTGTATTGTTGTTTTACAGGGCGAAGGGAGGATGTCTCTCGCGAGCAAAAGCATGCTAGACGCGGGTGACGTACTCGCCCGTGCGTGTATCAACGCGGAGGACATCGCCTTCCTGGACAAACAACGGAACGTTGAGTTTGAGTCCTGATTCCAGGGTGACTTGTTTGGTCACGCCGGTCGCCGTGTCTCCGGCAATTGCCATAGGCGCGTCTACCACCTTGAGTTCGACGGTCGTGGGCAAGTCGATGTCAATGGATTCTCCTTCATACGTCGTGATATTCAAGGTCATGTTTTCGACCAAATAGTCCACACTTTCCGCTAACGTTGCGACCGACAGCGGAATTTGTTCAAACGTCTCGGTGTTCATAAAGTAGTAAAAGTCGCCGTCGTTGTAGAGATAGTGTACCTCAATGCGGTCGATGCGGATATCTTCGACTTTTTCGCCCGAAGTAAAGTTTCTATCGATGGTTGCTCCGGTTCTCAAGTTGCGGATTTTGGTGCGGATCACGGCTTTGCCGCGCCCCGGCTTGTGATGTTGGAACTCGATCACCTTGTATATTTCACCATCTATTGTAAATGTGGTGCCTTTGCGAAGTTGATGCACGTCAATCATTCAAATCTCCCGAGATATGTTATTCTCTATGTATCAAAGTGTCAAAAGAAAAGCCTAGGGAGTATACCACAAATCCGAAAAAACGCAACCAACTTGTGCATGGATATGTTTGCCCTAGTATGATAGGTGTGTTACAATACGCCCACATCGAGTCGTTGCCGGTATGGATCAGACTGGCTCTAGTTGTATATCGATATGAACTGTGGGGAAATTCTGGGGGATCAAGCATGGGGTCTATGGCGTCGCAGCCAGGGTTGAAATTGTTTTACGATCTAGCTCACAAGTTCAATGCTTCTTTGGATCTGGATACAGTTTTGGAACAGGTCATTGAACAGGTCAATCATTTTCTGAATATCGATGCGACTTCGGTATCTTTGCTCGATCCAGAGAGCAAAGAATTGGTGATCCAGATGACGATTGGCGCAGAGACGGACCCGCAGCCCGGGTTTCGTTTGCCTCCCTATGCGGGCATTGCAGGATGGGTGGTACGCCATAGAGAGCCGGTGTTGGTCCCCGACGTGCAGAGTGATCCTCGCTTTTATCCTTCCGTCGATCAACGAACCCATTTTACATCGCGTTCTATGATTTGTGTGCCTCTTATCGTACAAAACGAGTCAATCGGTGTGATCCAGGCGATCAGCGCATCGAGAGGGGTTTTTTCCCAGGCCGATTTCTACTTTATGATTGCATTGGCCGATACCGCGGCTTTGCACATCGAGAATGCTCGCTTGTATAAGGCAGAGCATGAGGCCCGGCAGTATGCCGAAGTGCTAAAACAGATTGCCGAAACGATCGGGTCTTCGCTAAGCCTGGATCACGTGCTTGACCTGGCGATGAAAAAACTGCAACAGGTTGTGCCCTGTGATAGCATTGCAATTTTGGTTATGGACGGGTGTTATCCTCAGCGTTTGCCGTGGTACGCGACACAAAGCGGCATGATCGACGGACAAGAGGGCGAAAACCTGGTGGTGCTGGCGGGATATGGCTTTGATGATCTGGATGATGTGCTGCAAACCGCCGTTCGAATGAATGATATTCCACTCTTTGAGCAAATCCACTTTTCCAAGCACGCTGTGACCGTTTCCGACACCCTCCTGGACAGCCGGTACGTAAGCTGGGCCGAGGACGAACGCGTGCGCTCGTGGTTGGGCGCTCCCTTGATCGTCGACGAGCAGATCATTGGCCTGGTCAGCGTCGACCGGCACCAGGTCAGCGAGTTTACGCCCAAAGAAATCGATTTTGCGATGGCATTCGCACGCCAGATTGCTGGCGCGCTTGTGAATGCGCGGTTGTACGGCGAAGCGTGCGACCGTGCCGATGATTTGACCATTCTGAACGAGATCTTTTTGGCCGTGGGTAAATTCCTGGATCTAGAGGTCGTTTTGGCTCGTGTGTTGGATGTGATTATGGCTCTTTTCACACCCAAGGCCACGGCGGTTCTAGAATTGTCGGTAGTGGATGAACGGTTGGGGGTATATGCGGCACGCGGCTTTTCTTCCTCCGCTATAGAGTCGATCCGGTCTATGGCTGCCCCGGATGGTAAGATATGGGATGGTGTGATAAACGCTCACAAAACAATCGTCACTGAATTTGAGGCCAAGCTAGAGGGCGATGATACAGATACAACATCGGGTATCTATGTTTGGGTGCCCTTGCTGGCCAATGGTATGGTGATGGGGGCGTTGGTCATGCAGTGCACCGATCAATCCCGGTTTTCGATTCAATATTTGTCTTTGCTCGAGTCGGTTGGCAAGCAAATTGGCACTGCGGTGAATAACGCGCTGGTATACGAACAGGTGCTGCGCTCCGAAGCGCACCTTCAAAGTTGGGCCAAGAAAGCGCAAATGATGATTTATCGGGCCAGGGCAGATGGCAAGATGGAATTCGTTGATCTGGCGGTGGAGGCGGTGACGGGGTACACGGCTCAGGAATTGCTCGTCGGCCGGGATGATCTGTGGACCACACTCATTGTCGTTCAAGACCGGGATCGGGTGGTGGAAAAGCGCCAGGCGCTGCAAAAAGGTCGGGACCGTGCTGCATACGAATATCAGATCGTGCGCAAGGACGGCGAGGTGTGCCGTATATGGGAATTGGACATTGCCGTTGGCGATCAAGAGGATGGGCCAATAGGATGGCAAGGCGTGCTGCTCAAAGATGTTCCTGACGACTGAGGGTCCAGGGTACTATTGTACCGTTGACAATCCTTGCATAAGGTTTTATAATAAAAGTATATCGCGTTAGCATCGTAAACACAATCGAATAGGTCGATCGGGCGGGGCAGGGCTCTGCCGGACACATGAAGCGCAGGGAGAGGGACGATGAGCGTCGTTGTAGTGACACTGTTGTCTTGTGCCATTCTGGTAGTTGGGTTTTTAGTGGGGTGGTTGGTCGGCGGGCTGGCTACCGGGCTGAGTGCGATCGCGTTTATGGCCTTGCCGGTTCTGGTGATCGGCTTTTTGATTGGCTGGCTCGTCGAGTGGATCATTGACAATCAATACCGGCGAATGCGCGAGCTGGGACAGGGGATGCCTGGTCTGGGACAGGGGATACCTGTTCTGGGACAGGGGATACCTGTTCAAACCATGCCGGCGCCTGCTCCGGCCGGAGACCAGGTAAACGAGTTGATCGGAACGATCAAAGAGGTCCTTGGCGAACGCGAAAAAGAAGTCAATGATCTGCGTACCGAACTGGAGGAGCAAGAGGCGGCGGTCGAGCGTCTCAGGGACGAGTTTGAGGCGTATGCGGCAACACATCCCGATGACCTGACGGTCATCAAAGGGATCGGGCGCATTTATCAATGGAAGCTGCGAGATGCGGGCATCAATACCTACAAGGCGTTGGCCACGTCGAGCCCTAATCGCCTGCGCGAGATCCTTCAGGTCAAGACCTGGCAAAAAGTGGATCCAGCAAACTGGATCGATCAAGCTCGCGTTCTGCTGAGGACGGATTGATCGATAGGCGAAACGAGCTGTATGGACTATGGATGATCAGGTCCGCAAAAAAAAGACCATTATATTGCTTCTCGGCGCGGCATTCTTGATGGGGTTGGTTGGTGTTTTGCCCGTGCATAGCGGAATACGGGCCGTGGTGATGGGAGACAGTTTGCCGGCCGAGACGGTTATCGTCCGGGCCGCGACAGCGTCGCCGGCGGCGCAGTTGCCTCCCACATCGACATCGCTGGTGGCAGCGGTCACGCCCACACCGTTGCCGCCGACCGCTACGCCGGAGCCCACAAAGTCGCTTGCCACGCCCACACCGTTGCCGCCGACCGCTACGCTGGAGCCCACAAAGTCGCCTGCCACGCCCACACCGCCGCCGCCAACGCGTACGCCCGCACCCACCCCAACGGTATCGCCGCCGGCTACAGTCGCGATTACGGCCCCGGTCGATGGCGCAGATGTGGAAACATCCGGTCTGGCGATCGAGGGAACGGCGCCCGCCGGGTCAACAGTCGTAATTTACGATGGCAAAGAGGTGCTGGGCACAGTGACGGCTGGCGATGATGGACGATGGCGCTATACGCTGTCCCTACCGTGGGCCGAAGGCGAGCACATTCTGACTGTTCGCGTTCGAGACCAGGCGCAGGTGGGTGAGCCGTCGGAAGCGATCAAGGTAACGGCCCTTGGACACCGGCTGCCGGTGACGGGGGGAGAGACATCCGACTAGATCCTGGCCCGAAATGGCCAGATCTGGGCATCCGGCTCGATCGACATCCCCAGGATGCTGGATGTCGGCTCAGTATGTGGCGTTCGGAAATGTGCAGACGCCTGCGTGATGGGCGATTCGTTTGTACATTTTGACGTTGGTCCATTGCTCATCGAGAATGCCATCGTGGATGGCCCAACTGCGTCCTCGCACGCTTTTGTCAAAGCCGGGCTGGCGAAACGGTGTCGATCCATCCAGCCTGGCATACAACTCTCCACCAGGCTTGAATCCGTCGTGAATCTGCTCCATCCTGGTTTGGCCGATCATATACGCAAAGCCGTACCGCTCAAACATAATCGCAGTATGGTAGGCCAGCGGCTCGATAAAAAACCGGTCTTTGCCCAGGCTGGCGCAAAAGCTCTCCATTGCCGGAACCAGTTCTTTGCTCAAGCGCAGACCTCGACGGACCTGGCCCGGCGCTAACCCGGCGTTCATTGCTTCGATCTCGGCCGGGATGTTGCGCGTCATGGTGCCCAGCTTGGTGCATTCGCCCTTCCAGTCACGATCTACGTCAAAACGCGGCGCGGCGGGGTCGTTGACGACCACCAAGATCACTTCCAACTGTCCGTTAGCCGTGTCGGCCATCTGAACGTATAGCATAGGATCAGCCGGCTGTGCCGTATACCGGACATCGATCTCGACCAGGCCGGTGTGTTCGCGGCAGCGGATCTGAAAAGACAGGCAGTCGCCGTTCTGTGAGGTGGCATCGTGTTTCTCAAGGCACTTTTCGGGGATCAATGAACGATAGAGCGCGTGCTTGACTTGATCCGGGAGGCCGTTGATCTGCCGGATAGATGAAAGGTGAATGCCTTCCCAAGTCAGTTGCACACTCATCGCCGGCCTTCGCGCTCGCGTTCTCGCAATACCCGTTGTACGCGCCGTTCGTCATCGCGCTTGGCAATGGCCGCCCGTTTGTCGTACTGGCGTTTGCCACGAGCCAGCCCAAGCTCCACCTTGGCCCGGTTGCCTTTGATATAGATCCGCAGTGGCACTAGGGTATATCCTTTTTCCTGCAGCCGGTTTACCATGCGGTTGATCTGCCGCCGGTGTAACAACAACTTGCGCACCCGGCGCGGCTCGTGCCCAAAACGGCTCGCAGGATCATAGGTGGCAACGTGAACGTTGTGCATCCACACTTCGCCGTTCTCGATCACGGCATATGCATCGCGAAGATTCACGCGCCCACTGCGGATCGACTTGATCTCGGAACCGATCAGCACGATACCCGCTTCGATTTTGTCTTCAATTGTATAGTCGTGGTAGGCTTTGCGGTTGGTGGCAACAACCTTGATCCCCGGTTCGTCGTCTTTCTTGGCCACGTCACTTTCCTTCCAGCAAATAAAGAATCGCTCGTTCCAATTGAGGGTCATTTTCTGTTTCGAGATCTTGATCGGTGATCTCGATCTCGATATCTGGCTCCAGCCCTTCGCCGTGGATGGCGCGCCCGTTTGGCGTGAACCAACGGGCGACGGTGACGCGCAGTTGCGAGTCGTCGCTGAGCGTGTGGACCAACTGCACCGAACCTTTGCCCAGCGTCTTGGTCCCAATCAAGATAGCGCGCTCTGTGTCCTGGATTGCACCGGCGACGATCTCGGATGCGCTGGCCGAGCCGCCGTCGACAAGCACGACCATCGGGATGTCAAGGGCAAGGCCCCCGGAAATAGCGTTGTAAGGCTGCTCGCGGCCATCTTTGAACCGTTCGATCAGGATCGGCCCTTCGCCAACGAACTGGCTGGCGACCTCGACGGCGACGCTCAGATAGCCGCCGGGATTGCCGCGCAGGTCAAAGATCAGGCCTTTGGCGTCCTGGGCAATGGCCTCGCCCAGCGCGGTTTCGAGTTTTTCCGTTGCCGTTTGGCCGAATTCGGTCAGGCGGATGTAGGCGATGTCATTGTCGAGCAGGTCGCTTTCGATGACAGGCAGGTCGATGCGCGCGCGTTCGATCTCGATGATAAACGGCTCATCAACGTCTTGACGCTCGATGAGCAGGCTGACGGTGGTCCCCGCTGGACCGCGAATCAAGGTGATCGCCTCATAGATTGTCATCCCGTCCAACGGTTTTCCATCCACCTGGAGAATGAGGTCCTCGGCGCGAAGGCCGGCCTTGATCGCCGGGAATCCGGCCAAGGGCTGCACGATTTGGAATCTGCCGTCGGGGCGCAGACGCACCGTGGCGCCGATCCCTTCAAAACTGCCGGTGAGATCGGTGCGCATAATCTCGGCCTGGACAGGATCGATAAAGGCCGTGTATTGATCGCCCGTGGTGGCGATCACGCCCCGGATCGCGGCATAGGGCAGGTCTGATTCTTGTGGCAGATCGCCGTAAAACTCTTCTTCCAGGATGTGCCATGCTTCCCAAAAGATCTCAAAACGATCCACCTCTGATTCAGAGGGCTTGGGGGAAATGGTCGCCGTTGGCGTCGGTACATCCGTCGGTGGAACCAGCGTTTGTGTCGAGGGTGGCGGTGTTCCTGTCGAGGGCGATATGGCTGGTGTTTGTCCTGGCAGAGCTGTGGGTTGCGGGACGCGTGCCACGTACAGACCGGTGCCCAGCCCGGCGGCGTAGAAAAAGGTGGCGCCGACGGTAGCCAGCAGGACGATAGCCAGAATTTTGACTGTTTTTTCCAGGGTGTTCATATGTTACTGATGTCCTTGCAGTTCGGTGACTGCTGCTTCCAACTGCGGATCGGTGTTGTTCTGGCGATCCTCGTCGGTGATGTTGACGACGATGTCGGGGGTCAGGCCGACGCCATTGATGTCTCTATGATTGGGTGTGAGCCAATGGGCATTGGTGACGTGTAACGACGATCCGTCGCTCAGGTTAAACAAGAGCTGCACCGAGGCTTTACCAAAGGTGCTTGTGCCGATCAGCTTGCCCCGTTCGCGATCTTGAATGGCCCCGGCGACGATTTCGGATGCGCTGGCGGTGTTGCCGTTGACCAGAATCACAATGGGATCGTCGCGGGCCACACCTCTTCCTTTGACCGGATAGGACTTTTCTTCGCCATTGCTCTTGCTGTCGTACAGGACGATGCCGTCGTAGAGAAACTGGCTGGTGACGTCGACGGCCGATCCCAAGAGTCCTCCACCGTTGTTGCGCAGGTCGATGATAAACTTTTCTGCGCCCTGCTTGCGCAGTTCTTGGATCGCCTCTTCGAGTTCGTCGTTGGTGCGTTCGTTGAACATGGTGAGCTGAATGTAGCCGATCGTCCCGTCTTGTTCCAACAGTTTCCAGACGACCGACTCGGTGACAATCTCTGCTCTGCGCACATCGATGGTCAGCAGGTCATCCTGGCCTTGACGCCGGATGGTCAGGGTGACAATTTTCCCGGTTTCGCCTTTGACCATCGAGACGACTTGATCGAGCGACATGTCGGGCGTAATGGGGGTCCCGTCTACGGCGACGAGTTCGTCTCCGGCCAGGACACCTGCCTTTTCGGCGGGGCGCCCTTCCATCGGCGTCAGGACGATACGCCCGTCGGGTGTTTGTTCGACCCAGGCTCCGATTCCGCCAAAACTGCCGCGCAGTTCTTCCTCTTCGCGCTTGTGTTCCTGAGGTTCAATAAAGAGGGTGTAGGGATCCTGCAGTGGGGTCAGGCTGCCCTCGATCGCGCCATAGGTGCGCGCTGTATCGTCGGACGCATCGCCGTAAAAATGGGCGTTGATCAGGTCCCACGCTTCCCAGAACACCGAGAACGACGCTGTTTGTGGGGACGGCGGCGATTGCACGCCACGAACCGCGTATCCCATCGTGAACGCGGTCGAGACGACCAGCAAACACGTCAAGGTGTACAAGGTGATCTTGATGGCGGTTTTCATGCCTGGTTTCATAAGACTTCCTTACCGATTCGGCTGTTATCTAGCGAGCAACGAGTTCCTTCAGCTTGCGCGCAATTTTGCGCGGCTGGGCGTACCGTTTCCAGAATGTGCGGACGCTGCGCCCGAGCTGGTTGATCGGCTTGCGCTTTTGCGATTCCTGGAGCGCCCAGTTCAAAAAATCGTAATCCTGGCCCTTGATCTTGACTTCGGTTGGGTTGCGCCGGTATTGGTCGTGGCTGGTGATCAGGCTGAGATCGTTTTCAACACAATAGTCATACAGGTCGCTGCCGGGGTGAGGTGTGTAAAAGGCCGGGCTGTAATAATCCGGATCCATCTCTTTTAGCATCGAGATCGTATCCATCACCTCTTGTTTGGTTTCGGTGGGCAAGCCGAGCATATAGTTGGCCCAGATCCGGATCCCATATTTCCGGCAGATCCTGGCGGCCTGCAAGTTGATCTCGCGCGTCGTCCCTTTGCGAATGAACTTGAGCACACGATCGTTGCCGCTCTCAAACCCGACAAAGTATCCCTTGCATCCTGCTTTTGCCATCAGGGCGATCAACTCTTCGTGCCGGACGATGATATCGGCCCGGTTTTGGCAAAAGAACGGCTGGGTGAATCCGCGTTCCTGGTACAGCTTGCAGAATTCGATCACCCAATCCCGATCGCCGGTCAGCGTATCGTCGTGGAACATCAGGCTGGCAAAATGATAGGTTTCACGGAGCTGTTCCAGTTCGGCGATGATGTTTTGGGGCGAGCGCCGCCGCACGGCGCCGCCAAAGATCCGGCGCTCGGCCGGCTGGCAGAAAGAACAGTTGTATTTGCAGCCTCGCCCGGCAATGATCGTCACAAAAGGCGGCGGCAGTTCGGCGACAAACGGATCTTCCGGCGAGTCGCTGGTATAGCCAAATTTCCGCCACTCGTTGAGAAACAGATCGCGATCCGGAAAAGGCAGATCGTCCAGGTTGGGGCATTCGCCAACGATCACCCGGTCGGCGGGCGGGCTGCCCTCGGCGATCGCTTTCAGCACTTGGGGAAAGGTGATCTCGCCCTCGTGGGTGATAATGTAATCAATGTGGCCGTTTTTGCTGACTTCGTCCAGGGCCAGGGTGGGATGTGGCCCGCCGACGATGGTCACGATAGCCGGATCGACCTCCTTGGCTATGTCGACGCATTTCATCGCCGGGTTAAAATCGACGCTCATCATGGTCACCCCGATCACGTCGGGCTTGCGGGTTTCGAGTTCGGCGCGAAAATGCTCCCAGCCGTCCAATGCTCTCAAGTCGATCAGATCGATCTCAAATCCCTGGGCCTTGGCGGCCGAACTGAGGTGGGCCAGCCCATGGCTGATCCAGCCGGCTTCCATTCCCTTGCCAACGCTCTTGAATCCGTATCCGGCAATGCCAGGATAGATCAAAGTCGTTTTCATACGCTTTACCTGTGTTTGTTTAGCGATAAAAAAAGAAACAACCTCCCGGTTCTCCGCTGATTGGACCTAGGGCTAGATTCCGAAAGGTTGTGACATGGTTGAGTGAATGAATGCCTCTTTCCAAAAGCGTGTGAAGCGTTCGCTTTTGGCTGCAAGGCATCATCGGACGCAATCACACGCTTTCAAAAAGGGCTACAGTCTCGGACTATTTCTGTCGTCGCTGCCATCGTGTTAACTTGAGACGTTTGCGATGCTTGTGTTTGGCCATTTTTCTTTTGCGCCATTTTTTTGCGTTTGGCATAAGATCACCCCCTTCCTGGTTAGTGTCCATTTCCGATCAATCCCACACGGCTGTTGTCGCCGAGGGTTAGTTTATACGCTCTTGGCTTGAGCGGCGAACGCACGATCTCGACATTGCGCCCGATCAGGCTGTCTTCGATCCGCTGTTCGATATCGATAATCGAACTGTGCTCGAGGACGATGCTGTATTCGATTTCGGCATTCTTGATCATACAATGATGGTCGATGCTGGTGAACGGGCCGACATAGGCGTTGACCAATTGCGTCTCTTTGCCAATGATCGCCGGGCCGCGAATGACGCTGTTGACAATCTCGGCGCCCTCTTCGATCGTCACCTTACCGGTGAGACGGGAATCCCGGTCCACATAGCCGTCGATCATGGGCTCGATCTCGTCCAATACCAGGCGGTTGGCTTCGAGCATATCTTCCATCTTGCCGGTGTCGATCCACCATCCTTCGTGTACGTAGGGGTGGACGTTGTACCCCTGGCCGACGAGCCACTGGATCGCATCGGTGATCTCGAGTTCGCCGCGCCAGGAGGGCGTAATGTTGTTCACGGCCTGGAATACGGCCGGCGTGAACATATAGATCCCGACCAGGGCCAGGTCGCTCTGCGGTTCGCGCGGTTTTTCGACCAGGCGGGCAATGCTGCCATCTTCTTTGAGTTCCGCGACGCCGTACTGCCGGGGATCCTCGACGCGCTTGAGCACGATCTGGCTGTCGTAACCACAGGTTTCAAAACTGCCGATCAGTTTCGATATCCCGCCCTGGATCACATTGTCTCCCAAAAACATCACAAAACGGTCGTCACCCAGGAAATCCTGGCTGATCTTGACCGCGTGCGCCAGTCCCAGGGGCGCATCCTGGGCAATGAATCTGATTTTCGCCCCAAATTGTTTGCCATCCCCAACCGCGTTTTTGATATCGGGCGCCGTATCGCCAACGACGATGCCGATCTCGGTGATCCCGGCATCGACGATCGATTCGATGACCCGGAACAAAACCGGCTTGTTGGCTACCGGGACCAATTGTTTGGCCCGGGTGTAGGTGATCGGGCGCAAACGGGTGCCTTTTCCGCCGCTGAGAATGAGTCCCTTCATTTACGACCGCTCCTTGTAATAGTCTTTGAGCACGCCGTCGCGGGTAGCGTTGGTGAGCACGGCTCCAACCAGGTTGGCATTGACTTTTTCCAGCAGCGTTTTGGCGCGTTGGACGTGTGCGCGTTCGGTCCCGCCGGCGCGAACGATCAACAGCGTGCCATCGACCTGGGCTGCCAGCAGGGCGGCGTCGGTCACGGCGATGACGGGCGGCGCGCTCAACAACACCAGGTCGGCCTGTC
>JAFGJF010000550.1 GCA_016929205.1 Anaerolineae bacterium
AGCAACAAGCGGGCGCGAACCTTGCGGCAACCGCAGGTCATGCGGCAACCACAGATCCTGCGGCAGGGCCACAGTCATCGCCATGCCGACGATCGGTTGAATGCCGACCTCGTGACATTGTTTGGCAAAAGCAACAGCGCCGTACAGAGCACAAGTGTCGGTCAAGGCCAGGCAACGCATACCATCCCCGGCAGCCCGATCGACCAGATCCTCGATCGATGCTGTGCTCCCCAAAAGCGTGTATTGAGAGTGAACGTGAAGGTGTGCCGGTGTCGTCACTCCAAACCTGCTTCCTCAACTCCCTGCTGTCCATCAAATTCAGGCGTCCATTGTAACACGTCTGATCTAGAACGGCAAACCATCGTCCCTGCGGGGCGCATTTGCCGGTGAGGCGCTATATCTGTCGCCAGTGGTTTGTCGACCAGATGCCAGTTCTATGGCCAAAATTACGGCAAAAGCGCACCTCAAGTCGGCAGCGCCAAATACGCTCACAGAGTTGCACCTGTTCGACAGAAACACAGAAATCGTGTAAAATGTGCCAGAACGTTGGGAAATCCTAATCCTTGTTTATGCAGAGACGGCTATGAATACACTAACCTTGCTTCAAGACATCCCCTTTCACATCGACCTAGACGTGTTACGAAAACGAACCCGCGTGCAAGCAGACAGCGACCACAGTCGTGAACTCGAGCGCTTTGCTGCGCATGCACAACAGATAGCCCGGCCAAAGGCAATGGTCAAGGTTGCGTTTGTCGAGCACCGGGAAGACGATCGTGTCGTGATCGATAGCATATCGTTTGCCAGCCGCGTCTTGCGCGTCAATCTCGAAAACGTGCATCGCGTCTTTGCCTACGTCGCCACCTGCGGCACCGAACTGCACGAATGGGGGCAGTCCCGGCAAGACTTATTGGAGCGGTTTTGGGCGGAAAAAATTCAAGAGATGGCGCTGGGGCAAGCAACGCAGCATTTGGGCGATCACATCACCCGAGAATACCAGCCCGGTTCCACGGCAACCATGAACCCTGGCTCTCTGGCCGACTGGCCCCTGAAAGAGCAGCGACACCTCTTTGCCCTGCTGGATAACCGCAGCGATGAAATCGGCGTTCATCTCTCGGACAGCTTTTTGATGACCCCGACCAAGAGCGTTTCCGGCATTCGATTCCCAACCGAATACGACTTTGAAAGCTGCCAGCTCTGTCCCAGGCCCGATTGCCCGGGCAGGAGAGCGCCTTACGATCAACACCTCTATGACAAAAAGTACAAAGCCTAGCAAAGATGATGTCTGAAGAAACACAGCAGCGCGAGTTCAAGCTCAAGCCGGGCCATATTGGTAAACTCGTTGGCGGGTTCCTGATCATCGTCGCTATTCCACTCAAATTAGGACTTGAATTCAATTCGTGGATAGCAGTCTCGACTATCGGTACAGCCATTATGGGCGGTATCGGGATGATTTCCGCCTTTGTCGCTCACGAATGGCAAGATGAGCAACCAGATCTTGTCGTCATGATAACACGTGTCATGGCCTGGCTGTGCCTGATCGGCGTTATCACCGGTATCATCAGCTTTATTATCGTTTTTATGAGGACAGCGACAGAGTCGCTCTTGTGAGGAGGAGTACAGATGCGTTACGGAAGATTTGACGACAAACAGCGTGAGTATGTGATCACCCAACTGGATACCCCGCTCCCCTGGATCAACTATTTGGGGTGTGAGGATTATTTTGGCATCATTTCCAACACGGCCGGGGGGTATTCCTTTTATCGCGACGCGCGGCTGCGCCGCCTCACCCGCTACCGGTACAACAATGTCCCGATGGACTTTGGCGGGCGCTACATCTATGTCCGGGATAACGCCGGCGGCGAATTCTGGTCCTCTTCATGGCAGCCCACCCGGCACAAGCTGGACGAATACATCTGCCGCCACGGGCTGGGCTACACGACGATCGGATCGATCTACAAGGGGATCACCACCCAGACCCGGTATTTTGTGCCGCTGGGAGAGACGCTCGAAATATGGCAGTTTACGGCAACCAACAACCGGGACCAGCCGGCCGAGATCTCTGTTTTTTCGAGCATCGAATTCTGCCTGTGGGATGCCAACGACGACGCCACCAATTTTCAGCGCAATTTCAGCACCGGCCAGGTCGAGGTCGTCGACGAGGTGATCTATCACAAGACCGAATACCGCGAACGGCGCGATCATTTTGCCTATTTTGCCTGTTCGGAACCGCTGGCCGGGTTTGACACTCAGCGCGACATCTTTTTGGGCCCCTATCGTGGATGGGACAACCCGGCCGTCGTCGAACGCGGCGAATCCGCCAACTCGATCGCCTACGGTTGGGCCCCAATGGGCTCACATCACATCGAGATGAGACTCGAACCGGGCGAAAGCCGGGAGATCATCTTTGTCCTCGGCTATCACGAGAATCCCAGGGATGACAAATTCGATCCACCCGATTCGCAAACGCTCAACAAACGGACGGTCAAACCGATCATCGCCAAATACCTGCAAAAGGACCACGTCGAGGCCGCATTTGACGCCCTCAAGCGCTACTGGAGCGGTTTGCTGGACATCTACCAGGTCGAAACGCCCGACGAACACACCAACCGCATGGTCAACATCTGGAATGCCTACCAAAACATGGCCACCTTTAACATGTCGCGTTCGGCCTCGTTCTTTGAATCGGGCATTGGGCGCGGCCTGGGATTTCGCGATTCTAACCAGGACTTGCTGGGATTTGTGCACATGGTCCCCGAGCGCGCCCGCGAACGTACCCTCGACCTGGCGGCGACGCAACTGGAATCAGGGGGCGCGTTTCACCAATACCAGCCGCTTACCAAGCGTGGCAACGACGCCGTGGGCAGCAATTTCAACGACGATCCGCTGTGGCTGGTGCTCGGTGTGGCCGCCTACCTGAAAGAAACGGGCGACGTGAGCATCCTCGACGAGCCGGTGGTCTATGAAAACAAACCCGGCACCGAGCAGCCGCTCTACGAACATTTGCAGCGCAGCCTCCAGTACACGTTGGATCGGCTGGGCCCGCACGGCCTGCCCTTGATCGGCCGCGCTGACTGGAACGACTGCCTGAACCTGAACTGCTTTTCGGACGAACCGGGCCAGTCTTTCCAGACGACGACCAACAAAGAGGGCAAGGTCGCCGAGTCGGTCTTTATCGGCGCGCTGTTCGTGCTGGCGGCAAAAGAGATGGCAGCCATCTGTGAGTTGACCAACCGATCCGAGGCCGGCGAGATCGACGATCCGCAGTTCTACCTCGACGCCGCGTCCAAAATGACGGCGACCGTTCTCGAACACGGCTGGGATGGGGAATGGTTCCGCCGCGCCTACGATGATTTTGGCATGCCGGTCGGCTCAAAAGAGTGTGAGGAAGGCCAGATCTTTATCGAACCGCAGGGCTTTTGCCTGTTGGCCGGGATCGGACTCCAGGACGGCAAGGCAGAGCAGGCCCTTACCTCGGTGGAAAAATACCTGGCGACGCCGCACGGCATCGTGCTCCAGCAGCCGGCCTTTTCGCGCTACTATCTGCACCTGGGTGAAATTTCGTCCTACCCGCCCGGGTACAAGGAAAACGCCGGCATCTTTTGCCACAACAATCCCTGGATCATGATCGCCGAAGCAATGACCGGCAACGGCGAGCGCGCGTTCGACTATTACACCCGCATCAATCCATCGGCGAGAGAGCCGATCAGCGACCTGCACCGCTGCGAACCGTACGTCTATGCCCAAATGATCGCCGGCAAGGACGCGCCAACCCACGGTGAGGCCAAGAACTCGTGGCTGACCGGCACGGCGGCCTGGAATTACGTCGCGATCACCCAGTGGATCCTGGGCATCCGCCCCACCTACAAGGGCCTGGAAATCGCCCCGGTCATCCCCGCGGATTGGACCGGCTTTGGCGCCACGCGCATCTTTCGCGGCG